>CAZLZI010000010.1:0-22753 GCA_964563965.1 uncultured Candidatus Saccharibacteria bacterium
TTTCTCCTAATGTATGTGTTGCATTAGATAAGTATTTCTATATAATCACCTTAGTATATAAAAGCGATTAGGAGAGCTTTCCACTCTCTTAGCTCCCTTGAGGAAATGCAAGGGCGGGAATGCCCGTTATAGCTGTAAATAAGAAAACTAATCGGGTGGTACCGTCTAATAGACCCCGGCTTTAATGCCGAGGTTTTTTTGTTTTTAGTGATCATAAGTATAAAATTAGTTTATGGAAGGTTGATACATGTTAGATATTAAATACATTAGAGAAAATAGAGAGCTTGTTAAAAAAGCCGTAAGTGACAAACAACTTAATGGAACAGTAGATATAGATAAAATACTTGAAATTGATCAAGAATATATAGCCTTACTGCAAAAAGTCGAGTTGCATCGAACATTGCGTAATAAGCTTTCGGATAACATAGGTAAAGTTAGCTCTGATGACAGAGAGCAATTAATTAAAGAAGCTACCTCTGTAAAAGAAGAGCTTGGAAGCATGGAAGCAACTTTAAAATCACTTAAAGATAGACTCGATACCTTGTTACTGTGGGTGCCTAATCCACCTGCACACGATGTTCCATTTGGTAGCGATGAACGTGGAAATGTCGAGCTAAAAAAAGTTGGGTTACTTCCTGACTTTAGTTTTGAAGTTAAAGATCACCTTGATTTAGCTTTAGCTCTAGATATTGCTGATGTAGATCGTGGGGCTAAAATTGCAGGCTTTAGAGGCTATTTTTTAAAGAATGAAGGCGTACTTTTACAAAATGCATTACTTAGATACTCACTAGATGCCATGAGAGAGAAAGGCTTTGATTTATTTGAAGTACCGTGGATGGTTAAACCCGAGTATTTTACAGGTACAGGTTATTTTCCATGGGGTGAAGAAGATCACTATAAAACCCAAGATGGACTTGCTTTAATTGGGACTGCGGAAGTTTCTCTAACCTCCTATTACGCAGATGAGATTCTTAAAGAAGAAGATTTACCTATAAAACTAGCTGGTATAAGTCCATGCTATCGAAGAGAGATTGGCTCATATGGCAAAGACACGAAAGGGTTATTTAGAGTACATCATTTCACAAAAGTGGAGCAAGTTGTCTTAACAACAGCAGATGAAGAAGAGACGCGTGTGTGGCACGACAAGATGCTCTCTTTTTCTGAAGAGATACTTCAAGGTCTTGGACTTGCGTATCATGTTCTATTAATGTGTAGCGGTGATATGGGTGCGGGCCAGAGGAAAAAATATGATATAGAGACATGGTTTCCATCGCAAGGTGTATACAGGGAAACTCATTCAGATTCCTATTTTAATGATTTCCAATCGCGTAGACTAAATATTAGGTATAAGGCAAAAGACGGCAAGTTGAAATATGTCTATACACTTAACAATACGGTAGCAGCATCCCCTAGGCTTCTTGCTGCGCTTCTAGAGAATTTTCAAACAGCCTCAGGAAGTGTACTTGTTCCGGAGGTCCTTCAAAAGTATGTGGACTTCAAAGAAATAGTACCTAAAAAATAAACTTTGCGATATTATAACAATAATGACGATATTTGATGGCATTATACTACCTAAGACTGTGTATGAGTGTGATTCGGATGTAAATGGACACATACTAGTAATAGATATTGGCAAGACTAGAAAACTTAGTGTAAACGGGGTAGTGCAATCTGTTAACTTTGATTCTCCTTCAGGCAAGAACATGTACTGGGGGAGAGCGGTGGCGGGTTACAGGGAGTATTTTCCCGAAATAGGTAATATACTTATTCTAGGTATGGGTGGAGGGACACTGCTTCATCTGTTAGCACAAGAGTTTCCTGGTATACAAATGACTGCCGTTGAGTATGACCCAGAAATGGTTAAGATTGCCGAGGAATATTTCTCTGTCAAAGATATACCGAATACCCATGTCATTGTTGGTGACGCCCTTAAAGTTCTCGCGTCTCCAGATTCATACAATATCCCATACTACTCATTTGATTCTATCTTTGTAGATATGCATATTGGGGATAAATATCCCGAATTGGGAGAAACAGGTACTTTTATTTCTGGACTTAAAAAAGTGGTTAAACGAGAAGGTTGGGTAGTTTTTAATAGGTTATACTGGGGATATCATCAAGACGATGTCAATGCATTCATTCAAGATTTGCATATGCATTTTGGTGAGGTTAAGTCGACTGTGGTAGCCGGTAAAACAAACTCTGATAATGTCTTAATTTTCTGCAAGAATATCTGACATGACTATATTGCAAGCACTCATTTTAGGTTTCGGTCAAGCCTTAACCGAGTTTCTGCCAGTTTCATCTTCTGCACATTTAGTGATACTTCCCCATCTCTTTAAATGGACTATCCAATCGTTAGTATTTGATACGGTTCTTCATCTTGGTACCTTATGTGCATTATTATTTGTCTTTGGGAAAGACTTTTATCAAGTTGGAAGATCTCTTTTTACTGATATTAAAACTAAAGGATTAAAAGTAACTACCTATTCATTACCTGCAAAACTTGGGCTATATATAGTTCTGGCTTGCCTACCTGCGATAATGGCTGGGCTTGTACTTGAACCTTATATTGAAAGCGAATTTCGACAATTGGTATACGTGATACTTTTTCTAACGCTTGGCACTGTACTTCTTTTTATTGCTGATATGTATAATTGCAAATCTACTAAAGAGCATGCCCCACTATCTGCACACAAAGCATTAGTCGTTGGCATCTTCCAGATTTTTGCATTGTTTCCCGGCGTATCAAGATCTGGAAGCACCATATCTGCAGGTATCCTTTCCGGCTTAAGTAGACTTGAGGCAGCCAGATTTTCCTTTATGTTATCCGTTCCAATGGTATTTGCAGCTGCCAGTTACGAATTAATTAAAAACTACCAGTCAGTCCTTTCATACTCCCCGATACTTTTTATAACGGGCTTTATGGCAAGTTTTATTGGTGGTATTGCTGTGATTAAATTCTTACTTGGTTATCTTAGTAATCATTCGCTTAAAGTCTTTATTATTTATAGAGTTTTACTAATTATTGGCCTAGTCTTGTTAGTTAGTATGTTAAATTAAGTGATATAATCTTCTACGTCATGTTTTTATCGAAGCTATTTGACTCTAATGAAAAACAACTTACTCAACTGCGTCCTATTCTTGCTAAAGTAAATGCTTTAGAAGAAGAAGTTAAGAGGCTAAGCCATGAAGAAATTCTTACTCAAACAAGAAAGTGGCAAGGAGATCTTGCTGGGTTAACTTTAGACAAACAACTTACATTTATAGATGATATCCTCCCACGTGCCTTTGCGCTAGTTAGAGAAGCCGCTTTTAGAACTCTGGGTAAAAGACATTATGATGTCCAGATCCTTGCAGGTATCGTTTTGCATCAAGGTAAAATCGGAGAGCAAAAAACAGGTGAGGGTAAAACACTTACGGCTACACTTCCCTTATATTTGAATGCCTTAACCGGCAGAGGTGTTCACTTGGTAACACCTAATGATTATCTTTCACGCCATGGCGCAGGTTGGATGGGGACGGTTTATGATTACTTAGGTTTGTCTGTTGGTGTTGTTATGCAAGAGAAAGCTTATATCTATGATAAAGCTTACACCAGTGAGGAATTCAACGATGATTACGCGGTACGTCTTAAACAATGTGAGAGAAGAGAGGCCTATAATGCCGATATTACCTATGGAACAAACCATGAGTTTGGCTTTGATTATCTGCGTGACAATATGGCCTTCTCCCCTGACGATTTAGTGCAACAGAGTAAAGACGGTAGTTATGGGGAACATTTCTTTGCAATTGTAGATGAAGTGGACTCAATTCTTATTGATATGGCAAGAACACCATTAATTATATCTACCAGTGTTGCACAACCTGCAGAAAGATATATGGAAGCAGCCCGAATTGTCTCCACTTTACTCAAAGGGATTGATTTTGAAGCTGATGAAAAATTTCGAAATGCAAATCTGACGGATATGGGTATTCGCAAAGTTGAAAAACTTCTTGGGGTTAAAAACCTTTATGAAGAAGACTTTGTAATGGTTCATTTGATGGAGCAGGCACTGACTGCCCGAGCATTATTTGAAAAAGATAAAGATTATATAGTCAAGGATGGCAAGATAGTTATTGTTGATCAATTCACTGGTAGATTGCTGCCTAATAATTCGTTTTCTCATGGTTTACATCAGGCAATAGAAGCAAAAGAAGGAGTAGAGATACGAGAAGAATCAAGATCAGTAGCTGAAATCTCTTATCAAAACTATTTTAGACTGTATAAAAAACTTTCTGGTATGACTGGAACAGCTATAACCGAGGCAGAAGAATTTTATAAAATTTATAAGCTTGATGTAGTAGTAATCCCTACCAATAAAGACGTTCATCGAACTGATCTTAATGATGTTGTGTATAAGTCAGAAGCCGCCAAATTCAAAGCTGTTGCTGATGACATAGCTCAGAGACATAAAAACGGCCAACCGGTTTTAGTTGGTACCACATCAGTAGATAAGAGCCAGTTACTATACGAACTACTGTCTCGCCGAGGTGTTAAGGCGGAGATTTTAAATGCTAAGAATCATGAAAAGGAAGCTAATATTATCTCGCAAGCCGGTAAAAGAGGAGCTGTTACTGTGTCTACCAACATGGCAGGTAGAGGTGTTGATATACTGTTGGGTGGTGAGAGTGCAATTACAGCAGACTATCAAGAAATAGTAGGACTTGGAGGACTGCATGTTATTGGTACTGAGCGACATGAATCTAGGCGTATAGATAATCAGCTAAGAGGTAGAGCAGGGCGACAAGGAGATCCAGGATCTTCTAGGTTTTATGTTTCTTTACAAGATGAACTTATGCGGGTCTTTGGGGGAGCTCAGATTGAAGCTCTCATGAGTAGATTTGGAATGGATGAAAATGTTCCTCTTGAAGCAAGTCTTGTATCCAAAGCAATAGAAAATGCCCAGAAAAAGGTAGAGGGGCTTAACTTTGATCGTCGAAAAAGAGTTGTTGAGATGGACGATGTTATCAACGTTCACCGAACAGTTGTTTATAAATTAAGAAAAAGAATTCTGTTTGGTCCCTTGGAAGGGCAGGCATTTAAAGAATGGTTTATCGAAAAACTACGTACAAATTATCCGGATTTTGATCAGGAAAAACATTGGGATACTTTTGAAACTCAAACTAGCCTTACTACTTTCCTGCATATTATATTCCAAGTAAGTCGTGAGGTAATTGATGTGTTGTGGATGGATCATTTAACTGATATGGATAATCTGAGGGAAGGTATAGGACTTAGGGGATACGCACAAAAAGATCCGATAGTTGAATTTAAGAATGAAGGGCATCGCAAATTTGAGCTGCTGGTATCTAAGATATATATAAGTATTGCAGAGAGACTAACACGCATGTCGATTGATATAGATAGTGAGGCGTCAAAAGCTCGGCTCGATTCTTCAAAAAGTATGTTTAGTAACATAGCCGTATCAAAAGAAGATTATGAAACAGGTGTCCTTGATGAAGCAAAAGCTATTAAAGTAGAACCTGTTAGAACAACCCCCAAAGTTGGACGAAACGATCCATGCCCCTGTGGTAGTGGCAAAAAATACAAGAACTGCCATGGCAAGTCTTAGTGTTTTATATTTCCAACTTATTTGATAGTCTATGAATGTGTCTTTAAGAGAAAAAAAATTAATCTTGTTAGATTTTGACGGTACTATAGCAGACACCGTACAAGTCTTTGTCCATGTAAATAACTCTCATTTTAAAGAGTATGGTACGAAATTTTTAACCAAAGAAGATGTAGTAAGATTGAAAAAGATGTCAGACATTGAAGCACTTAGGTTTTTGGATATCAATTTTATTGAATTCTTCTTAATTTCCCGTAAGTTCTTAAAACAAATCAAAGCTTTTATGCCTTCAGCACCCCCTTTTGAAGGTATGCTTGAATTACTTAATAAACTTTATAAAGCTGGGAAACACTGTTCGATAGTTTCACGCAATAGTGTTGAAAACATTAAGACATTTTTAAAACACCATAATATAAGTCATATTACCCAACTTGAAAGTGAAGGTCTCTTTATGCGCAAACACAAGCTAATAAAGAAATTACTAAAAGAACACAGTCTTGCTGCAAAGGAATGTGTCTTGGTAGGAGATAGATTAAGTGATTTTGAAAGTGCAAAAAAAGCAGGGATTGATTTTATCTTTGTTACTTGGGGTTATGGTTCACCGACTACAGAACAAAAACAAGAATTAAAGAACATTGCTACTTCAGTTACTGAACTTGAGAGTATGCTAATAAGCTAACATGAAACCAAAAGAAACAATTGTAGAAATAGCTGAAACAATCATTGTCTCGTATATAGTATTAATCGTGATTTTTAAATTAGTTGCTTTTCCTGAACAAGTTTCTGGAGCCAGTATGCGACCAACTCTTGCTACAGGTGATAGAATTTTAGTGCAAAGAGTCTCAAAACTCTATAGAGATTTCTCACGAGGGGAAGTTGTAGTTTTAACACCTCCAGGGGATAACGATATTCACTATGTTAAGCGAATTGTAGGTTTGCCAGGTGACATAATTAAGATTAATGACTGTGAAGTTTTTATAACTAAACAAGGAGAGAAATTTAGCCTGGATGAGACCTATTTAGCTCCTGCAGTTTGTACTAGTGGAGGAACACTCATAAGGGAGGGTCGAGCTTTAAGGCTTGGAGACAATGAATACATGGTGCTTGGAGACAACCGTGAGAATTCCGCAGATTCGAGGTTCTTTGGTGTTGTGACACGTGATAGAATATTAGGTGCTGTTATTTTTAGGTTTTGGCCTCCAAAAGAGGTAGGTTTTTTCTAAAACTCTATTGACAGACAAATGCGCTTGTGGTAGGTTTTACTTTGCTCCATAGGCACTTAAGTGTATTTATTAAAATGTATGTAAAAGATGCAGGTGTGTGTGTCTTTTACTTGAAAAATTTAAAAAAGGCTAATTTAAATGAGATATGTATCTACAAGTAGAAAAAATCTTTTTCCATTACCAAATTTATCCCGTGTGCAACTTGATTCTTATGAATGGTTTTTAACAGAAGGTATATCAGAAATACTCGAGGAGTTGGGGACTATCGAAGACTATAGTGGAAAAGGCTGGGTTTTAAAACTAACCAATTCGAAAGTAGATAAGCCAAATATAACAGAAGAAGAGGCTATTAGATCCGGAAGAACATATGACGCTCCGTGGTATTTGACAGCAACAATTTCAGACCCAATTACAAAGAAGGACAAGTCTCAAAACATATACATGGGAGATATACCCCTTATAACCAATAAGGGGACTTTTATTATTAATGGAGTATCAAGAGTAGTCGTTAATCAATTAGTAAGATCCGAAGGTGTTCTCTTTACAGGTTCTCCATCCCCGACAACAGGCAAGATGCTAGGTGGGGCGAAGATTCTTCCTAAAAATGGTGTTTGGCTAGAGATTGAAACTTCACGCAGTGGCGCTATTAGCGTAAAGATAGACCGCAGACGTAAAATTGCTTTGACAACACTGTTAAGAGTGTTTGGCCTAGAAACAGATGAAGACATTTTAAAAACATTTGAACATGTAGATACCGATCCTGAAATGAGCTACATAGGTGCAACTCTTGCAAAAGATCCTGCATCTACAAGACAAGAAGCAGCAATCGAAATCTATAGAAAAGTTCGACCAGGTGAACCTTTGATACTTGAAAATGCCGAAGCATTAGTAGAGGCAACTTTTTTTAATAAGCGCAGATACAGTCTTGGGAAAGTAGGAAGATTTAAAACAAATATAACTCTTGGACTTGATTTCCCTAATGAACCGAAACATCGATTACTTCAATTAGAGGATATAGTTAGAATTGTAGAAGAGGTTATTAAACTAAATAACGGACAAAGAACTGTGAGTGATGTTGATAATCTAGGAAACAGAAGAGTAAAACGAGTTGGAGAACTTCTTCAAAATGAAATAAGAGTCGGGTTTTTACAAATGGAAAAGAATGTTAAAGAAAGAATGAGTTTACAACCACGAGAAGAACTCCCAACTCCTAATATCTTAATATCTCCAAGAGCAGTGGCATCAAAAGTACATAGCTTTTTTGCTTCAGGCCAATTATCTCAATTTTTAGACCAACAAAACCCACTTACTTCTCTGGATCACTTGAGAAGAATGTCTGTCCTTGGAAAAGGTGGTCTTACTAAAGAAAGAGCAAGTATGGCAGTTAGAGACGTACACTACACTCACTTTGGTAGAGTATGTCCCGTAAGAACTCCTGAAGGACAGAGCATTGGACTTATTACATATCTTGCTATGTACGCCTATGTTAATGAATTCGGCTTTTTAGAAACCCCATATGTTAAATTGTTAAAAGAAGCTGATGGCAGAATTAAGATTACCGATGAGGTTACATACCTTCCAGCATACGAAGAAGATAAACACAATATAACTGATCGATCTGTTACAGTAGATGACAATGGGTATATCACACAGACACAAGTTCCATTACGTAGAGGCTCAAATTACTCACTAGGAAGTGTTACTGAAGCAGAATACATCGAACTAGTTCCGATGCAGGTTGTTGGTATTTCAGCTGGTCTTATTCCTTTCTTATCTCACGATGACGTTAACAGATCGCTTGTTGCAACCCAGCAAATGTCCCAAGCAGTTCCTTTAGTTAAAGCAGAATCTCCAATAGTTGGAACAGGTGTAGAGGATGTAATTGCACAAAATACAGGCTACATAATTGCAGCAGAACATGACGGTGTTGTGGAGTATGCTGATTCAAATAAAATCATTGTAGATTACGCAAAAATAGGCAAAGTAACTCACAAAGTTCACAAGTTTGAACAATCAAACCAAGATACAAGCATAAACCAAAAGGTTGTTGTCTCAAGTGGTCAAAAAGTCAAAAAAGGTGATGCGCTTGCAGAAGGTCCTTCAGTTGTAGGAGGAGAGATTTCACTTGGCACCAACTTACTTACCGCCTACATGATTTGGCAAGGGTATGAATATGAAGATGGTATTATTATTTCCGACAGATTAGTGAAAGAAGATGTTCTTACATCAATTCACATTACAGATCACAAGGTTCAAGTTCTTGAAACTAAATTAGGGCCAGAAGAAGTTACTAGAGATATTCCAAATGTTCCAGATGATGTCTTAAGACACCTCGATGCTGACGGTACTGTTGCTGTTGGCTCCAAGGTTAAAGCAGGGGATATTTTAGTGGGTAAAGTTGCTCCAAAGGGGGACGTAGAATTATCTGCAGAAGAACGACTGTTAAGAGCAATATTTGGTGAAAAAGCAAAAGAAGTTAAAGATAACTCGCTTGTTATGCCTCATGGTGAACATGGTATTGTTATTGCAATCAAGCAAGTTGATAAGAATGATAATAATAATCTTGGTGCAGGTGTTTTACGAGAAATTACAGTTTACGTGGCACAAAGAAGAAAGATTGAAGTAGGTGACAAACTTGCAGGCCGACATGGTAACAAAGGTGTTATTTCAAAAATAGTTCCTGCAATTGATATGCCTCATCTTGAAGACGGTACCGCAATCGATATCATCTTTTCATCAGAAGCAGTCTTAAAACGTATGAATGTAGGTCAGATCTTAGAAGCACCTTTAGGTTTTGCCGGAAGGAAGTTAAATAAGAAATATACCATCTATAACTTTGAAGGCGAACCTTATACTTATGTCCAAGCACAACTAGCTGAAGCGGGTTTACCTTTAAGTGGAAAAATGAAACTTATAGATGGTAGGTCAGGTGAATACTTTAAAGGAGATGTTGTTGTAGGTTCCACCTATATTCTAAAGCTTTACCATATTGCAGAGGAAAAGATGCATGCCAGATCAACAGGACCCTACTCGCTTATCACACAGCAGCCGCTCGGTGGTAAGGCACAATTTGGTGGTCAGAGATTTGGAGAAATGGAAGTCTGGGCACTTGAATCGTATGGTGCAAGACACGTTTTACAAGAAATTCTAACTATTAAATCTGACGATCTGGTAGGTAGAACTCAAGCTTACAAATCTATTTTACAGGGTGAAGAAATAAAAGAATCTTCAGTTCCTGAATCATTTAAACTTTTAGTGAGAGAAATTAATGGTTTGTGTTTAGGAATTAATCCTCTAGGCGCAACGCTGCTTACAGAGGAGGAAGCATCCGAATAGGAGAATAAAAATATATGAGAAACTTATCAGATCTTAAAGAATTTGATGCCTTACAAATTTACCTTGCATCCAATGAAGATATGCTTGGATGGTCTTATGGTGAGGTTACAAAACCAGAAACCATAAACTATCGAACGTTCAAACCTGAACGCGATGGCCTTTTTGATGAAAGAATATTTGGACCAGTCAGTGATTATGAATGTCACTGTGGAAAATACAAGAGAATAAGATACAAAGGTGTTATCTGCGATAAATGCGGTGTTGAAGTTACGCATTCACGAGTTAGACGTGAAAGAATGGGACATATTAAACTAGCTTCTCCTGTAGTACATGTCTGGTTCTTCAAAGGTATTCCTTCAAACATGGCACTATTAATGGATATATCTCCGCGCAACCTTGAATCTATCATCTATTTCTCATCATTTATCGTTACGGAAATTGAGCATGCTAAAAAAGCAGAAGCTATAACCAAAGTTGAAAGAGATCTAGTAGCTGCAAAAGAAAGACTTAAAAAAGAAGTAGATAGAAGAATTGAAGAATATTCAAAAGAATATAATAAAGAAAATAAAGGCAAAGAAGGTTTTTCAAAAGAAGAAGCCGATCTTAAATTAAAACAGAGTGTTGTTAGATTGAATGACGAATTTGCTAGACAAACCGATGAGCTTGAAAGAGGCTATAAGATTGTCCAAAAGAAAATAGAAGCCATTGATAGACTGTCAGTTCTTGCAGACACTGAATACTATAATCTAATCGACTACATAGATCATTTCTGTAAAGTAGAAATTGGTGCTGATGCCATACTTACAGTTTTAGATTCTATGGATTTAAATGAATTATCAACTGAATTAAGTGAGGACCTTGATAAATCCAAGGGTCAGAAAGCGCTAAAACTTTCAAAAAGACTTAAAGTTGTTGAAGGTTTTAGAAGGGCAAATATCAATCCAAACAGAATGGTATTAGACGTATTACCTGTTATACCACCGGATCTTCGACCAATGGTTCAACTTGATGGTGGAAGATTTGCAACTTCAGATTTAAATGATTTATACAGAAGAGTTATAAACAGAAATAATAGACTTAGAAGGCTCTTAGATTTAGGTGCCCCTGAAATTATAATCCGCAATGAGAAGAGAATGCTCCAAGAATCTGTGGATGCACTGTTTGACTCGACTAAACAAAGACAAAACTTAAGAAATACCAAAGGGAAAAAACAATTAAGATCTCTTGCAGATATGCTTAAAGGTAAGCAAGGCAGATTTAGACTTAACTTGCTTGGAAAAAGAGTAGACTACTCTGGTAGATCAGTTATTGTAAACGGACCTACGCTTAAACTTAATGAATGTGGCTTACCAAAAGAAATGGCTCTTGAGTTATTCAAGCCAATGGTTCTACGAGAAATTTTGGCTCGTGGCTATGCACCAAATGTAAAGAGTGCAAAGTTTGTTCTCGAAGCAAGAGGACCAGAGATTTGGGCAATACTCGAAGAAGTTGTCAAAGGACATCCAGTATTACTTAATAGGCAACCTACATTGTGGAGACTTGGTATCCAAGCATTCTACCCCAAACTTATTGAAGGTAATGCGGTGCAATTAACACTTGTAGTTACAGGTGGATATAACGCTGACTTTGATGGTGACCAGATGTCTATCCATGTACCTCTGTCAACCAAAGCTGTTGAAGAAGCTAAAAGGGTTATGATATCCACTGAAAATTTGCTTAAACCATCTGATGGCTCCATGATTGCAGCTCCTTCAAAGATTATGATTTTTGGTCTTTACTACATGACTGTTCTAAATGAAGAACACCCAATGCCAAAACGAGTCTTTGCAAATACTGACGAGGTGCTATATGCATTAGAAGGTGAAAAATCTATCTCCTTAAGGCAACTACTTAAAGTTAGAATGAATGGTGAGCTAGTTGAAACAACCGCAGGGAGAATTATTTTCAATAAGATTTTACCAACTAGCTTCGAATATATAAACAGTCCTATTACAAAAACTGATATTGGTAAGATTTTAGCAAGAGCCCTCGATCTGGAAGATAAAGAAGTAGTGGTCAATCTTATAGATGATATAAAAGAACTTGGGTTAAATTATGGAACAATTTCAGGGCACTCTGTCTCACTAAGTGACTTTGAAGTTCCTACAAGTCTTGATGCTCTTGTAGATGAAGGTAAACAAGCTGTTGCAGAAATTGATAAAAACTATAAGCGTGGTCTTATTACCCAAAAAGAATCTTCAAGATCAAAACAAGATGTGTGGATTAAGGTAACTTCTGATGTAGGGAAATTAGCTTGGGAAGCACTCGATGAAAAGAACCCAATTAAGGTTTTAATGAAATCCAAAGCAACTAGAGCAGATACCGATCAGTTAAAGCAGATTGCAGGTATAAAAGGTTTGATTTCTGATCCTACCGGGAAAGTTGTAGAACTGCCAATTCTTGGTAACTATAAACTTGGTCTTTCAGGGTTAGAATACTTTATTGGATCAAGAGGAGCTAGAAAAGGACTTGTAGATAAAGGGTTAAAAACTGCTGATGCAGGTTATCTAACCCGAAGACTTGCAGATGTTGCTCAAGAGATATTAGTCAGAGAAGATGACTGTGGAACTACCGAAGGTAGAGAAGTTAAAGTCGGTGAAGGTACACTCATTGATCCATTTAAAACAAGATATGCAGGTAGATTTCTTGCTGACGATGCAAAGAAAGATAGTAAGGTTCTCTTTAAGAGAAATACATTCTTATCAAGCAGTGTATTAGATGAAATCGAAAAAGCAGGTATCGAAACTATAATCATTAGAACACCACTAGAGTGTAAAACGACTCGAGGAGTTTGTTCCCATTGTTATGGCACTGACTTAATGACACGTAAGCCTGTAGAGATTGGTATGGCAGTTGGTATTTCTGCAGCTCAATCAATTGGTGAGCCTGGAACACAGCTAACCATGAGAACCTTCCACACTGGTGGTATTGTTGGTAAAGATATTACACAAGGGTTACCACGTGTTGAAGAACTGTTTGAAGCTAGAAATCCAAAAAATATAGCAATTATGGCCGAGATTTCCGGTACTGTTAAGCTTTCAATTTCAGGTGACGAACGCAAAGTAGCAATTGTTGCTGAAGATAAAGTTCAAGATCAACAATTCGTAGAATATGTAGTTGATCCATCTCTTGAAATAATTGTAGAAGACGGTGTATATGTTGAAAAAGGCGATAAGCTAACATCTGGTAATCTTGATCTCACAGAACTTCTTAGAACAGTAGGTATTGCTGGCACTAAGAAATATATTGTAAACGAAGTACAAGGAGTTTACGCATCACAGGGTGTTTCCATAAACGACAAGCATATTGAGGTTATCGTTAAACAAATGTTTAATATTGTTAGAATTGAGAATTCCGGCGATACTGAGTTCTTAGCTGGAGAAATAGTAACCAGAGCAAAATTTGAGGAAGTGAATGAAGAAGTACTTGCGGTAGGCGGCGAACCTGCAGAAGCCAAGGTTACGCTTCTTGGTATAACCAAAGCGTCACTTAAGACTGATAGCTTTTTGGCAGCAGCATCCTTTATTCAGACATCTCAAGTATTGACCGAAGCAGCAGCCTCTGGTAAGGTAGATAAGCTTTTAGGTCTTAAGGAAAACGTCATAATTGGTAGACTGATTCCTACAGGAACAGAAGCAAGGATAGAATAACATGCCAACAATAAACCAATTACTTAGAGTAAAAAGAAAATCAAAAGGTGCTAAGAAAAAGAATAAGGCTTTGTCCTTTTCATTCAACACCTTAAATAGAAGACCTGTTCAGAAGAAAGCACCTTATAAAAGAGGTGTTTGCTTAGTGGTTAAAACACAGACTCCACGAAAGCCAAACTCAGCACTTAGAAAAGTAGCAAGAGTTAGGTTGTCAAATGGCTCTGAAATAACCGCATACATTCCGGGTGAAGGCCACAGATTACAAGAACACTCTGTAGTTTTAGTACGAGGGGGTAGAGTAAAAGACCTTCCTGGTATAAAATATACAATTGTACGTGGTAAGTACGATCTTGGTGGAGTTGAGAAAAGAAAGACTTCGAGATCGATCTATGGTACAAAAAAAGAAGGAGCAGCAAAAGCTAAATAAACATGAGATCACAAAGAGCAAAAAAAAGAATAATACAACCAGATACACTATATAAATCAAAACTTATTGCCCGCATGATTAATATACTCATGTACGATGGCAAAAAATCTACAGCAGAGACAATAGTCTATTCAGTCCTTGATAGATTATCTGAAGATAGAAAAGAAGCATTGAAAAAGTTTGAGGATGCCATCAAGAATATAATGCCAAAACAAGAGGTACGTTCCAGAAGAGTTGGTGGGGCTACTTATCAGGTTCCAATGCCAGTGAAGCATGAAAGATCTGAAGCTCTTGCAATCAGATGGTTAATTGCTGCTGCTCGTGCAAAAAACGGCAAAGACATGATTGAAAGATTATTTAAAGAAGTTAGCGATGCTCATGAAGGTGTAGGTTCTGCAATCAAAACAAGAGACGATACACATAAAATGGCCGAGTCTAATAAAGCGTTTTCACACTTTAGGTTTTAAGGTAATACTATGGCCACTATTGAACAAAAAACCTATCCTCTTAATAAAATAAGAAACATTGGTATTATTGCTCACATTGACGCAGGGAAAACAACTTTAACCGAAAGTATTTTATATTACACTGGGAAAACTCATAAGATTGGTGAGGTACATGAGGGAGACACTCAAATGGATTGGATGGTTCAAGAACGTGAAAGAGGAATCACCATTACTTCAGCTGCTACCACTTGTTTTTGGAATGAGCATCGAATAAACATTATTGATACTCCCGGACACGTTGATTTCACAGCAGAAGTTGAGCGATCACTGCGTGTATTAGATGGAGCTGTTGTTGTGTTTGATGGCAAGATGGGTGTGGAACCTCAATCTGAAACTGTCTGGAGACAAGCCGACAAATATTCTGTCCCACGCATTTGTTTTGTTAATAAAATAAATCAAATCGGTGGTGATTTTTATAAGAGTTTAAACTCTATTCGTGAAAAACTTACAAAGAATGCACATCCTATTTCACTCCCATTGGGTTTTGAAAAAGATATGTATGGCATTGTAGATTTAATAACTAAAAAAGCTCATACATATACAGAATTTAAACAACATGATTTTGATGAAGGGGTGATTCCAGAAGAGATGATGGCACAAGTTAATGACTATAGAACTAAACTCCTTGAGGCAGTAGTTGAATACGATGAAGCCCTTATGGAGAAATATTTAGCTGAAGGCGATATTACGGATGATGAGTTTAGAAGTGCTTTAAGAAAAGCAGTACTCTCAGGCACATTTTATGCAGTATTAGGTGGGGACGGCAGAGGTATTGCATCCAGAGCCGCACTTGATGCAGTTGTAAATTACTTGCCATCTCCTTTAGATACGCCGCCAATAATTGCACATACTACATCAGGTGAGGAGATTACACTTACATCAGAAGAAGATGCTCCGTTTACAGCTCTGGCATTTAAAATACAAACAGATCCTTATGTAGGTAGGTTAACATTCTTTCGAGTGTATTCAGGCAAAATAGCAGCAGGTACCTATCTTTTAAATACTACCAAAGGGGAGAAAGAAAGATTAGGTCGCATACTGTTAATGCATGCAAATCATAGAGAAGAATTAAAAGAAATACGAGCAGGTGAAATCGGCGCTGCTGTCGGGTTGTCTATGACGACTACAGGTGACACTTTATGTGCAGAATCGCATCCAATAGTTTTAGAATCTATAGATTTTGCCGAACCAGTTATAGGCATAGTTATCGAACCAAAGACAAAATCAGACAGAGATAAGCTAGGGGAATCATTGAAAAAACTTTTAGAAGAAGATCCTACATTTAAGGTTAAGTCTAATCCTGAAACTGGTGAGACTCTAATACACGGTATGGGAGAATTACACCTAGAAATTAAAGTGGATAGATTAAAAAGAGAATTTAATGTGGAAGTAAATACCGGCAAACCACAAGTTGCATATAGAGAAACAGTAAGGAAAACGGTTGAACAAGAAGGTAAGTACATTAGACAATCAGGTGGTAGAGGACAATATGGGCATGTTGTAATTAGAATGGAACCTAAAGCTCGTGGTGAAGGATTTGCATTTATAGACAAGATTGTAGGGGGTTCAATACCAAAGGAATATGTCCCAGCAGTTGAAAAAGGTATAAAAGAAGCAGCTGAAAGTGGTGTTATTGCAGGGTACCCAGTCGTGGATTTTGCTGTTACACTTTATGATGGGTCCTTTCACGATGTTGACTCGTCAGAACTGGCATTTAAAATAGCTGCCTCGGAAGCATTTAAATCAGCTCAGAAAAAAGCAGATACCTATCTGATTGAACCTATTATGAAGGTTGAAGTGGTTGTACCGGAAGATTATATGGGAGATGTAATAGGTAATTTATCCTCAAAAAGAGGTAGAATTGAAGGCACAACTACTAGAGGGACTGCGGTCTCCATTGCAGCTAAAGTACCATTGGCTGAAATGTTTGGGTATGCGACTGAATTAAGAGGTATGACACAAGGTAGAGCGTACTTTACTATGGAGCCAAGTCACTACGAAGAAGTACCGCAAAACATAGTAGATGGTATAGCTTCACGGTCCAGATAACTCGGATTTCTGTCAATAAAGGCAAAACTCCTTGATTTTATCTGTACAATTGCGTATAAATTACGTTGTTTAGAAAATAAAAGTATAAATTTTGAAAGGCAATAAAAATGACAGATTATGTAAGAAACAAGCCTCATGTAAACATTGGAACCATGGGACATGTTGACCACGGTAAGACAACTCTAACCGCGGCAATTACAAATGTGCTTTCCACCAAGGGATTTGCTCAAGCGCAAAAAGTCGATCAGATTGACAAAGCTCCTGAAGAAAAAGCACGAGGAATTACTATTAACATTACTCACGTTGAGTATGAAACAGCAACAAGACATTATGCTCACGTCGATATGCCAGGACACAGAGACTATATTAAGAACATGATTACAGGTGCAGCTCAAACAGATGGTGTTATCTTGGTAGTAGCTGCAACTGATGGTCCTATGCCACAAACTAGAGAGCATTTGTTACTTGCTAAGCAGGTTAATGTTCCAAGCGTTGTAGTGTTTTTAAATAAAGTTGACTTAGTATCAGATAAAGAACTTCTGGATCTAGTTGAGATGGAAGTACGAGAACTCCTTAAGAAGTATGGGTTTGATGAGAACGCTCCAGTTATAAGAGGTTCTGCAACCAAGGCTCTTGAAGGAGATGCTGAATCAGTTAAAGCAATTGAGGATCTTATGCAAGCTGTTGACGATTATATCCCAACTCCTGTACGAGATACTGAAAAACCATTCCTTATGCCTATTGAAGACGTATTTTCAATTAAAGGTAGAGGTACAGTTGCAACCGGTAAGATTGAAAGAGGAAAAGTAGTCCTTAACCAAGAAGCAGAAATCGTAGGTATAAAAGATACTAGGAAAACTGTTGTCACCGGTGTTGAAATGTTTAAGAAATCAATGAATGAAGCAATTGCTGGAGATAACGTAGGGCTATTATTAAGAGGTGTGGATAGAGAAGATATTGAAAGAGGTCAGGTACTAGCAGTTCCAGGATCAGTTCAACCAAAGACAGAATTTGAGGCAGAGGCCTACATCTTAACAAAAGATGAAGGTGGAAGAGAAAAACCATTCTTTAATGGCTATAGACCTCAATTTTATGTCAGAACAACTGACGTTACAGGAGAAATCACACTTCCTGAAGGTGTTGAAATGGTCATGCCAGGAGATAACCTAAAGTTTAAAGTTAAGCTTATCACCCCAATCGCATTAGAAGAGGGTGTTAGGTTTGCTATTCGTGAGGGTGGTCTTACGGTAGGAGCAGGAGTAGTAACCAAAATATTTGGTTAAACTAAACTATATGGCAGGTCAATCTAAAATCAGAATCAAATTGAGAGGTTACGACAACAGGGTTGTTGACCTAAGTACATCAAAGATAATCGATACGGCTTTAAGGACTGGGGCTAAAGTTGTTGGCCCCATTCCTTTGCCGACAAGAATTGAGAAATATACCGTCATTAGAGGTCCTCACATAGACAAGAGGTCTAGAGAACAGTTCGAGCTAAGAACACATAAGAGGCTATTGGAGATCGTGTCCCCTACAGCCGCAACAATTGACAGCTTGTCAAACCTTGACTTGCCAGCAGGTGTTGATGTTTCCATTAAGATGTAATCATAAGATTTTATCGAAAATGGTATTGGAAATAGTGAAAAGAACTGCTAAAATGCAACTTGTGCGAAATGAAATAACATAGATTAATAGTATAGGGAAAGCTTTACGGCGCCCTAAGGCGCCTTTTTTAATATAATGGAAAAAACAATACTAAACGGAATAAAACTACAAATGAGTCAGATCTTTACAGATGAAGGTAGAGTGTTTCCTGTAACTTTAGTTAAAGTTGAGGAAGGCTTGACCGATGAAATGCTGAATAAATCCGTTGATCTGATAGGGACATCTAAAGGCAAGGGTTTTACAGGAGCTATGAAACGCTGGGGCTTTGCTGGACTACAAGCCACAAGAGGACAGTCTACTTTCCCTAGGTCTGCAGGATCTATTGGCTCACAGACGCCTGGAAGAGTTTATAAAGGCAAGAAAATGGCAGGACACAAAGGTAATAAAAGAATTACTGTCAAAGCATCAAAAATACTTAAACTGAATATTGAAAATAATGAAGTGATGGTCTTAGGACCAATACCGGGAGCTAGAAATTCGAAAGTACAAATTAGAATAAACTAACATGAATTATAAAGTCATAGACATAACAGGCAAAGAAACAAGTACAGTTAATCTTGAGGATAAGGTATTTAACTCTAAGGTGAATAGAAACCTACTACTTCAATATATCAGAGTCTTTTTAGCAAACAGACGTCAAGGAACCTCCAGCACTAAAACTCGAGGTGAGGTATCAGGAGGCGGTAAAAAGCCTTGGAAGCAAAAAGGTACTGGTAGAGCAAGACATGGTTCTATCAGAAGCCCTATTTGGGCTGGCGGCGGTATCTCTCATGGTCCAAAGCCTGTTGATTGGACCCTTTCTCTGCCCAAAAAGATGAAGAAACTTTCAATGATTTCTGCACTTAGTTCAAAAACCCAATTAGATAAACTAAAGATTGTTGAAGATTTTAACTTTGACTCCCCTAAAACAAAACAAATGGAAGCTTTTATTAATAAGTTAGAACTTACAAACAGTACTTTATTGATTCTAGCTACCAATAATTTACATACCCGAAGAAGCACCCAAAACATAAAACAACTGTCAACCGCTCTTGTAGATAACGTTAATCCTTATGAAGTCGTTAATGCTAAGAATGTAATAATTGAGCAAGGTGCTGTGGAGATACTTAACACTAAGTATAAGACACTATGAAACTAACTAATGTAATAAATAGACTTATAGAAACAGAGAAGACAGAAAGCTTAAAAAGTAGCGAAAACGTCTACGTTTTTGATGTAACAAAGAAAGCTACTAAACAAGCTATAGCGCAGTCTTTGAAAGATCATTTTAATGTTGATGCCTTAAGTATCAAAACGATGGTAATGCCTGGTAAAAAGAGAAGGTTATCAAAAACATATCGTTTTATAAAAACAGCAAGTTTTAAAAAGGCCCTAGTAAAAATTAAAGACGGGCAAAAAATAGAATTATGATTAAAAAATCACGACCGGTAACCCCGGGAACAAGACATAAAAAAGGTCTTATAAGGAAAGAAGTAACAAAATCATTTCCTGAAAAAGCTCTAACATCTCCGTTAAAAGGTGCTGTGGGGCGAAGCAAAGGTAGAATCTCGTCAAGACACAGAGAAAGAGGTAGTAAAAAGAGTTATAGAATAATTGATTTTAAACGCAATAAATTTGAAATTGAAGCACAGGTTGTAGCCATAGAATACGATCCAAACAGAGGACCCAACATCGCTTTATTAAGCTATAAAGATGGAGAAAAAAGATATATTCTAGCTCCTGAAGGTTTAAAAGTTGGCATGAAGGTAGTTTCTAGCCAAAATGCTGAAATCACAACAGGTAATACATTACCTCTTGCGAATATTCCATTAGGTGTTGCAGTACATAATATCGAGCTAAACCCCGGACGAGGTGGACAAATAGTTAGAGGAGCTGGTACATCCGCATTAGTTATGGCAAAAGATGGTAGCTATGTAACGCTTAAGTTGCCAAGTGGTGAATATAAGAAAATACTTGGCAAATGCTTTGCAACTGTCGGAGTATTAGGTAATATGGACGCTAGGCTCGTACGACTTGGGAAAGCTGGACTTTCTAGGCACTTAGGACAACGACCTCATGTAAGAGGTGTCGCTATGTCAAACCCAGCACAGCATCCTCATGCGGGTTCATATAAAGACAATGGTATTGGCTTAAAGTAT
Organism: uncultured Candidatus Saccharibacteria bacterium; assembly: GCA_964563965.1. GTDB lineage: Bacteria > Patescibacteriota > WWE3 > UBA101185 > UBA10185 > CAZCAQ01. The sequence continues at coordinate 20,646 of CAZLZI010000010.1, forward strand.
CCAAAATCCCCATGGGGTTGGAATACAAAAGGTAAGAAGACTAGAAAAAGAAAGAATACTAACAAGTTTTTAGTAAAGGATAGAAGGAAGAAATAACTTCTAAGCAATAAAAATGACAAGATCATTATCTAAAGGACCATATATTGATGAGAAATTGCTTGAAAAAGTAACTAAATCACTTTCAGTTGGCCAGAAAAAAGTAATAAAAACATGGGCAAGAGCATCAACAATTTCACCTGAAATGGTGGGGTTTACTTTCGAAGTCCATAATGGCAAAGATTTTATCCAAGTTTATGTAACTGAGGCTATGGTTGGCCACAAATTGGGAGAGTTTTCTCCAACAAGAAAGTTCAGAGGACACTCCTCTAAGAAATTAAAGTAAAATGAAAAAATCAGTTGTTTATGCAATAACTAAAAATGTCGCTATATCACCAAAGAAGGTGAGAATTGTTATGGACCTAGTAAGAGGGAAAGATATAGCTAATGCAAAAACACTGCTTACTTTTGATCAAACAAAAGCATCTAAACTTATTCTTAAAACAATGAATTCAGCTATTGCTAATGCTAAGAATAATCTGGATTTAAAAACTGATAATCTGTATGTTTCAGAAATATTTGCTGATGAGGGACTGTTTAGAAAAACAGCAAGGATAGTTGCTATGGGAAGAGTAAGCTCAATCATTAAAAGAACAACACATATTACAGTTGGTTTATCTGAAAGGAAAAATAATGGGTAATAAAGTCAACCCTGTTGGATTTAGAATAGGCATCTCAAAAGACTGGGAGTCAAAATGGTATGCAGATAAAAGATCATACGGTAAGTATGCGCATCAAGACTATAGAATCAGACAAATTCTAGAGAAAAAATTTGATTTGGCAGGACTTCGAAATATAGATATCCACAGATCATTAAATGATATTAAAGTAACAGTTTATGTATCTAAACCAGGTGTAGTTATAGGTAAAGGTGGTAGCATAGTTACAAATGCCAAGGACGAATTAGAAGCATTGACTAAATCAAAAGTGTCAATTTCAGCAGAAGCTATAAAAGTCCCAGAGCTTGAAGCTAAACTAGTTGGTGATTTTGTGGCCCGTCAGTTGAAGAGAAGAAAACCTTATCGAAGTGTTATAAATACTGCAATAACCTCTGCACTAGATAAAGGTGCTAAAGGAATAAAGATAAAAGTAGCGGGTGTTTTAGGCGGTCCTATGTCTATTGCAAGATCGGAATACTTTTCAAAAGGAAGTGTCCCAAATCAAACCTTGCGTGCAGACATAGATTATGCTCAAATTCACTGTCAAATGCTTTACGGAACAATAGGTATAAAAGTATGGATTTATAAAGGGGAAAAGACTCTCTAATTTTTAAGGAACTAAGCTTATGTTAATGCCGAAAAAAGTAAAATATAGAAATATGCAAAGGGGTAACAACAGAGGAGTTGCCACTAGAGGCTCTGAAATATCTTTTGGTTCCTATGGACTAAAAGCTGTAGATAGAGGGTTGATCTCATCTAGACAAATAGAGTCAGCACGAAAAGCGATTTCTCACGCCACCAAACGAGGTGGGAAGCTTTGGATAAGAATATTCCCTGATAAGCCGATTTCGAAAAAACCAAATGAAACCAGAATGGGTAGTGGTAAGTCTCCGTTAGATCATTATGCAGCTCTTATTAAGCCTGGTAAAATGATTTTTGAATTAGAAGGTGTCACTGAAAAAACAGCCAGAGAGGCATTTAAAACAGCAGCCTACAAATTGCCTCTTAGAACAAAATTTGTGAAGGAAGAAGATTAATATGGCAAAAAAAGTGCAAGAGTCCGATTTAACTACGAAGAGAAAAGAACATTTTGAAGCTGTTAAGGAGTTTTATAAAAGAAAGAGTAAAGATGTACATAAGGCAAGAAAACTAAGAAAAGAAATTGCCAGAATTAAGACACAAGAAAGTAATATACAATGAAAAAAGTACTAAAAGGAACCATAATATCGGATAAAATGCAAAAGAATGTCGTTGTTGATGTCTCAAGAAATGTGAAGCATCCAATGTATGGTAAAAACATGACTGTATCAAAGAATTATAAGGCTAGAAACACAATTGGTGCTTTACTTGGTG
>CAZLZI010000011.1:0-2525 GCA_964563965.1 uncultured Candidatus Saccharibacteria bacterium
ACAAATCTTGCAGTAACACCAGTTCCTACAATGAGTGCTAGGGTTACTATTAACAAAATAGCAGCAATGGTTTGACCTCTTGAATTAGGTGGCATCAGTTATATGTTCCTTTAGCAACTACAGTAGTGTTTATATTTACAGCTCCACTAAATACGGAGCTGCCGCCAACATTAGCCTTGGTAAAGGTCATCTGGATTTTGACGGTCATGGGATCGGTGTTAATAACCTCAAAACAGTTAGAAGGGCAGGAGATAAGTATCTCATTATGATCAGTTAGCATTATGTTTCCAGCGCCGATATTTCTTTTTAGGCAAAGACCGCCAGTACAGCCGGCATTGTTAACCAAATAACTAACTGTTACTGGAAGAGAATCAAAAGCCTTTGTTTGAAAAGTGATCGTATTACCATCATCCCCAACTGTAAATGGAGGTACATGAGAGCCTACAGATGAAAGGCTGGTCGCATTTTTAAATTCTTTCTCAAGTTTACCCACTGCAAAGCTTGCAACTCTTTCAACATCTGTTGTGGCTTGGGTCTTCGAATAACTTCTTATAAGGGTAAGTATTATATCGCCAGTAACGCCAACGGTTATACCTATCAGTCCAATTACAATAAGGAGTTCAACTAAGGTAAAGCCTTTTTTGTTCATTTATTTCTCCAATTACTAACTTCCGACACAATAACTGTTTTTTTATCCGCTCCAGCACCAAATCTCCATTCAACAACAGCTGTTATAGTATAAATCTGATCTGACGATCCAGGTACAGCTACAGCATAAAAGTATCTGTCCATAAAATCTATGCCTTCTTTACCATTAACTTTACCGGTACCACCACTATTAATATAACAGGGACTTGCGATAGTACATCCATTAATAGCAGTTCGGAAATCACTCCAAGTATTTGATTTATCTTTAAAAGTCCGAACTAACTCGATTTCTTCTGAGGCAAGTTTGGAACCTTCAAGTAAATACCTGCTTTGCTGAGAGGAACGAAGCGTAAACACTGCAAGAGAAACAAGGGAGGTAATAACAATCACAGCAATACCTAATGACAAAATAACTTCGACAAGTCCGATACCTTTATTAGTCAGCTTTTTTATGGGCATGTTGTAGCCTTTGTAATTAACCCTGCTGAATTAATATTGATCTTTCTGCAGGTAGAACTTCCCGACTCTTTAACATTTATGGATGAAAGACCTGTGGCATCTCCATTAGCTGTAGAAAAAAACACACAAGCAGTTCCTGTAATATCTATTTCAACCTCACCCTTCAGCGTTTCTGATCTTTGAAAGTTTGGGGCTCCAGAAGGACATGTTGCCGATGTATGCGCAAAGTACTGATAGGAGGCTGATCCATCAACAAATCGTAATCCCCAATATTTAGTTCCAGTTACTCCTTCACCTTGCTCACCAGCAAGCGCTCTATTCTGCACATTTGCGAGATCACTCACAAGTTGTTCTTGTGCTTGTTTTAAAGTTTGGCTTTTAGTGTATGTTGAAAAAGAGGGGATTAGGCCAGCGGTCAAAAGGGAGATAATCGAAACAACAATTATTACCTCAACCAAAGTGAATCCATTTCTGTGGGCAGTTTGCATACTCTAATGGTAACAAAACTTTACAGAAGAGTTAAGTCGTTTCCAACTTCATAGATAGAAGCGTCGTCACCTCCATCGCCAGACATTACTTCTGGGGAAGTCTCAAGAACCGCATTTAATTCGAACGTGGTCTCGTAAAATGTGTAGGTGTACCTGTAGGTAAGAGAATTTTCAGGATCTGTGGGAAGCTTTACATTATATGTTGAAAAATCAGCCCCGGGACCAATCCAACCTGTAACGGGGCTTTGAAGCGGACCTATATTCCCTGAGGGTAGCGCAGTACTAACATACACAACATTTTCAACTGCAGGATAAACTTCATGATCAACATAATATTCAGTAATCATACGCTCAAGTAGAGAGATATCTGATAATCTCTTCTTGTCTCGACCAGAAGCATACATCTCACCAGGTCTAAGGGTTAGAACAGCAAAAGAAGAAATAATAAGAAGGATTGCAACTCCTACACCAAGCTCTACTAATGTAAAACCTTCATCACTATTATGGGTTTTCAACACCATAGCAATTAGCGGCGGTAATCCCAGATGGAATAATGCTCGTGTTATTCAAATTGCTACATTTGTTAGGGTCTGTATTATCTAGAACAACCTCAGTTTCAGCAGCTAAGACATACTCCTGTGCGCCTGCTCCTCCTGCTCTATATCTATAACTAGGACCATTAGGCGAACTTGGGATGTTGTTCATATACCCGGGTGTAAGTGGAAGCGATCCTGCATTAATACCAGTACCAGTAGATGTGGGATATGACCTACTTTCAGCAAAGTATAATTCAAGTGCGGATTGAATCTTTCTAAGATCCGCTTTTCTTTGTGAATCTCTTGCTTTTGCTCTAATACCTGCAGGATTAATAACTGCAACAAGAAGACCTGCAAGAATAGAGATAATTAAGACAACTATTAATAATTCAAT
>CAZLZI010000011.1:2625-21248 GCA_964563965.1 uncultured Candidatus Saccharibacteria bacterium
CAACAAGAAGACCTGCAAGAATAGAGATAATTAAGACAACTATTAATAATTCAATTAGTGTGAATCCTTTGTTGTTAGTGTTGTTAGTGCTTTTCATATTATTGAGCTAGCTCCGTACACCCAGTCATAATATTATTTGTTGAGCACCGAGCAGTTGGACAAATTTTTATTTTACTATCATCAGTAGTATATTTGTAGCAGTCTATACCTGCTGGAAAAGCATCTCTATCAGCGTTTACATACACAGCAAAGGTATCAGGTGTAAGTCTACTGTAGCTATAGTTATACCCACCAACAGCTTGTGGCCACTCTTTGACATAGTTTGTTATCTTCCCAGAAAAAGCTGTTACTTCAGCAGTTGTTGGACAAGTTTCTTCCGCTATGCAATAAGCTTCTAATGCTTGAACAAGTTTTCCCATATTTGAAATTCGAACTCCATCTCTTGCCTTACCCTTAGTCTTGTCTATATCGATAACATTAATAACAACTCCAGAAAGTACACCAATAACTGCTATAACAAGTAACAATTCTATCAAAGTGAATCCTTTTTTAAACATTAGATTTGCGTAACACACGCGCCAGGAGCAGGTGTGGCAGTATATGTTGCCGGAGCATTAGGGCATTTCAAAGTTTCGCCATCTGCTTCCATAGCAAAGGAATTAAATCCGGGTAATGCCCGCGCCTCGGCGTATAATGTGTATGTTGTACCCGTTGCATTTGTAACATATTGAAACGTCGTACCATTAACAGTAAACTCGCAACGAGTTGCACTGGTGCACGAAACAGCGGAAGCATTATCTAACTCTGCTATTAACTGATTCCCTGCGGGGTAAGCTCCATACGCTGACATTACGGCTCCTACTGAGAGTGCAACCTTGTTCATGCTAGCACGCGTAACGCCATCTCTTGCTCTATTCTGCTGTCTTGCAGGGTTTAAGATCTGCAATACAACGCCAGCTAAAATACCAATAATAACTATAACTATTAAAAGTTCGATTAATGTAAAACCTTTATATCCTAGTTTCTTCATAGGATTCTCCTTTGTATGATAAGTGCGTCTACTGAAATAGTAGAAAATTTAAATAAAATTGAATTGTGAATAGATTTGGGCAGATTCATATTCTATATAAAGTATAGGTACAATGAACTTATTCTGCAACCACCTTTCCTTGATCTGAAAAAATTGCAAAGTCAAAGAAGGATGCAGCAGGGTAGGGAAACGTTCTAGTTACACGCACTACACGCCTAATAGGATTTGTTGACTCCACATCTAGTTCTCCAATAGAAGTTATAGTATAACCTTGACTTGGAAAGCCGGAAGAAGATGGAGATGCTATGAAAGTTCCATACGATATATTCCCTCGTACAGGCCGAAATCTTAGAATATACGGCGCATCCATACCTGAGATATCTGTTGGAATTTTGAAACAGTTATCGTAATCTTCTCCAACTACATGGTTGGAGTTAGCGGTTTGAATAAAAGAGGAGGGGTTGGATGAAAGTTGAGTTTTACCACCTGTCGTATGAACATATCCCTTTGAAATTTTCCCGTTCTTGTCGATCAAAATATAGCTTATATCTGCTTTCTCACTTGAATTAGCATGCTTCCAGCACATATCTACTGGATATTTCCCATAGCCTGTTAGAAATAACTGCTGAACCTGCATATTGTCAATCCCATAAAACTTATAGGACGCAGCAGTATCTGCTTTTGCTACTGTAACTATGGCACGAGCATTAACACCCCCTGTATAAGGCAAATAGACCACACAATCACTCAAGTTTGAAAGCGATGTAGCTTCATCTTTACATGTAGCTGAAAGAGCCTCCAGCGCATCAAAGGTAAAACCCAAAAAATGCTCTGCACCAGCCTCAGCAGCCGCAAGCGATCTAAGAGATGAGTCAGTCCGACTAGATCTGGAGATAGAAGAAACTGCTTTTTGCGACACCGCAACACCCATTCCAAGTGTTATCACTGTTATCACCATTATAAATAGAAGAACTTGGCCTTTTGAGTTATTAATCATAAATCTCCCAAATTAGATCAAATTTTGTAAGGCCCAGAGCCTCGTCTGCATTTTGCAATTTCTGCTCAGAGAGTAAGATGGTGTATTTTGGATCAAACACGACATTAACAGCAGGTTTGTCCTCGTTGGCGACTTCAAGACTTCGCACAAACTTTATATCTTTATTGCTTCCACTTGTAGCTATAAAACCCTCAAACTCAAGCGTATCAAGACCGCCAACGCCTGAATCTGCAAATTCAACCCCACTTTTTGTTATCAAACCAAACTTGGCTTTGTTACTATCCTTGCCAAAGCTATCTGTAATGGTTGCGTTTCCATTAATTACAACTATTAATCTCCCGTTACCATCGGTTCTAAGACCATCCTCATTATCAAATGTGGTATTGCCAGATACATATATTACAGAAAGACCGTTATCTGAAATACTATAAACTGCACAGTTGGACAGCCAAGTCGCAAAAGCTGAGTTACTTGCTTTATACACCTTATTCTCCAAGCTACAGCTTGAAGTACTAAGAGGGGTTGCAGAAGGGGATGAAAACTCAAAGCCTGTCGGCCAAGCAGATTCGTTAGTCTTTATAAACTTCTGTACCTTTGCTCCTTTTTGGGAGTAGCGAGAAGCGCCATCAACATCCTCCACAAGAACATCCTTGTTTCCAAAGACTGATCCTATCTTTGTCACCATATAACTACCTACTTTTTGGATTATATTAATGATTGACTCACCACTTGATAAACTACCTGAGTACACATCCCCACTTTCTGTTTGAATCCACGGGTCGGCTGATACTGGTACGTATTCAAAACCCAAGGTAATGGCATTTGTGTTTTCAAAGTTTAGATGGGAACTTAAATCAGCCGTACATTTACCGTTCTGTACAAGGTTAGCGCTTGAGCCGTTTAATTTAACACAGGAAAGTCTGAAGGAACCTGCACCAAGTACCGTAGCTGGAGTAAGCTTATCTGCACATATAACAGTATTTTTAGTTGGATCTAGGATTTCTTCAAAGTAGAATTTGTTGGTACTAAAATCATAGCTCTCAAGAACAGGAGGTGTTGTCCCATTTCTAAGTTTAAAATTAGCCACCCCATCTTTGACATCGCTTTCTTTGAGTTTTGGATTGGTGGCGGACTCATCACACGACCCACCTGTGTAATTCAGTAGAAGTCCTGAAATCTTTGTACCGGGATTTACAGTCAGATCTTTTAGGTCAAAGGGATATGAGGAGCAAATAGCACTTAACCCAAGAGCTGTCGCACATGCATCGTTTTTAGACTTTATATCTGCTTCATTGTCTATGTAATTTGTAATACTAACCACATAGTAAACAAAATAAGATGCGCCGGGATTTAAAGAACCTATAGGTATAGTGCATAACCCCCCTGCGCTTTCTTTGCTACAGTCCCAAGCCCCTTTAAGTGTTCCGTTCAATTCATTTGTCTCTCCCGACAAGAATTGAGAATATGCAGGCACAGTATCTTGAAGCATTACATCATCAAGTCTTTGATTTCCCTCATTTGTCGCAGTGATTCTAAAAACAAGTACATCTTCATATACATAGGGAGGACTCCCTCTAAAAATAGGGGAGCTTGTCACAAGTTCCTGCGTTACCTTAAGTTTTTTACTTGCAACTATGTCTTCCAAGTCGAAATTAACCGTCCCACATGGACCCGAGGCAATGCCAGTAGCACTTGAGCACGCGGTGTTTGACGAAGCATATGTACCGGGTGTTGTGTAATTGTTTACCACAACAGCATAGTACACATTGTAGGAAGCCCCGCCTGCCAAGGTTCCTATGTTGAAGTTATATTTCCCATTGCTTAATACCCATGTACCGGCCTTGCCAGAGTTTAGAATTGCCGACTGAGTTGGAGCAAATGAAGTATAGGAGGGAATGTTTTCAGACACGATCACATTTGAAAGAGAAGAAGTACCTGTATTTGTAACTGTAACTTTAAAAGTCAATATATCACTGCCCTTATACGGACTTGTCCCCTTAGACTGAGACGTTGTAGCAAGCTCGTTTTTTAGAGTTATACCCGTAGTATTTGGTCTGCAGACAATCGTTCTACTATCAAAGCTTCCGCAATCTGCAAAAGTGTGTGGAAAAGGACTACCCGAACAAAATGAATTTTCGTTATCACGCGTGTTGCAAGCAAGGTAATAACTCCCAGGAATAGTACATGTGAATGTGCCCGCGGCATTGTTTGTTGTTGTCTGACCTAAAAGTGTCCAACCTGGAGAAGAAATTGGCGAAGAATATAGCGCTGTAAATACATTATTACCACCATCAGGATCTGATGATGAAACAGTGTAACTACGTGATTCACCAACAAACAAATCTCCGGACAAACCGTAAATACTACACTGAGGGGTACTATTAGGGTTTCTACAAGTTACGGTAAGTAAGTCCTTTCCGGAAGCACATCTGACTACGCCAGCAGTTATCGGATTACCGGAACACTTACCTCCAACGTCATCGGTAGCATTTGCAGCAATCGTATATGTTCCAGCGCTAGGACAGGTCCATGAATTAGTTGTTACAGTAGTATTTCCAAAGGGAGTAGCGGGATTTGTATAATACAGAGTAGCCCAGTCTGTAATGGATGCAGGGACTGTACCAGTACCGATATATGCACCAAATGTGTCTATCTTACCTTCAGCATCAGTAGCAGTGAGCTGCCATGTTTTAGTTTCTCCTACAAGCATTGTAGTTGGCCCTTCAATGACAATATCCGGAAGATTATTAGAGGGACAAATTCCCGTGTGCCAGACAAATGCATCTTTTGCAAGACAAAAAGTGGGCACACCACTTGAATCAGGAACAAAATATTGAGATTCAAAAACGTTTTCAGTACCATCGTTATCATCATCTCCTGACGGGTTGGAAAGGCCTGCAACATTTCTATAATGTTGAGAGATCATAGAATCAGAGCAATTCTTATTAAAGACATCAAACTGTACCGTTTGGCCACATTTAAAGTTACTACCCAAGCTAGATTTAAAATCTGCCATGGAGTATTTACTGCCCGCCAGTCTATTTGTTACTTGGTAGCTAGCTGTAGCCGTTGCACCACAACCCTCACCTAGATGTGAGCCGGTATTACAGGCATAAGCATTCACTTTTTCATTTGTTCCTGCCTGACAAAAGGGGGCAAGCTCTCCTACCGGGGAGGATTTACCCGGAAAGGGACTGCAATACCCCTCTAGCCTTACACTGGGTATGTTAAGATTTTGTCTTGCTACACAAGGCGTTCTGTCATGACTAGACCACCAAGATGGATACCTGCTGTCAGATGTGGAAGTTAAAGTAGGTTTAAAAACCTTACCCATACCACATATTATTGTGTATCCATAAGTTGAAGTCTGTGCATAGGAAATACCATATAACGAAGCTATAGACATTATAAAGATAATAATTAAGACCAGTTTTTTCATGGTGTAATTGAATACATTTTAAGAATCAGCTCGCCATAAAACATAACAAAAATACTACCTGCAACCATAAAAGGACCAAATGGTACTGTATCTTTTAAGCTTTTGATACGTAAAAACACAAGAAGAAGAGATATAACTGCACCAAAAACAAAGCCTATGAAAATGGCAGCAATATTTAGGGGAAATGCATTAAAAAGACCTATCATAAGAGAAAGTTTCAAGTCTCCACCACCCATGCCACGGCCTTTCGTTAAGAGAATAAGTGAATAAAAGAAAAGAAAGATCAGGGCAGTTGAAATATAAGTTCTAAAAAGCATTAAAGCAAGACTTGTGATCTTTTCTGTCAGAAAGCCTGCTTGAATTAAATATTTACCTAAATCAATCGCCATTAGCTGATTATAGTAAGTATACCCAGAATAAAGAGCCGTAAAAATGCCAAACAGAAAGGCAATGAGAACACCAAAATAGACAACATTATCTGGAATAATTTTCTCTTTTAGATCAGTTAGGATGATAACCACATACAAGCTCATAATTACCGACAAGTAAACGAATTGAATATGTGTTTCGAAACCGAAATTCGTGAATACATTGCTATAATAGGCCATTAGTACAAATAGACTACCAGTGAGCAATTCAGAAAAAGGATAGTACCAAGCTAGTTTGCCTTTGCAATATCTGCATTTCCCCCGCAGGGTTGCAAAAGAGATAACAGGTATAAGATCTTTAGGAGTAAGCTCATGTTGGCAGTGACTACATTTAGATCTGCCTTTAATAAAACTCTTGCCTTGAAGCATTCTATCAGACACTACATTCAAAAAAGACCCAACAAATAACCCACCTAAGAACGCCAATATATATTGAAAGATAAGCATATATTAATGGTAGGTAAAATGACGAAGAAAATAAAGCTTTTTTTTATAAACCAGCGGTAATGTCACCGTTTTCAGAAAAGAGCGCAAAGTCAAAGACAGGCATAGATATGTAAGGTTTTGTAATATCCACTTGTACAGATCTCTCCACGGGGGTGGCATCAGTTACAGTGATACTTCCCTTAGAAATAAGTCTTAAGCCTTGACTTGGAAGTGAAGCTCCTCCTCTTGGGTACACTGCATAGTTAGTATTTTTACCAAAAACCATAAATCGAACATATGCAGCATTCGCAACATTTACAACTCTGCAACTATGAGCAACACCATCTTTTGTCGTGTTGGTTGCATTTTGTAGGCTATAACCTCCTGCAACTGTAGTAGCTGGCCCGCCTGCCCCTCCAACACCGGTGACATAACCCCGAGTATACGAACCATCAGTTCTTACAACTTTATAGTACATGTCTGGATCCCAAGTAGTAGATTGCCAACACACTTCCACTTCATTTGAACCATATCCGTTAAGAAAAATCTGTTTCACTCTTAAGTTATTTAAAGGACCAGTTATGGGCGAAATGCTAGGCGTCTCCATGACTTGGACAACAGCACGAGCAGAGGCACTAGGGTTGGGATAAGGGATATTAACAGTGATAGTCGACCCAATTGCAGGCTCTAAATCAGAGAAACCGCGTCTTAAGACATTTTCAGCTCCAGCTTCTGCTGCTGCGAGAGCTCTTGTTGAAGTATCCGTTTCAGATGTTCTAAACAGAGAGGAGATGGTTTTTTCAGAAGTTGATAGCCCAATACCTAACGCTATAACCATAGAAACAGCAACAAATAATAGTACCTGCCCTTTGTTATTATTAATCATTAATCTAGCACCTCCCAATTTGTAACTTCGACTTGAGTCATCCCAAGTCCATAAGAATGAGTATTTTCAAATTCCACTATCTTTTCGTAATAGCTATCATCATAAGTAAATATAATTGAAGGTTGCAATTCGTTTAATGCACATCTTCTTGTAATATTAATACCTCCACCGGTTCCTGATGCAAATATTCCTTCAAGTCTTAAGATGTCTGGAACTGGATTAACACCTGTTTGATGAATAAAGTCTATAGCTCCCTCTGCTAGTATGCCAAATTCTCCGGCTACACTTGAACTACTTTGCCCAAAGCTCGGGTTAAAGAGAACGTCTCCTTTTGTTATGATAAGAAGTCTTCCGTTATTAGATGATGTAAGTCCGTTTGGATTCGCAAACGTGACATCCCCTGTACCTGTTACAAAATAAACTGCCAAATCATCGCCATTAACCGAATACGTGGAATTATTGTTTAACCAGTTAGTTAAATCCCCGGCACTGCCTCGATAAATTTTACTCTGCAGATTACTACCGCTAATACTATCCCCACTTGCAGTTGCAAATCCAAACTCATCAAGCCACGAACTAGCTCCGACACTCACAAAGTCTCTCACATTTACACCTCGAGCAGAAAAATCAGTGAAGGCTCCACCATCACTAAATAAATTACCTTCACCTGTAATCATCTTAGTGGATGGGGGAGTAGGTAGACTTTGTGTAAGCTGTCCACCAGTATAAATATCACCATCCTCTAATTGGAACCAAGGTTTAAATGGTTTTATTCTAAGTCCTACAAGAATAGTATTAGTTGCACCTTCATTTACATCTGTATAGTTTGTCCGATTTGCATTTGCCTTACCAATAGCACTTCCATTCAATCGAGCACAAGGGAACTCAAATTCCCCAGGGATCGACGGCTCAAGATTGTTGAGGTTTGAAAGCGTTACGCGCAGTCGTACATCTAATGGCAGTGGTATATCTCTAAGAGAGGCAACATCAAAACCACTGGCATAATTATATGGATTAATGGTTACAGAAGTAGGAGGTGTATCGGTAAACTCAAACAGTACACGAGGATTCTGTCCCGAGACAAGATCAAGTTTGTCGGAACTTAATCTATTAGAGTCACTAATATCAGTACAGTTTTGACCTTCTTCTAAATAGTGGATGTAACCTACAAAGGTTGTGGGTTGTGTAGTTAGGTCAACTAAGTCAAAGAAGATATTATCAGAGACAGAAGGTAGAAGAGCTTCAGTAGCAGTGACTCTATTATTATCTCTAGCATCATCTCCATAACTAAAACCTCCAAGTGCAAAATAATCTGGTTTAACTTTTAACACAATGTCTGCTGTATAAGTTGCACCTGCATTAAGAAAGCCAACATTAAGAGAGCAGGTTGTACTTGAGCAATTCCAATTGCTAGTTGTAGCAGAATCATTAAATGTAACCAGATTGGATAACTCATCTGTGATAGCAACATTACTAAGCTGAACATTACCAGTATTAACAACTTCAACTTGAAATTCAATGTCTTCATTTACATCAAACGGAGCGCTTGAGTTGTTTACTATGGTTTGATTTATAGTGAATGAAGGTGCGGATACATTGTCCACTAAGTCAATTGTGATTTCATCACAAGCTTCTGTTGAATTACTGCCTAGTGCACATGCACTATTGGTTGTTTGAGCATTAGCTCCAACCGGGGAGGAGTAATTTGTTATAAGTTCAGCAAAAAAGTAAGTACGGGTAGTATTTGCAGGTATATTGCCGACATCAAAAGTACAGATCTTGTTAGTTGAACATGACCATGTTCCAGTATTATATGCATTGGCACTCGCAACACTTTGTCTTGCTTTATTACCAAGAATTGTGTCTGTTAGTACAACATTAGTTGCTTGGGTAGTGCTGCTATTTCTTACTTGTATTTCAATGAATACAATATCAGATGCTGCATACGGTTCTACTTTACCAGTTTTAGCGGTATCTATCGTTTGTGTTACAACAAGTGAAGCATTGGTATTGGAAGCGTCTACAAGGTCAGCAACAATATCGTCACAAACGGTAGTTGTAACTTCGTTCGAAGTCACACACGCCTCGTTAGTAGTGCGCATGTTACCACTACCAGGCGTATAGGTTGAGTTTACATCAACAACAAAGTAGACAGTTTTTGATGCACTTGCATTCAAGCTCCCTGCATTAAACGTACAAACGCCTCCTGCATTACAATTCCAAGTGGCATTTCCAGGACTTAAACTATTAGAGGTTGTAGCATCAAAGGTAGTGTATTGAGGAACACTGTCAACAACACTAAGACCTGTAACACTTGTTGAATTGTTATTATCAATAAGGATTGCAAAGGCAATTTTATCGCCTGCATCATATGGTGGGTTAGGTGTACTGTTCGCAGTTGATATGGACTTAGTTATCCCAAGCGTTAAAGCCCCACCAGAATCTTCCGCGTCTGCCAAATCAACTACGAGCTCATCGCAGTGCTCAGTAGCACCTGTGGCTGTGACACACGCTTCATTTGTCGTAGTCATATTAACGTCAGCTGTTGGAATATAATTATTTCTAACTCGTGTTCCAAACTCATATGTCCTGCTAGCACCTGGCGCAATAGTTATCGTACCTAAAGCCAAACTGCATGCACTTCCAGAACAAGACCAACCATCGGATGATGTTCCACTAACAAAATTCATATTTGCTGGGACTGTTTCTGTAAGTATTATATTGGTAAGTGTTGTGCTGGTACTTAGGTTTAACACCACTAGGTCAAACACCACATCATCACCAACAGTATACCCTCCGGGCGTGTTATCAGATTTACCGGTATCAATCGATTTAGTTATTGCAACTGAAGCACCACCTGAAGTAGCATCTGCAAGATCAAAATTAAGTGTATCGCACTTCTGGTTTTGCCCTGTAAAAATAGCGCACGCAGTATTGGATGATCCCATATTTACACCTGCTTGTTTATAGTTATCTATTACTCGTACAGCATAAGTTACACTTTGAGTACTACCAGCAGGCAGAGAAGCAATAGTTGGAAAAGTACAATTTGCTCCTGCGTTATTGGTTGCACAAGTCCAGTCGTCAGTGGAGCTTGCTGGTCTGAAAGTTGTATAAGAAGGTACAGTATCCGTTATTACTAAGTTATTAAGAGTTGTTGTCCCTGTATTTTCTACATCTATACGAAAGGTAACGGTATCTCCAGAATCAGGTATAGGCTTATTACTTGTCTTAATTTTATCAATTGTGAAACTACTTGTTCCACCAGAACAATTGGCAGTAGTATCAACAGTAATGTTTCTAACAAGGGTAGTTGTTTGATTAGGATTACTATTATCTGTGGCAATTGCTCTTAAATTATAGGTAGTTCCGGCATTGAGTGTGTTAGCTGGTATGGTATAGGCATACGGTGCTTGAGTATCAGTACTCCCAACAGTCCAAGCGGTTTGATTATTTCGTTTGTAAGCAAATTCAACTTTTTGAATACCATCTGCATCAGATGCTGTTGCAGTCAAAGACAGTGCCTGGTTTGCGCATGAGGTGACGGGAGGATCAAAGGTCAAGTTAGGTTCGGCATCTGCTGTACAAGTTAAAGCACCAACCGAACTCACGGGACCAAATTCAGTAGGATCAATAGTACATGTTGCTGACGCAGTTACACCTGATACACGTAGTCTAAAATCTCTTGCACGTGTCGGATCTGCAAATGACTTAGTCCAGGTTGTAACATTGCCAGTCATAGGAGAATCTGTCGTCCAAGCTGAAGCAGTAGAATTTTTATACTGCATCTCAAAATTGTTTGTATTAGCTGGTTTGACCCATGTACAGGTTGCATTATAACCACTGGAAGCGTTGCAAACGTTGGAGCAACTTATACTTACCCCTGGACAAGTACCCGTAGATGAACAAACAGGGGAGGTAATGGTAGAGGCAGCACCATAACCACCAGTAGCATCATCACTGTTTGGTGTACAAGCACTTGAAGTTTTTATCTTAAGTCTAAAGTTACGAGAAACATCTGTAGTAAAACTCTTAGTCCACGTACTTACATTGCCTGTATTTTCAGTAGTCCATGCCGATGCGCTAGCAGCTTTATACTGCATCAAAAAATCAGTAGCTCCAGTGGGTTTTACCCATGTACAGGTAGCTGTATACCCACCTCCGGATGCATTGCATGTACCACCACAAGTAAGTGTTGGACCCGAAGAGCAAACTGGAGGTGAGGTACAAAACGGCCCAACGGTGCGTTCAGTCCCATATGCGTTATCCTGTTCAGTACAAGCAGAACTCGTATAAACTCTTACTGCAAAACCTCTAAGCAAATCAGGTAAGGTGTTCTGAGAAGTAGTAGGAAAATAAGTAAAGGTCCAATTGTTTCCAGTATGAGAAAATAAGCTAGCATCTGCAGTGGCCGATGAGGTCTTGTAATACGGGTTTCCCCAAGATGTACCATCATACTGACGAAGTCTGACAGCAAACGCTGTATCAGACGAACCATTCGGAGCTGTCCAGGTACATGTGTATCTTGCCTGCTTTGGTGTTGTGGAGGTATTCGTGCACGTACCACTACAAGTAATATTTACACCAGTACAATTAGTTGTAGTCGGAGATATACTAACACTAGCTGAACTACAGCTCTCCGCAATGTTTGCGTGTGAAACGCACCCTGTAAAGGTTGTAGCGCCACTGTAATTAGTAGCACCTGTCTCCACCATACCTACAAATCTCTTTGTCACACTTGCACCTGCCGCTAATGAAGCGATGTTTAATGTACAGTTACCACTTACAGCACCATAACAATTCGTAAAATCTCCGATGTAAGCACCGTCCATATGCGCAGGGATAGTTGCCTTGGCTGTTACATTATAAAGTGGTGTATTCCCAGTATTAGTTATAACCATCTTGAAATAGACATTATCGTATGTACTAAAAGGCGGCTCTGGTGCCGTGTAATCAGCATCATAGGTTGTTACTATACGCAACGGGTTAACACAAGTAAAAGTTTTACGATCGTTTGGATTAGATAGACAACGTTGCTCACCTGGGAGCGGAAACCCGGCACATTTTTGATTAGATTGATCTATTGCAAACGCACCGATCGTATATACACCTGCCTCGGGACATGTCCAGGGGCGATGACCATATTGTGGATCTTCATCAGTGGCTGTTGATATATAAGGTGCAGGAGCCGGAGGATCTCGATAATCGACGTAAAACCATGAATTTGGACTTGCGTCGTTTCTAATAGAAGCACCGTACTTGTTAACACCATCATCATCGTCACTCGCAGTGAGAATCCACGAATAGCTACCGCCCACGTAATAAGTAGGAGGCCCGCCAGAGATACTAATATTAGGAAATTCATGTGTAGGGCAGTTTATCTGTTTGAAATTAAAACCTGAGTTAGCGTTGGAATCATCAGTTCCACAAAACTGATAAATAAAAGAGTTAATAGTTTCACCAAACCTATCAATTGAATAAGAATATCTAACTGGCGCCGTCTTCATAGAGTCATTTTGATAGCGACAATTTATAGTCGCACAACTTCCTCTTTGCAATGGTGGGTTGTCAACACTGGTGTAATAATTCCCATTAGTGTCACCGGCATCACGACCGACAAGGACAGGAGTCTCTAATTGCTGATCAATGCAATTCTTACCTTTACTAACTACACACTGTCCAGAAGAATTAGTTGTACAGTGATTATCCCAAGCTGATACATCGACTCCTGACGCAGGCTGGTTGTTACAATTGAATACCTTCACTCTTACACGGTGATTAGGTGGTGTATTACCTGTATCACACACCGTATCGTAACACACACCAGCTGGTGCACATGTCAATCCATTACATTGGGTTGAGCTAGTGCAGACTGCACCACACTTGTCATTATCAGGAGGTGGGGGAGGAGGATCATCTCCTGGATTTATCCAACACGATGCATGTGCCCCAACTTTATCACAACTATTATTATCTTCATGCAGTACGCATGAGCCATTTGTACCAAAAACAGGACTAGTAGTTACACAATTATTATCATTACCAGTACAAGGAGCTATATAGTGATCATTAACTAATACTTTTGTACAACCATTCGGTACTGGCCCTCCTCCGGGCACAAAGTCGCACCTAAAAGTATCAACTCTTAAGGCATTCCCACAGTACGATTGAGCAAAAACTGTTAAGGAAGAGGATAAGCCTATAAAAACAAACAACAGTACAAGAAACTTGGGAAAGAAAAGAGGTGGTTTCACACAAATACTCATTTCTTCTCCACCTCAATAAGGGTTACAAATAGCTGTGATGGCCTGAATTTAACAGTTTTGTTAGTATAAATCATTCCTAGGATATCGTTCTCAGTCAAACCAGTTCTCGATATTGCTTCAACGACTAACATTTCCTCTGAAGACAGAGCCTTCTCTTTATTTTGGTCTCTTAGTCCTTGTCTAAGTTGATCGGAGTCAAGTGCAGTAAGAGGGCTTGTATACATAAGGTGAACTTTCAGTTTATCCCCTATCTTTACGAAATCGTTAAGTTGTCGAACATTAACCCGTTTGTATGAAGCATCGGCTGCCTGCTTAAGTGACAACACACCGACCAAGGGTAGATGAAGTGTTTTTTTATCGCATGTTACAACTAAATATCCTACATCTTTATTCTTAGTGATACTTTTAACAACTACTTCGTATATTCCAAGCTGTGAGAAAAAGGCTTCGGAAGATAACTCAAAATAATGTTGAAAAGTAACATCCAACACATCTTCCACCGGACCTATAAAACTATTAGTTTTTGAGACTGGTTGAAGCTTAAACTTCGCAGATGCTTCTTTATCCACATCAGTATAGGGTATAGAGACTGATCTATAGAGCAAATAGGATAAACTCAATACTAAAATTAAGAGTGTAATAAAAGAGATGATGAAAACACTTTTTTTCACATATTAATGTTACATCAATTTTTATTTTATAGTAAAGAATTTGAGAAACCTAAATACAAAATAAAGAGTAGAAGAGCTGGGGAGTAACAGGATTCTAGGGTCGATAAGGACGAATATTATAAGTATAACCAGTAATCGTCCCTCCAGTTAGAAATTGTTGATATACATCTTTGCTGGACGTATTAGCTCTTGTTTCACCATTAGCGAAGGCTGCAGAACCTGTGGAATCAACACTGAGATCGCCAGCGGTAGCGATCGTAACAGGCTGACCTAAAAAGCCAGACAATTCTCGCAGACCGTGATCTCGTGTAGTTGTAGAAAAGCCCGGCCAAAAGCGAACAACGGCATGTTTAGGCACACCTTGAGCAACTAAATACACGATGCCTACATCAGCATATGTGGTTTCGTAAACGTCCCCGTCAATAGTCGTTTTAGCTTGAAATATATCCACCCTTTCTATAAAAGATGGGTAAACACTAACAATTGTAAAGTCACCCTGATCATCAACTCCAATATCATGCACAGCATCGGTACCTTCAAACATTTGGTTAAGCATTGTTTCTGCATTTGCTTCTGTAAACTGCTCGATCAATCTCGCAAATACTGGGCCTTCAACACCGGGAACTCCGTAATCAACTTCTTCAAATCCTTCAAACTCATCTCTTGAAGGTGGCGGTGTAGCTGAAGGAGCAGAGGTAGCTTTAGCAGTCGGAGCTGGTGTTAATGTAATTGTAGATGTTGGAACTACAGTAGAAGTCGGTACAGGTGTTTCCGTTGGTAAGGCAGTAGGAGCTAATGTTGGTGCTACTGGGGTATCTAACTCCCAAGTATTTGTTATAGGGTTATAACTATATGGTGCTCCTTCTGGGGATACTGCAGTGTAATTTCCATATCCGTTAATAACCGGCGCACCGATTAGCTTTGAAATTCTCAACGATGCTATTGAACCAACGCCTTCATCCCATAGTATGACGAAGTGATGATCACCCCCACCAAACGCCGGATCATTATCCAAAGCTACTCCTGCTACATAAGGTGTTCCATCTGGTGCGATATAAATATTTATTTCAGCATTTGAAGCACTGAGCAAACTTCCTGTAGTAACAGTCCCGTCTGCGTTTGTAATTTCAAACTGTTGATTGAAAATATAATTGTAGAATGCACGAAATTGAGTATCAACCTCTTGGCTTAAATTACTTGGTACATCTAAATCTCTGGCATGAGCATATACACTATAGTTATCAGGAACATAAGGTTCAGGCGTGTTAGTTGCTTCTGGATCAGGTCCTGCATCAGAATAAGCTTGAGCCGGTTCTATTACTAGAGAACCTGTAATGACAGATGGTTGAAGTGGTATCTCACCAGATTGTGCCTTCTCCTCCTCTGTCTCAGCTGCACCTTCAACTAAAGCAGCGGGATCTTTATCTACAGGTGCACTATCGGCAACAGGTTCATCAACTAAAGGCCCGCATGCGGCCAGGCCTATACTTAAAACTCCAAGCACTAAATCCAATTTCTGAGGAGGTTTTAATCTAGACATGTTTTATATTATATCTCACTATAGGTCATATTGCAATTTCATTATTGCTTGCCCTTGTGTGCCCAATACATGTTTGCCATAAGAAGACTGTCAAATGTACCCGCATCAGTCCAGAACCCTTTCAATTCTGCAAATGTAAATTTATTCTTTTTTATATAAATGTTATTAAGATCTGTTACTTCAAATTCGTTTCTAGCACTAGGGGAGAGAGATTCTATGTATTTAAATACGTTAGTATCGTAAATATAAAGACCTGTTTGAGCATATTTGGATAGGGGAGTGGTGGGCTTTTCTTCAACTCTTATAACCTTACCTGTCTTGTTATCAAAAACAGGAACTCCAAATCTTTCTGGGTTTTCAACTTTCTTGAAAAAAACAGTAGCCCCATCTTTAAAACTTTTAACCTCAGTTGATATATCAGCATCAGTAGTATTGTCCCCAAGAATAACTGTTATTGGCTCATTATCTGCAAAGACTTTAGCATAAAGAATAGCATCTGCAATTCCTGATCGTCTGTCTTCTTGAAAAACATAATTAACTTCTTTAAGTCCAAACTCTTCACCGTTTCTAAGTGCATTAATAAAGTCTCCGGCATGCGAACCGCCAACAACTATTAAAATTTCTGTAATACCTGCAGAGATTAAAGTTTGGATAGGGTAAAAAATCATCGGTTTGTTATAAACCGGTAATAGGTGTTTATTAGTGGCTCTAGTCAATGGGTAAAGCCTGCTCCCTGCGCCGCCGGCGCAAATCACGCCTTTCATTGGACTCTATTATAGCAATAGATATATGTGTTTGTGAAGATCTTGAATTTTACGTTTCAGAAGCCTATTGTTTAGTTCTGCAGCTATGAATCAAACTATCAAAGCAATAGTATTTTGTCAGAAAGACGTGTATAGAAGTAATAAAGTAACCTTTGCACTTATTTACTTAGTAAGTACACCTCTAGCCTTTGAATCTTTTGTCTGGGCTCTAGCGAACAAACAATTAGTAGACATTTTAACTCAAACCCTTACTACTAATGTAGTGTTCTCTATCTTTCAGTTAAAGACCTTTTTTCTGTTAGCCTTAGTATGGCTTGGTATTACCTCTTTGAGCTCACTGTTTGCACGCTATTATAGAGAAAAGCTATGGAGAGATCATCACATCTACTTTCATAAAGAATTCACACATAAAATAGATGCGCTAGATTTGCAAACCTTTGAAGACAGTAAATTCTTAGATACACTTCAGAATTCACAGGAAAGTTATAAAGCTGTTATTGATACCTTTCAATCCACGGTCATTTTCTATCGCAATGTCTTAATGGGTTGCATTTCACTCCTTAGTATTTCATTTCTTTCTCCAATCATCACACTCGTTGTGGGGATACTTACCGTTTCAAACATTTATATTAACCACAAATATTACGAAAGACGACAACTGCTAGACAGACAGGCCACCCCGGACAGACGCATGCGAAATCAATTACTCCACTACTTTTTCAATCCTTCATCTCTTATTGAAATGCGAATTCATGCATTACAAGATGTTTTTCGAACACGCTACACAAAGCTAGATACAGAAATCCATACAAGATTTATGCATTTAAATGCGCAGTATTTGCCGCTTAATATACTCGCATCCTTACTAGAAGATATTATTTCGGACTTAGGTGCTAGATTATATATTTTTTATCTTGCCATTATTAGAAGAATTACTCTTGGACAATTTGCATTTTATATTTCTCAGATCGGAGCATTTACAAACTCACTTCATAGGATTGGTGAAAATCTAGATTCTTTAAATGAGAGTGTCCACCGGATGAAGTATTACGAAGAATTTTTAGAAGTAAAACCAGTCCTGCCAAAATCAACACACAATTCAGAATTAACTGAAGGCGTAGCACTTGAACTTAAAAATATTGATTTCACCTATCCTGAAACAACAACCAAGGTATTAGATAACTTCAGTCTGACTATCAGAAAAGGAGAAAAAGTTGCCATCATTGGCTTAAATGGTGCCGGGAAAACTACAATAATTAAACTCATGCTTAGGTTTTATGATCCGGATAGGGGACAGGTACTTATAAATGGCATTGATATTAAAAATATTGATATCACGGAATTCTATAAGAAAATAGGCTTTATGGCTCAAAATTATATGACTTATGAAATGACAGTTGCAGATAATGTAATGTTTGGTAGATATACGCAAGACGCAAAAGTCGCGGACATTGAGACTGCACTCACTAAAGCTTCTGCACTTGAATTTGTAAACACATATCCGCAGGGCATTAACCAAATGCTTGGAAGAAAATTTGCAAATAGTATCCAGCCTAGCATCGGGCAGTGGCAAAAGATTGGTTTAGCTAGATCCTTTTATAGAGATCCAGAGCTTCTAATCTTGGATGAACCTACTTCTTCCATTGATGCCAAAGCTGAAGCCGAAATATTTGAAAAAGTTGAGAATATAGCAAAAGATAAAACAGTTATTATCATTTCGCATAGATTTAGTACTGTTAGAAAAGCTGATAAAATCTATCTTGTGCAGGCAGGTAAAATCATTGAGCAGGGCACCCATGATGAACTTATAGCTCTTGCAGGAATGTACTCTCAACTCTTCGAGATGCAAGCTAAAGGTTATAAATAGGACTAATTAAAAAAGCCTCTGAGAATAGTCAGAATTTTTTGTAGAAGACTCTCAGTACTTTTAAGACGAACCTCTTGTTCACGAAGTTGCCTCTGTTGCTCTTGAAGAAGACGGCGATGTTCCTCTAGTTCAGATTTAAGATAAGGGTACTCTGCCTTCACATCTTCTGGTATGTCTTCCCACTTCTCATTTATGTACCGCCTATAATCGGATATCTCAGTCACATTATTATTATCATATAGTTCTCTATCAAACACGAGCTCCTCGTTTTCTGTAACCTCAATCTCATATTTAAGGGAAGCAAGTTTA
>CAZLZI010000012.1:0-21141 GCA_964563965.1 uncultured Candidatus Saccharibacteria bacterium
GGTTTTAAAGTTGAAATAGTCATGTGATTTACTATTAGTAAATTATCATGGTGATGTTAAAATATCAATTGCTCTGTTCTTTTTGGCCTGGTAGCCAAGTGGTAAGGCGAGGGTCTGCAAAACCCTTACACGCGGGTTCGATTCCCGCCCAGGCCTCCAGCAAGTTTGCTAAGTTTTCCCGCCTAACATAGTGTGAACCACCCCTTGACACTCCAAGACGTCGAGTGCTATATAAAAAGGTGCTACTATAGCAAAGCGCTTTTATTAAAACTAAAAGTAGTTACTAAGTATTAATTTTTAGGAGAAAACTAAATGTCATCGAAAACCGATTCAAAAGTTCGAGCAGTTAAGCCTCTATATGATGTGGTTTTGGTAGAACCCAAAGTATCAGAGACCACCACACCTTCAGGTATTGTTATACCTGATACAGCAAATAAAGAAAAACCTATGGAGGGTACAATACTTGCTGTTGGTTCAGGAAAAGTAGTAGACGGGAAAACAACCCCACTCTTAGTACAAGTTGGCAATGTTGTTTTGTTTAAAAAATGGGGTGGTACTGAAATTAAAATTGACGGCAAAGAATATCTTCTTATTAAGGAAGAAGATATTTTAGCAATAATGGAGTAATAATTTAGAAAGGAAACTTTATGGCAGCAAAAATGATCCTATATGGCGATGAAGCCAGAAAGAAACTTAAGACAGGTGTTGATAAACTTGCACGGGCTGTGGTAACTACACTAGGCCCTAAAGGCAGAAATGTCGCTTTAAGTAAGAGCTGGGGAGCTCCGCAAGTAGTACACGATGGTGTAACAGTAGCAAAAGAAATTGAACTTCCAGATCCATTTGAAAACATGGGCGCACAGCTTGTTAGACAGGCTTCTGAAAAAACAAACGATATAGCTGGGGATGGAACTACTACCTCTACATTACTAGCACAAGTATTAGTTGAGGAAGGGCTTAGAAACGTATCCGCAGGAGCTAATCCCATGATACTGAGAAAAGGACTTGAGAAAGGGCTTGAAGTAGCAGTTGCAGAAATCAAGAAACTTGCAAAACCAATTTCCACCAAAGAAGAAAAAGCTCAGGTTGCAACAATCTCCGCACAAAACAATGAAATAGGTAATTTGATTGCAGAAGCCATGGAAAAAGTTGGCAATAACGGAGTAATAACTGTAGAAGAATCTAGAGGATTTGATATGGGTCTTGAATATAAGGGAGGTATGCAATTTGATAAAGGGTATACTTCTCCATACTTTGTAACCAATACAGATAAAATGGAAGCTGAAATTACAGAACCATACATACTTGTAACTGATTCCAAAGTAAACAATATCCAAGAACTCCTGCCAATGCTCGAAGAACTTATGAAGGTTTCAAAAAACCTAGTCATTATTGCTGATGATATAGATGGTGAAGCGTTAGCTACACTGGTTGTTAATAAACTAAGAGGCACATTTAACCCTCTTGCTGTAAAAGCACCTGGCTTTGGTGATAGAAGAAAAGAAATGCTTCAAGATATAGCAGTTATAACTGGAGCAACCTTTATCAGCGAAGAAACAGGTAGAAAACTGGATTCTGTAAAAGTTGCAGATCTGGGTAGAGCAGAAAAAATCGTTGCTACAAAAGAAGATACAACAATAGTGGGAGGTAAAGGTAAACCAGCCGAGACCAAAGCACGCATTGCTCAAATTCAGAATCAGATCACAAATACAGATTCTCAATATGATAAAGAAAAACTCTTTGAACGACTGGCTAAGTTATCAGGGGGAGTTGCTGTTATTAATGTTGGGGCAGCAACTGAAACAGAACTCAAAGAGAAAAAACTTAGAGTAGAAGATGCTGTAAATGCAACTAAAGCAGCTGTCGAAGAAGGTATTGTTCCGGGAGGTGGTATCGCTCTTGTAAGAGTAAGAGAAGCATTGTTATCTATCGAGCTTGAGGGTGAAGAAAAAACAGGAGTTGATATCCTTTACAGAGCACTTGCAAAACCAGCACGAGCCATAGTTGAGAACGCTGGTGAAGACCCAGGTAAAGTAATGGCTGAAATAACACGCATGGCTAAAGAGAAAAAGAATCCTAATATAGGCTATAACATCTACACTATGGATTATGAAGACCTTGTAAAGGCAGGTGTTACAGATCCTGCTAAGGTTACCCGAAGTGCATTACAAAATGCAGTGTCAGTTGCCATTATGATACTTACAACTGAGTGCTTAGTTGTAGATGCTCCTGAAAAGAAAGAATCCGCTCAAGGACACGGAGGTATGGGAGGAATGGGTGGCATGGATGATATGGGTATGGGCGGAATGATGTAAGACTAGTAACTTGTCACTTAAAGGCCTCGGATATCCGGGGCCTTTTCTTTATGTGTCAAACTAAAAGGCGCTCCTGTAATAAAGAGCGCCTTTTAAAGATGAAGCGTCCATAAAGACTTATGCCCACAAGCCTTTATTAAATCTTTTTCTTAATTGTTATTTTTTTAGGTCGTTCCTCTTCTAATTTTGGAATAATGACCTTTACTACACCGTTTTCTACAACAGCTTCGGCTTTTGTGCTATCAACCATTCGTGGCAGCGATGTTGTGTAAGAAAATGTCGATTGCCTATTACTTCTATAAACAACCTTCTTCTTATCTTTCTCCTCTTGTGTATCCTCGTGTGCTGCTGAAATGTTTAAGACGTTACCTTCAACAGTAACTTCAACTAAATCCTCAGGCACACCAGGTACAGAGGCCTCGACCACCACAGACTCATCGGTCTCATAAATATTTAACCCTGTAGCAGATGACAGATCTGTCAATTTTGCTGGCCAGTCTTCATCTAGAAAGTAAGTTGGGAAAATTTGTTGAAATGGATCTTTCCATTTTAGTATTGCCATGTTACCTCCTACAAACTAATTACTACTCTATCACTCTATCAACCGGAGTGCCAGTTTGTCAAGAGGTTTTGGCTTAGCTTGAGTGGAACTTGTTAAGAACTTGTTCTTTTGTATCAGTTTTATTGAAGTGGATAAAAGACTTAGTTACTACTTCTTTAGTTAGATGCCTTCGCATATAAAAAATCTGCAGCTTCATACTTAAAAGCTCGATGTAATCTACACAAGATGCTTGGTACATAGGGGACACCGTATCTAAAGACGTATGCATGAAGTGAGGAAAGTATGATCGAATCCATGCATTCTGAGTTAGAAATTTAAAGTATGTCTCATCTCTATCTAGGATAGGATGCATAGCGCATATTTCATGCGCTACAAATACATTTTTATCGTGGTCCCATGCCATGGAATCCTCAGCTACAATAAGGTTTGGGCAAATTTTACTAACATAAGAGGAGTCTGTTCGATACAAGTGCAATATCTTTAACAGAACTACAAGAAAAAAGCGCGTTAACCACACCCTATGTCTCTTCGTTACAATAAACACGTCAATGTCCCCACTTTCTTCTTTATTAAAAGCGGCACACGAACCTGTAATCCCAAGCAAACGAATCCAAGGTATTCTTGAAATAACAGGCACCACAGCTTGGACCTGTTTTATTGCCTGCATAGACAGCATGCCTCGAGCAACACTATCCACTTTTTTACTACCTCGTATGCTAAATAAACCTTTATGCTCGGTAATAAGTTTTGCTTGTATTAAAGCCCGTATTGAGGTTTGAAGTTGCGTAAGTGTATACGGCTCATCAGCAATTAAGAATGTCGATAGTCTATACAGACTAACGGGGTAATTAAAAATTGCAAAATAGGAGAGTGTTTTATAAATACTTTTTTCGCATTTAGAAAGTTTATGTTTTGAAGATGCCATTGTTAATTATTATCAAGTTCTTTATTCACAAGCAGGTCTGCTTCTTTATTTTGGCTTCTGGGAATATGCGTATAGGATACTACTTCAAATTTGTTTTCTAACGCTTTAACCCTACTAAATAAGGTGGCAAGAGAACTGTCTTTAACTTTATATAAACCAGTGAGTTGTTTTACAACAAGTTCACTATCTAAAAAGGCTGAGATGGCCGTAATGTTCTGTTCTAGCGCCAACGTCAGCCCTAAAATTAAAGCTTTATACTCTGCTTGATTGTTTGTTCCAGTACCGTAGTATTCGCTACCTTTACGTATAAGCGCTCCATGCATATCATACAGAATTGCTGCTCCAGCAGCCGGACCAGGATTGCCTCTTGCACCGCCATCGGTATACAGCTTAACCATTATTTTCCTTTAAGTAAAAGAAAGAACCAAGTAAAAGCATTGTAGTAAGAAGACCTGCAATAGCTCCTGCAATAGCATTAAAATACAGGCTGGAATACCCTTTATAAACAACCGGGCTTTCTAGAACAGGTACTGGAAGTACTTTAGAATCCCCATTCTTATTGATATCACTACTGATTTGCAAAAGTTCTTCTGATGTTAATTTCCATATAGTTTGGACTCTAGCCGGATCGGGATGTTTTACCTGAAATGTAACTAGTGAAGAATCCGTTTTAACAACACGAATAGCTCTATCCAATTCTCGTAGACCTTTACGAGTAACCTCTTCTTCAAGCCCTTTTAAAACTCTACTTTTCATGTCATCACTTTCAATGAGTGCTGTTAGTGTTTTTGCATAATTTAGCGAGGCTAAGGAGGCATAATAACCTTCATAACTAAAAGTAGAAGGTACTGTCTCAATACGGCGAGCTGTATAAAAAGACCCCGTTGCAATGTATTTGGGAGGTATATAATAAAAAGACAAAAGCCCAAGCAACAAACCTAAGATACATCCCGTTATGAGAAGTAGGGCTTTTTGCTTATATAGTGATAAAAGCTTGGCTAGTGTCATCTGAAATATTATAACACCTAATTCTTGCATTAAAACCATAAAGAAACTTATACTATTCATTAGAGAAACAATGAAACTGCCCTATGTCAAAAAGTAAAGTTGTTAGAAAAACAGTTCTTTCCCCAACCGTCTTAATTGCCGGTGGTGCTGGATTTATCGGTGCCCATCTTGCGGAAACCTTATTGGAGCAAAAAGTTAACGTTGTTGTAGTTGATACTATCAATGCAACAGGTAAAGAACTTCAAATAGAAACCTTGCTCAAAAACGATCATTTTGCTTTTTTTGATGCAGATATCAATAAAGGACTACCCCTAGAAATAGAAAGTGTGGATTATGTATTTCACCTAGCTGGTGTTGAAACATATATGTATGCTGATGGGTGGGGGTTGGACACCCTCTTAGCAAACTCATTAGGCACTAAGAACCTACTTGATTTTGCCTTGAAGTGTGATGCAAAGTTTCTCCTAGTTTCTTCCATTGATGTCTATCAAGGGCTTCTTTCCTCACTCAATCTAGCCCATTACTTCGGCAAAACCGAGTTTGAGGAAAGGAAATATTCGCTTATTGAAGCAAAAAGGTATGCAGAGGCATTAGTTTGGGAATACTACAAAAAATATGACATGAACTCTCGCATTGTGCGGCTACCTAAAATTTATGGACCACGAATGCCTTTAAACAGCAATGAAGATTTAAATAGTGCTATTAAAGATCTACTAGAAGATAGAGATCTTAAACTATACGGCGAGGGCACTGAAAAAAACTTTTATCTCTACATTACGGATGCAGTGGCTGGGCTAGTTAAGTCATTATTTTCTGAAGATACTAAAGGAAAAATATACTCACTAAGTGCGGATGAGCCTTACACAACACTGGAGATAATATATTTATTAAAAAATATTGCCAGCAGAGAATTAAATATAGAATTTAAGCCTAAAACAGGGGAAACGCCTCACCGGTTCGTGGAACCTGACACAACCAATTTACATGAACTCTCATGGGAACAAAAAATACCTTTTAAAGAAGGCATTAGCAAGACACTTAAATGGTATGGCTATGAAATAAACGAACACTCATTTAAACCTGCAAAAATAATAGCCGACAGAGAAAACCAAAAACATGCAGATACCACAAGTATTCTGCCCCAACAAGAAACTGTAAAAGTCATCCCAGAAACAGTTGTTCCTAAAATAAGTTGGTGGAAAAACTTTAAAGCCAGAAGGAAAGCAACTAAGAAAACGTCTCAAAAGAAACAAGAGCAGTCCCCTGTGCCAACAAAGAAAGAAGCTGTAAAAGACGCAGCACCTGTCACTAAAACAAAAAAAACCGGAGCACGAACTACATTCCAGATGCTAGGGCTTGTATGTTTAATCTTGCTTTTCATTATAGGAACGCCTCTTGTGCAAACAACTTACTTTACACTACAAGCTTCAAGACAATTAGCCACGTTGCCCACCAACCTAGCACGGCTTGATATTACTAAAGCCCAAGATAATGCTAATAAGGCCTATATAGGGTATCAGAAAGCGCAGAACACACTTAAATTTACCTCTTGGGTATTTACAATCTCCGGTCAGAAAAAACGCTATGAAACGTATCAAAATACACTTGTCTCAGCCGAGTACTTTTCAAAGGCTGTATATTACACATCTAAAGCTGGGGCACCTTTTTCAAATATCTGGAGCGTTATTCGGATAGACCGGCCAATGCGCATAACAACCCAAGATTTATATGATATGGATTTCAATTTAAAAACAGCAAAAGCTAACTTTGTTATGTCACATGCCCTAGCAAAGACAATAGATGAACATAACTTTCCAACCTCTTACCAGAGTAAAATCTCGCAGTACAAATCCGCCACAGGCTTAGGTGTAAGCATGGCAGGGGATGCTGAAAAGCTGATTGTAGATTTACCAGAAGTTCTTGGTATAGAAAAACCGAAAAAATACTTGATTCTTTTCCAAAATTCAAATGAGCTAAGACCTACAGGAGGATTTGTCGGGTCCTATGCAGTACTTGAAATCGAAGAAGGAAAGATAAAGAGTCTTAAAATCGATGATATATACAACCCAGACGGACAGCTAGAAGACAATGAAGTTAGACTTGAATCTCCTAAGCCTATTAAGGAGCTCTTAGCTGAAGAAAACCTTTTTATAAGAAATGCTAATTGGCATCCAGATTTTAAGAAAAGTGCTCAAACCATTACAGCGCTATTTGCTGATGTCGATGGGAGTACATTCGACGGAGTCGTGGCTATAGATCTAGAGGTAATTAAAAACATGCTTAAAGTTACAGGTCCCATTTACTTAACTGCATATAATGAAGAAATTAATGCTGAGAATCTATACGAACGAACCCAATTTCACAGTGAGTTTAACTACAAAGAGGGGGAATCTCAAAAGAAAACCTTCCTAACTGTTTTGGGTAGCAAATTCCTTGAAAAAGTTTTCTCTTTGCAACCAAAGGACATGCCTAAGCTTATGGAAGCATTCTCAACAAGCCTGCAAAGCAAACACATTCTTATAAGTAATCCTAATACGCAAATCAGTACGCTTCTGGAAAAATATGGCTGGGACGGATCATTACATAAACATAAAGGCGACTATCTGTATGTTGTGAATGCAAACTTAGGAGGCAATAAAGCAAATTTCTATGTAAAAAATAAAATGAGTTATGAAGTAACCGGTCAAACTAGAGACGGTGTGATGCGATCTACACTAACCTTGGAATATAAACATATGGGCAAAGACCTAGCTTGGCCAGGCGGGTCATATAAGAATTATGTCAGAGTACTTACCCAGAAAGGCACAAAACTAACGGATGCTGTACTAACTATATATGACAAACAAGGGCGTGTTATTAAGATGGAGGAAACACCTGTTATTGGACCTAAGACACTTGCAGATATCACAGAAGAAGAAACAGAAACAGTGTTTTCTAGTAATTTAACAAACCCTGCAAGTCTTCTAAAAAAAGCGGTAATTGAATCCCAAGGAGCTTATACTTCATACGGATTTCTTGTAAATGTTAATCCCCAAGAAACCGCTAAACTGACTATAAAATATGATCTAGGTTCGCAGTTTAATCAGACTAAAGAAAGTAGTACATATAAGCTCTACTGGCAGAAACAACCAGGCACTGTGGACGATCAAATTACGATTAAACTTACAGCCCCGTTTGGCAAGTCTATAAGTGATACAACTACCGCAAAAACCTATGGTAATCAGTTCTTTACCTCAGGAACGCTCCTAAAAGACACTGCTATAGAACTTATGTTTAGGTAACGGCAAACATTGCTTTGACGCTATGAACGTAGTAGAATACCATCCAGCCACGGCTATAACTATGTTGGAGAAACAATACATCTTAAAACATTTAGCAAAAACGTATTGTTACAAATGCGGTGCTAGCATGGAAGGAGCTGAACTTACAACCGTAAGTGAAGTCCCAGTAGCATTGATCGCACATGCTAAGTGCCCTAACTGTAAGGCCGAAAGCATGATAACAATTACAGTGGCAGGTACCGGAGCATCTCCGCTCATATCGGACCTAAAGGCACATGAAATTAAAAAATTTATGGGAGAAAAAAGCATAGGCTATGACGAAATATTGGCCGTTCATAAGCAAATGCAGAAAACATCAGTATGCAAATTAATGCAAAACTTAGAGAAAAAACAGGCAAAAGCTCAAAAAGCCTTAGACAAAACCGACAGCTTCCAGCAGTAATTTTTGGCAAGAGCCTAACATCTATCCCTGTTGTTGTTGAGTATGAAGCTTTTAATAAAGTGTATTCTGCAGTCGGAGAGACTTCTTTAGTGGAACTTGTACTCGATGGTGCATCTCCCCAACAAATTTTGATCAAAGACGTGCAAACAAATCCAGTAACTGATA
The DNA here is from genome assembly GCA_964563965.1 of uncultured Candidatus Saccharibacteria bacterium. GTDB lineage: Bacteria > Patescibacteriota > WWE3 > UBA101185 > UBA10185 > CAZCAQ01. The sequence goes on from CAZLZI010000012.1 coordinate 8,699, forward strand.
AATACCTACATGCAGGCTTTTACAAAGTAAACATGGCAGAAAAGATTACAGCTCAAATCCCAGTCGAAATAGTGGGAGAAGAGACAAACGCACTCTTAAAGAGCGGTGAAGCGGTCTTATTAACATTACTCAATGATATAGAAGTCGAATGTTTACCAGGGTATTTACCTTCTCATTTCACAATCGATGTGGCAACGCTTACCGAAATTGGCCAAGGTATCACAGCATCCCAGCTTGATTTCGATAAAGAACATGTACAGATCAATGTTGAAGATGATGAACTGATCGCAAAACTTGACTACCCAGAGATGCAACAAGAAGAGGAAGAAGTCACAGAAGCCGAAGCTCTAGAAAAGATTGAAGCTACCGCAGAGAAGAAAGAAGAACCTGAAGAAAAAGAAGTAAAGTAATAGCTATTTACTTAAGCTAAATCAGGCCAAGACTCAAGAGCAAGTACACTAGTTTCATCATACATTGATCCCCAAATCTCTTCTGTTATAAAAGGCATAAAAGGATGGAGAAGCTTTAAGCAAGTATTGAATGCAAATTGGAGTATTTCCAAGCCTTTCTTTTTATCATCTCCTTCTCTGGTCTTAACGTTTTCAATATATTTTGCAGCTAGCAAGTCCCACATAAAGTGGTAAACGGACTCTCCTGCCTCGGCAAATCTAAATTTTTCTAAGTTGGTGTTTACCTCAGTCAAGGTTGTTTTAAGCGCATCTAAAACCTCTGTATCAAGAGCACACGTAACAAGCAGTGTTGCCTGCGGGTAATCAAGAGGGACAACTAGAGGAGAAGTTAATTGATCAGCCATTAGTCTCATAAACCGTGCCATATTCCAGATTTTGTTTGCAAAGTTACGATAAGCAATTACTTTATCATGCGGAAAACTAAAGTCCTTACCGTTAGCAGTTCCGAAGATCAAGCCCATTCTTAAAGCGTCTACACCATATTTTTCAATATATTCCGCAGGGTTAATTTGATTGCCCAAACTTTTGCTCATCTTTCTCCCATCTATAGCTTTTACATGACCATGCAAATATACAGATTTAAAAGGTATTGTGCCTGTAAGGTAGGAGCCAAACAACACCATCCGAGACACCCACCTAGTAACTATCTCCCACCCTGTCTCTAAAACTGCGGTTGGATAAAAGTAAGAAAAATCTTCTGAATCAGGGTACTTTAAAGTGATTAATGGCCACTGCCCACTTGAGAACCAAGTATCGAAGGTATCTGTTTCTTGTAAATAATCCCCAGCAGGCTTAGTCTGGGAAATAACATAAGCACAAGCTCTTGGCGCTATAAGTGATTGTAAACCCGCCTCTATATCAGCAAAAGTATACTGCTCAAGAAGTTTACCAAGTGTTCCCGTAACGGTAGAATCGTTATGTAAAAACTTTACAACTAATGATGGGTTTTTATGGACATCATACCAAGCAGGAATACGAATACCCCATACGATCTGTCGTGATATTGCCCAATCACGCATCGACTCTACCCAACGCATATATGTTATCTCTCGCCATTTAGGAAAAATCTTAAGTCCCTGTTTTTGTACTGCATCTATTGCAAGTTGTTTTAAAGAAGAACCCTCAACATTAGTTTTGATAAACCAGTTAGGAAGAACTAAGTTTTCTATGTAATCACCACTTCGGTAATCAACTGGAACGGTATTTGCATACGCTTCATCAATCTTGTCGATTAAGTTGAGTTCCTGCAAATCGGCAACCACACGTTTTCGACACTCAAGTATCGTAAGCCCAGCATATTTACCAGCGGCTTCGGTCATTTTACCGTCAATCCCAATAACACTCTTAATGGGGAGATTGTGCCTTAGCGCGATTTCATAATCTTCTTTTGAATGAGCAGGTGTTACTTTAAGAACCCCTGTACCAAACTCCGAGCTAACACTATGATCTGCAATAACAGGTAGTTTTGCCATGCCTGTAACGTCTAAGAAATCTATGTCTTTCCCAACATAGGCTTTATACCTTGCGTCATTTGGATTTACAGCAAGTGCGGTATCACCAAGCTTAGACTCGGGCCTAACCGTTGCCACCGTTAAAGGTCCGTATTTAATGTAATATAAAGGGCTAACTGCCTCTTTATATGTAATTTCAGCATCACTAAATGTAGTTCCCCATTTGAATGAGTAGTTTACTACGTAATCACTGCGATAAATCAAGCCTTCCTTTTCCATGCGCTCAAAAGTTGCCGTTACAGTTTTTATTGAGTGCTCATCAAGTGTAAATGTATAGCGTGACCAATCGACACTGGCACCTAATTGTCTAAGTTGATTATCAATAAGAACTTTATTCTCATGAACAAAATCCCAAATCATTGAATAAAGTGTTTTTCTATCAAAATCAAAGCGGGATTTGCCTTCTTTTTTTAGTTTCCGCTCAAAAGTAGTTTGAGTTTCAAACCCTGCGTGATCAGTCCCAGGTATCCAGAGGGCATTGTAACCTTGCATCCGTTTCCACCTAATAAGCAAATCTTCAATTGCAATCATGAGTATATTACCCATATGCATCTCGCCTGAAGCATTAGGCGGAGGTAATATTATGGTGTAAGGCTTTTTAGACTTATCAACTTTAACCTTAAAGCCACCTGCATTTTCCCACTTAGCTAAAATCTTAGCTTCTACATCTTTATGTTTATAGGTTTTATCAAGCTCTTGTTTCATATATAATGTGATAGGTATTTTAACATGTTATATTCAAAATTATTTGCAAAAACTATAAAAACAGCAAAAGATCTTGACAGCATCAGTGCTACGTTATTGACTAAAGGCGGCTTTATCGACCAAACAATGGCAGGAGCATATACTTATTTACCCCTTGGCCTTAAAGTTCTAGCTAAGATAGAACGTATTGTGAGACAGGAAATGGATAAGGTTGGACAAGAGGTCTTCATGTCCGCTCTCTCCCCTTTCTCGTTATGGGAAACCACTGGAAGACTAGAGAGTGTTGATGTTTTATTCAAAGCATTAGCTGCAAATAAAAGCTCTGGGCTTAAAAATGACGGCCAGTACATCCTTAACTCAACTCACGAGGAAGTAATTACCCCTATCGCTAAGAAATTTAATACCAGTTATAAAGACTTGCCGTTTGCCCTATATCAAATCCAAACCAAATTTAGGAATGAAGCCAGACCCAAAACAGGCGTACTAAGAACAAGGGAATTTAGAATGAAAGATCTATATTCTTTTCATGAGAGTGAGGAAGATTTAAAGAAGTATTATGAAGTAGTCAAACAAGCATACTTAAATATATACCAAGCACTGGGACTTGCAGACTACACCTATATTGCGTTGGCATCAGGCGGTGACTTTACAAAAGATTATTCCCACGAATTTCAAGTCAAGTGTGAGGCAGGAGAAGACACCTTATTTCGCGTCCCTTCAACAGGGGTCACTTATAATAAAGAGGTAGCCCCCTCTAGGTCAGCACACACAATTCAACAAGAAGAACACCTAACCAGTGAAAAGATCCATACCCCCAACGCTGTTAGCGTAATCCAAGTGGTGCAACTTCTTAATACAACACCAGCTAACCTGGTAAAAACAATGATATACACACGAGGGAATGGTACTCACTTTGCAGTTGCAGTAAGAGGGGACTATGCCCTTAATGACATAAAGATTGAGATGGAACTTGACGTGCAGGGTATTAAACTTGCAACTGAAGAAGAGGTGGTACGTCTTACAGGCGCTAAAGTAGGATATGCCGGAGTTAAAGGACTTGAGGGCAAAATAGATATCTTTTACGATGATTCTCTTATAGGGGCATGCAATATGATCATGGGTGCGTGTGAAACAGATTATCATTTGACTAATGTTAACTTTGAAAGAGATCTTAAAAGTCCTGCTAAGTTTTATGATTTCAAAATGGCACAGGAGGGAGACTTATTCCCCGCAACAAACGAGCTCTATGAGGTGTTCAAAGCAAGTGAAGTTGGTAACATCTTTCCGCTCAATACAAAATTTTCTAAAGCATTTGGTTACACATACACCAGTGCCGTTGGGGATGAACAGCTTGTATATATGGGGTGTTACGGTATAGGTACTACAAGACTTTTAGGTGTTATTGCCGAAGTTTTTAATGATGCTAAAGGTCTTATGTGGCCCGCAGCCATTGCGCCCTATACAGTACATTTAGTTGGGTTAAATTTAGAGGACACTGACACTAGAACTAAAGCACAAGCTGTTTATAAACTCTTACAGGAGGCTAATATAGAGGTGGTGTTCGATGACAGGGAAACCACTACTGCAGGTGAAAAATTTGCTGATGCGGATTTAATTGGCTGCCCCATACGTGCTGTAGTGTCTAAGAAAACTGCTGAAGGTAGTATTGAAATGAAGTTACGCAATTCAACAACAAGCACTGTCATAGCTATACCAGAGATGCTGGAACACATCAAAAAGCTTGAGAACTAGCCCCCAAGTATATCTTTCAAGTGTCTAAAAATCATGCCATATATAGCTTCATTATCTGTTTCAGGTAAGTTTATATTTATATTTATTGGCCTTTTGGTTGCCCGTTCTAAACTATTCTTTTCATTGCGCTCAGGAATAAACGACGCATAAGCATTTAACGAAGAAAAGGTGGCACATATAAGATCTAAGTGCTGCTTAGAAATATCTGCTTGTAATGACTGGATAAGATTTGCTAGTTGAGCTGGATTTGAAAAATCAATGGAAGCAGTCAACAACTCTTTATAAACCTGTTTGGCGCAAGATGACACAAAAGCTTCTGGAGATGGCGCTTGTTTAAAAGCAGAATATGTTGCTGTAGGAATCCCACTTATAGTTATGAAACCAAAAGAATGCAAAAACTTGAACAGATCGCGCTCTTTAGAACTTTTAAAGCCAAGGGAAGCCAGAAACCTATAGGTAAGTTTCTCTGGCACAGGGGAAGTGTAAAGGGAAGTAAACAAAGCAGGCAGCTTATTGTAATTAAAGGTATAAGGTAACATTGTGTATAACTTAACTAAGTGTGCCACCCTTATTGAGTATGTGTCAATAGATAACACATGCATGACACGTAATACTTTTGTGGATAATATGTAGGTAACTTAGGATTGCACAATAGTAAGTGCGGGATTGGGAGATAGTTTATCTAAAGCTACCTCTAGCGGATTAAAAAACCCTGCGGATGCAATATAAGCAGCGTTATCACCACACAGTCTGATAGGCGGATAGTAAAGGGAAACAGCCGTCTCATTAAATGTGGTATCAAGAGCCATTCTAAGGCTAGTGTTTGCCAGAACACCTCCGCCCAAGAGAATACTCTTTGCATTTGTTTTTAAAACTGCTTGTTTTGCTTTTTTTATAAGAACCTCAATTACAGCTTGTTGAAAATCAAAGGCTATGAATGCCACGGAGTGTGTTTGTTTGGTATGCAAATATTTTACAGCTGTCTTTAACCCAGAAAAAGAAAAGTCGAAGTTGGGGGAGTCTATCATGGGTCTAGGTAATACAGGGATATAGTCGCCCGTAAACTCAAGTGCTTTTTTAGAAAGTAACGGTCCTCCTAATTTATAACTACTAAGCCCAAGTGTTCTTGAGGTCTTATCGAAAGCCTCCCCACACGCATCATCTAGAGTACCGCCAAGAAAAGTGTAATCGCCGTGTGCTTTTATGAGAATAAGATCTGTGTGTCCCCCACTCACTACCATACCTACCGCAGGGAACTCTATACCGTCATGTACTAAGAAATTTGCATACAAGTGACCTATCAGATGATTAACAGGTATCACAGGTTTGTGCCACGCTACAGAGAGTGCTTTGGCAGTTTCAACACCTACAATCAGCGAACCGATAAGTCCGGGCCCTTTTGTAACCGCAATATGTGTTATGTGGTTTATTAAGGCTGTCCGAGAAAGACCTGTGTGTTCCTCTGCTTTAGTTAAACACTCATGCAGTACAGGCAACATAAACTCAACTTGTTTTCGAGCTGCAACTTCAGGAACAACACCCCCAGTTCTTTCATGCAAATCTTGAGAACTGGCAAGAGACATATATATCTCTTTGGTGCCGTTCTCAACAAGGGCTACGGATGTCTCATCACATGAGCTTTCTATACCTAGAATATACATAGGGGGATTATACAATACTACTGTTTCGAAAAGGATTGTTTGGCTTTAGTCAGTGCTTCTTTAGAATCTGCAACACCAAGAAGAACAGAATTAACAGCCTCTTTCAAAACATTTGTCTGATTCTTATTACCGGACCTACCTGCAATCTCAGCACTTTTTGCGTTGTCAGCGCTTTTTAAGACCGGATCAATAAAAGGGTTTGACCCTAAATTATCCTTTAGACTTTTATGCGCATAGGGGGAGCCAAACATTCTTAGTTTTATTTGCTCACTATATAGAACCTTTTCTTGTTCTGGAGTAGTCACATGAGCTATAAAATCCCAAGCAGATGCTGGATTGGCTGCATTTGCAGGCACAGCATACATCCAAAAACTTGCCCAATTACGTTGTCCTGTATCTAATGCTTGGGGGACAGGAGCCACACCAACATCAGAATCATTTTCCATTTCATTTAATATACGGAGTACTTGCCAAGAGGGAACAAAAATCATAGAGGCTTGGCCTCGCACAAAAGATGTAACTGCCTCAGGCATTTCATTGGACCATACCTGGTCTTCTTTAACAAAGTCTGTATAAAAAGAAAAGGCATCCACTGCAGGCGTAGCATCAATACCGTCAGGAATTTTCACACCCGCTTGCGACCAGACAAGCCCTAATATATCACCAAAGTTATCTATATTATCAGCAGAGCCAATGGCAGCACCTGCTCTTATAAGATTTTGATCTTCTCCTCTAATCGTAAGCTTTAGTGCTAGTACTCTAAACTCTTCCCACTTGGACGGAGGTGTCGTTTGATTTATTTCTTTGAAATGGCTTTTGTTGTATACAAGTACAAGGCCGTCATGATAGGCAGGAAAAGCATAGATTTGACCGTTAACCACACCACTTTCTTCTGCAGCAGGATAAAAGTTATCTTTATAAACAAAATCTTTGAGAGTATCAGGAGCAAGAGGGGCTAATAACCCTAAATTAACCATTCTGGGTATCCAGCTATTATGTACCATAATTATATCTGGAATAGATTCACTTTTAGATCTCTGATATACCCTCTCTTTATAATCAAATAAGTCTCCACCGGAATCTCTGTTCTCATATGTAATGCTTATGTTAGGCTTTTTTTCTTTATATGCTTTTATAACAGGCTCATAAACCGTAGAGGGTTCCCACATACCCCAAAACATCAAAGTCACTGGTTCATTTGTCTCTTGAGGTCCTAGAAATTTTCCTACAACAGGTAAATCTTTTAAAGTACAGGCTGTTAAAAATAGAGATAGTACAGGAATAAGGGCAAGAACCAAATATTTATATCTCATGCTTAAAAGTATAATTTAAGCTTACTATTAACGTCAACAAAACCAAAAGCAACAATTGATGCGAAGTTAATAAATAGTGATCAAATACACCTAAAAGCATAAACTGTGAAAGGCTCACACTAACAAAGATCTTTTCCTTTAAGCTTTTCATATATATAAAAAGCAAAACAAGAACGAAAGGAATAAACAATATAAGACCTCCCTCTGAAAGCAGTAGCCAATAAATGTTGTGAACAGGTTGATAAAAATTCACTTCTCGAACAAAGTACGGCGTGTCTTTGTTTAAAAAAGCATTCGTGTTAAGCCCAGTACCCACAAAAGGGTGCAGTTTGAACAAGTGTACCGATGATTGAATTAATGTAAGTCGTCTGGCTAAAGACGTGGATTGATTAGCCCGGTAACTAGTAAAAAAACCAAACATACCTAAAGTAAATATCAGTAAAACACTAAGAGGCATAAGCATTCGAGCAATCTGTGGTTTATAAATACTCAGAAACAAAAAGACATAGCCTACACTAAGTGATACCCACGCGCTGTAACTAAAGGTAAGAAATAGTATAAGTGTTCCCAGTAGAAGTGAGGTAAACACTAAAGCATGTAACCACATGCTCTTCTTTTGGCTAAAAAACAGCCATGAACTTAACCAGATTAATACTATACTCAAGTAGCCACCTAAGATATTAGGATGTTTAAACACAGCATAAGGTGGGATAACTGCATCTCCAAGAAACATGTGATGCAAAATACCTGAAGTCAACAAAGAATAGGGCTGCTCCCCAAAAAACAAATAGTTATTAAAGACGGAACTCTGTAAGTACCATTGAGCAATACTTAATGCACCTAATAAGCTAAGAGACAGACAGCCTCCTAAAAGTAGTGAGGTGCTACTAATCTTTTTAGCATACTTCCACCCAACTAGAGAAAAGAATGTGTAGATAATAATACGAGAAGCAAAATACAAAGAAGCAAGTACATTTGTAGAAAAAGCACTGTTCAGAAGTAAAAGGAAAACTAAAGGTAAAACATAGATAACTTTCTTAGGAAGAGTTCTGTTGGCAAGTATATAGAGTGCTAGAAAAAGTATGATGAGTAAATCCTGTAAGTACAGTGTAGGAACAGCATAGTCTATCAAAATACCTTCGCTATAGGAAAAATCAAAAATGAAATGCTTACCTAAATTAACAGGTATTAAAACTAAAATAATGTAAAAAAGTATTACCATTATAATCGTGCATTGTGGGCATACTCCGCTAATTTATCAGGGAGCAGTGCCATTTCTTGTAAAGACAAGGACTTAGCTATAAGGTAATCTGCAAAATGCGGGTTAAGAGCAAGCACAGGCCCATGGAAATAGGTCCCGAAAGCATTTTTGTAAACAGCACCTTCAGTCTTATCTTCTGAATTGTTACCATGTCCTTTTATAACTTTGCCAAGAGGGCTGACACCTGCTTCGAGATAAGTTCTACCACCGTGGTTTTCAAAGCCTACTAAATGTGGTTTTGACACTTGAGACCCTAAGAAACTCTTGTAGGGATCGTCTGTTATGAAGTCATCAAAAGAACACACAGTGTTTCCAATACACCTAGGCTTTGCATTACCAAAATGCTCGGTATATAAGTTAAACATCCCAAGTCCTTGAAGAATACTACCATCAGCAGCTTTATAATAATTCCCACACAATTGATATGAACCACAAATGTAAAGACCACACCCATTGTTTTCTGTATAGTCTTTAAGATACGGACCTTTATTAGTCAACAGGTCGGTAAATATTTCTTTTTGTCCAGAATCTGGCCCTCCACCCATAAAAACTAAATCAAATGAATTAACCAATGAGGTTGTAAGAGTTGTAGTTAAGTCAATAAGATCCACAGAAACGTCAAAGTTTCTTTCTTTAGCACGGTAGTACAATATTTCTACATTACCGTTATCACCGTATAAATTAAGTTGATGCGGATAAAAATAACCAATTCTAAATTTTTGCATTATAGTATTTCCTTTCCAATGGTTAAGCGTCTAACTTGCAACATTGCAGAATAATTTGGGAGCACAATAAGCTGCGCTGCGGGTGTTTGATGAATCTTATCAATAGTATGTTTTAAGGAAGGGTCAACATACGAATAATCAATCGTAACACCTGCATAGTGAAGGCGAAGTGCCATCTCATAAGCTCTGGCACCGGAAACAAAAACGGTTTTCTCAAGACATGCTTTTGCTAACTTTACAGGATTAATATCATAGATCCACGAAACATCTCTCCCATCACGTATTTCATCATTTAATACAAACAGTACAGCATCGTACGATAACTCAATGGCCTCCCTCTCTTTAGAATAAATTAATATATCAAGATTGTTATTAAAACTTGCAGGATTTTTAGCAAGAAACACTTGATAGAATTTGTCAAAGTATTCAATAATTTCGCCTCTACCATAGGCAGCAGAGAATGTTGAAAGCTGTGATAATATAGCCTCTTGGGCTATACCAAAATGGAGACAGGCAAGAGAAGCAGCATTAACATTCTTAGAATTAAAATCTCCTAATAAACTAGTTTTTCTCCGTGCGACAGATTCATCATCAAAAAAAGACACATGTCCTGTAAATGAGGCAATTATTGGGGAAAAATGTTTTTCATCTTTATATACAATAAGGTGCTCAACACTTTGTGCAGTTATGCAGTGTGCCCATTTTTCAACAATTATATCTAACTCACCATATCTATCTAACTGATCGCGCGATAAGTTAAGTAAAATTAAAACGTCAACCTGCATGTGCTTTAGTAGTTCAGGAAGAACAAACTCATCTACCTCTAAAACTCCAAAGTCATACTCAAACTTAGAAAAAAACTTTAACCCATTAACATATGTTGAAACTATGCCATTAAGAATATTCCCGCCAGTTTTATTATGTAGCACTTTATAATCAAGACCTTGCAAAACATGTGTACATAGTTTTGAGGTTGTGGTTTTGCCGTTTGTACCAGTAATTACAATCACTCCTTTTCTAAATTTAAAGCTGGAGTGTTGTAGTATGTTTGGATAAATTTTTAAAGCAATATGTCCTGGCCATGTAGATCCAGATCCTTTATGCATTAAGGCTATAAGTACACTAACGATTTTTGAAATACTGATTGCTAAAATTAATCTCATTAACAGTAGTTTACTTTATTTTTGACTCTTTTTTTAATCCCCATTGGATTTGGTATCAAGTCAATTAAATATATATTTAAATACGAAGTAGTAATACTAGGAACGGTGGATATGTGGATATGCCAATTTAATACTTGTGCTTCAGCTTTCTTCATCCCCATTTGTGTTGATAACTTAGCAACTCTTATAACAACGGTCTTTAAACTGGTTGCATACCTCTGCCTGTTGCTGCTAGAGCTTTTGCTTGTGTGTGTTTGTTGCGCTTTTTTGTGCATAAGTATTTGGTAACTACTTTTGTATTCCAAAGTATTTGTAACTTTTTTCACTTCTTGTCCCCAAGTTGTTCCGTTTTAATCCACACTTAGAAGTTGTTTAATGTTTAAGTACTCTTGCTTGGTTTTACTGTACGACTTTAGTCCTTCTTCTACCTTTCTAACTCCATGCATTATTGTTGTGTGATCTCTTCCTCCCAACAATTCACCAATAGTTATATATGGTGTTTGTGTTAGTTCGTATAGTAAATACATACTCATTTGCCTAGGAGTTACTAATTCTTGAGTTCTTCGTTTACTTTTCATATCTGCAATACTTACGTTGTAGTAGCTACTAACTACTTTTAATATTTGATTAAGATTTATTGGCTTTGCAGCTGTTTTTATGCTTTGCCCGATAGCATCACTTGCTGTTTTTACATTTAACTCCTGCCCTACTGCTCGTGCATATGTAATGACTTGCAGATACGCTCCTTCCAGTTCTCTAATATTTGTATTAATACTTTCTGCAATAAAATCAATGACCTCATTAGGAATATCATCCCCATTCTTATCCCGTTTATTTCGCAGAATGGCAATTCGTGTTTCAATATCTGGGCTTTGAATATCTGCAATAATGCCCATACCAAAGCGTGAGGTAATTCTTTCTTCTATATTTGTAAAGTCTTTAGGGGGTCTGTCCGATGTTAGAACAATTTGTTTTTGTGCCATATGAAGTGTGTTGAATGTATGGAAGAATTCTTCTTGGGTTGCTTCTTTACCTGCAATAAATTGAATATCATCAATTAGAAGGACATCCACATTTCTATATTTCTCCCGGAATTTATTTGATGTGTATTTACCTTTTGATTTTCCTAGTTGTAGATTTTCGATGAGCTCGTTTGTAAAGGTTTCGCTTGTAGCATAAATTATTTTTGCATTCGGGTCTTTTTGAAGAATTCTATTTCCGACCGCTTGCATTAGATGTGTTTTGCCAAGACCCACTTTTGAGTACAAAAAGAAAGGGTTGTAGATTTTACCTGGGTTATCAGCTACCGCTGTAGCAATTGAGAATGCCAGTCTGTTATTTGCGCCCATGACGTAGTTTTCAAATGTAAATTTTGGATTAAGTGTACTGTTTCCATTTGATGCTGTGGGTGTCTGCGTAAAAAGTGGTCCTTTATCAATTTCTAGAGAGGTTTCGTGTTTTGTTCCTACTTTAAAAGTTAAGTCAAACGAATTTTTTCCGATTCTGTTTACACTGCTTTGGATTAGCGACATGTACTTTTTTTTAAGCATGTCCGTTATGTAAATAGATGGGCAACAGATCTCTATCATAACTTCACTTGGCATTTCTATATGTGTGTTTTTAAACCACATACCGTATTCCATCTCAGAGAGGGTTACTTGCATATCAGCAAGTACTGCATCCCATAACTTTTTTTGTGTTTGTATGTCTGCCATAGTGTCTTGTGCATAACTCTACAGTAGTTATCCACATGAATTAAGCAATGGAAGTTGCATATATTTAAGTTAATTCCTCTTGTGAGAGCACAACTTATTGACGAGTAAGCATAAAAAGCTTTACGATTTACATTAGGCATATTTGCTTTGTAGTTATTTTTTGTAAG
>CAZLZI010000013.1:0-13328 GCA_964563965.1 uncultured Candidatus Saccharibacteria bacterium
GTAAAAGTACCAGCTCCAGTACCACCTCTAGAGACAGCAAGGTTAGCTTCGGATGACAAACTTCCTGCGTTACTAAAAACTGCACCACTAGGTAAGCCAGAAAGAGAAAGTCCAGTAAAAGCAGGGGAATCACCTGTTCCTAATCCCAATGTTGTTCTAGCAGTTGCACCTGATTGAGCTTCCCATGAGCTACCGTTGCCTACAATTATATTGCCCACAGTGGTAGCAATAGCTGCAATAGCTGACAGTTCTGTATCTTGTGCTTGAACAGAATCTCCTATGTCATCATCTGTCAATATACCTTCGTTGCCTACATATAGTCTGGCTGAACTTGCACCGTTTGGGGAATTGTCTAATAAATAATCCGTATCGTTTGCTATACCTACAAACAGACCGCCTGAAGTTGTTATCTGACCCGTAACATCGAGTTTAGTGTCGGCTGTTGTCTTACCTATCCCTACATTACCACTCCCATTTATTATAAAGGGTGTTGTGTCACTCGTATCATCTTGCACAACAAAGGAGTTACCAACTGTGGTATTAGTTAAGGTAAGTAAATTAGTATTTGGATTAAAATAGAACGGTGAAGCTGATGTCGTGCCGCCAACAACTAATTCACTAGTAGTGTCAGTAAGATACGTAATAGCTCCACTAACTGTCCACTTACTTGAACCTGCAGCAGGGCTTGGAATCCATGTAAAGTTTCCAGTAGTGGCGTCATACTCGATGATATATGCATCTGTGGCAGTATTTGTCGTTGATAGATCGTTTGGTTTGATTGTTCCGTCCGCTATCTCACTACTTGTCACAACTCCAGAATTAAGCTGTAAGTTATCGTAGTTACCTGACACATCTCCGTCGAATTCTACGCCAGCTTCAAGAAGATCATCTGGTCCTAAGCCACCAACACTTCCAGCATCAATGTCACTTTGTGGCAGCCATGAAGGATTACCATTCCCATCAGTTGTAAGTACGTCTCCTTCATCACCAGTTGTCCCGTCAATACTTAATAAGCCGCCTATATTAAAGTTTCCTGTGTAAGTTAATGTGTCAGCTAATTCTGCGTCATCTATGACATTTGTTGCAATTTGCACATTAAGTAAGCCGGTGCTGGTTATATCACCAGTTAAGTCAAGCTCTCTTTCGAGTGTAGCTTCTGTTACATCATCTACTTCTTGCAAACCATTGATTGTGCCTGTGTTCACAAAGTTAAGGATGTTTGTGTTTATGTTTCCGCTAACATCAAGGTTTTTCGCGATCTTTACACTGGTTTCATAATTAACATCTTCTTTGAATAGTGCTTTAGTGTTAAAGCTTAGTTTTAGATTTTCTCGACTACTTGTGTCAGCCAGTACCGCTTCTTGTTCTCTTCTAGTTGTAAGAGCTCCAAGAATATTTTGTGTAATACTGCCTTGTTCTTTAAGTTTATGATGTGCGAGAGCAACACCACTAAAAATTATGCAGACCATTGTTACGGTGATAGCTAACTTGGGTAGGCGAGTGGTTGCTGAGTGAAAAGGTCTCTCTGGTGGTTGTTTTTCATAATATTTCTGCGTTTGTGTAAAAGCAGTAGCTGTTCGGTATTGCCTTGAATTACTGAACTGTACCGGTGTATTTTCTACTTGATTAACTGGGTCTACAGGAGGACTTACAGTGTGTTCTTTAACCTTACTTTGTTTTTTCTTGTTAATAAAGCTTTTTGCAAGGTTGATGTCTGTTTGAGTAAAGTACCTGTAGCCGTTTGACGCTCGTTTAGTATTGATAACACCTTCAAGTTCTAGCTTTCGCAATGATGAGGCTGAAGTACCTAAAAGAAAAGCTGCTTTGGAGACAGTATATTTCTCTTCTTCCGTGTTTGTCGAAGTAGCACTAACTTGTGCGAGGTTATCTAATTCATTTTTGAGCGTTTTTTTGACAAGATTATCCAGGGCAGGCATAAAACCTTCTTACCTTACATTTTATTTATACAGCGCTGAAATGTAAGGTTGTATTAATGGTATGTAATGATTGTTTTAAAGTCAATAATTAATGAGTATAAATATAGTTTGATAGCATAAATACTATGACAATGGCTGTAGGATTGCTTGTATTTCAAATTATAATCGATTAGCTTTTGTATCCAACTTGTTGTAGGTTTTTTTATTGACTTGGTACGCAGTTTTACATATGCTTTAAAGGTGCACAAAACACTGACATTTTTATTAGTTCTAAGTTATTTTTTTCTAAATAGTTTTATAGCTTTTTCTCAAAATCTTGGGATAGGTTTTGGAGTAGGGTATGAAATAGAAGCGGGGAAAGGTCGTGAAGGGCATATTGTGTCAGTTACGGACAAAGGTACTTATAAATTAAGTACGGTATCTTATGATCCGAAAATGTTTGGTGTCATTGTCAATCAAACTCCCTTAACGTTAGTTGATGAGACTTTCAAAGATGCAAAGATAGTTATTTCTTCAGGAGAAACTAAAGTCTTAGTAAATGGCGAGGGGGGTAGCATTTCCAAAGGAGATTTTATAACTGCCTCTTCATCAGAAGGGATGGGGATGAAAGCTACGTCCTCTGGATACGTACTAGGCATTGCTTTAGAGGATTTTAAACCAAAAACGCCTAAGGAGTCTAAGCTTATGTTAGTAAATCTGCGTATTGGAAATCAATTCATTTCTACAAATCCGAGGTCTAATTTGCTGCAAGTTTTAAAAAGCGGGTTAGATGCGCCAACTCTGGCACCCCTTGAGTCACTGCGCTACTTGTTATCCGGCCTTGCAGTGGTTGCAGCCTTTATAATTGGCTTTGCATCTTTTGGTAAGACCTCCAGTACAAGTATAGAGGCGATGGGACGAAACCCACTGGCTAAAAACACTATTCAAACCACAGTGTTTTTTAACTTTTTATTAACAGGCTTAATCATGTTTTCAGGCGTTTTTCTTGCTTACCTTATTTTAATCATCTAGAATTTAGGTATGCTCAATCAACTGCCCTTAGATGTGATTCTTATTGCCTCAATTGCAAGTCTTGTCCTCTTTTTGCTCTTAGGGGGGTTTATTTTGTTGCTTCATCTTTTCAGGTTTTCTACCAAGCTGCTTACTTTCTTTGAACGAGAGAAGAATAAAGATACTGCAAAGATTGAAGAGGAGGCTCTCAAGAAAGCTGAAAAGATAATAGATGACGCTAAACTCAATGCTTTAGAGATTCTTAAAGCAACAAACATCAAAGTGCAGGACGTTATTAATTCAGTAACTGATGTCAGTAAAGAAACAAATTCCGTACTGCAAGAAGTAGATAAATCTTTACTAGCCAAGCATACGAGCATATTAGAATCTTCTTCAGCGGCTATGTTGGAGGAATATAAGAGGCTACTGTCGCAAGAGAAGGATTCGGAAGTAAAGGATATTCAGCAAACCTCTGACAAATTGGAACAAGAACTAGTTAAAGAAATTGCATCTTTTAGCTCTGCTTTTAAGTCAGATCTAGAAAAACTAAGAAATGATATGCAAAACAATTTCGCTGATCAATACAAGTCGATTGACGCAGAATTGCAAAAATACAAAGCAGGTAAATTAAAGAAGATAGATGACAATATATTTAAGATCCTAGAGTTAGTTAGTCTAGAAGCTTTTGGAGTAGCAGTCAACTTAGAGTCATCCAGTGACTTTGTAGAAAGATATTTAAAGGAGTTAGAAACAACATTAAATGGCTAGTATTACACAGACAATATGTTCTAAGCTGAAAACGACTGCCAATAGAGAGGCTTTAATCTATTTAGTCGATGAGGTGCTTACTGGAAAACTAGCGAATAAACACGTAGCAACCGGCAGACTTACTAGTTATCTGGCAGGGTTTGGTATCGAAGAAGGGGAGTTATCTGACTTTGAATTGCAAGGTCTTAAAGCAGATTTGCTTGCTGTTGAGATTGTGAAGATAGTTTTTCCTTACGTTCCAAGCACAGGGGTACTTGATAGACTATACGTCTCTATGTGTTCGCATAACACCACACTACTCATTGAGGTTGATGTTGTTGAAAGTATAAAAGGAGGGTTTATAGTCTACAAAGCTGGGAAAGTAGTTGATATGTCTTTTAAAACCAAGATTGAAAAATTATTCACACAGGAATCTTTCCGTGCAAAGATTCTGCCTTTACTACAATGATATTTGGTCATGATTTTCAATACTATCAAGAAACATTTGGTGAGATTGGTTTTGTAGAGTCTACCAGACACCCGCTATTAAATGTATCTGGATTGCCCGGCGCCTTTATAGATGAAGTAATTCTGTTTGAAAACAACGATATTGGTGTAGTAACTGCATTAAACAACGCAATGCTGGAAGTTTCATCATTTGGCGTTCTGCCTATCAGTCTCAAAACTAAAGCAGTTCGCACTGGTTCAAGAATTAAGTTTCCCGTTGGTGATAGTATGCTAGGCAAAGTGCTGTCGCCTTTAGGACACTCAAAGTACGCAGAAGACCCGTTCCATAATGTGCAAGAGTATGTAGATATCTACACTGAAATCAAAACAATAAAGAATAGAAAGAAGATAACTGAACCGTATTATACGGGCGTGTCTATTGTTGATTTATTGTTACCATTGGGTAAAGGGCAGCGAGAATTAGTTATAGGTGATAAACAAACTGGAAAGACTAGTTTTCTAACTCAAATATGTAACTCTCAGTATAAAAACAATAATATAACTGTTTATTGTTGCATAGGTAAGACTAAAGCTGATATTAAAAAGATTGAGAGTAACATAGCGGCATACGGACTTAAGGATAAACTAGTTATGATAGTAGCTGAATCGTCTGATCCGATAGGTACTATTATTATTTCACCATTTACTGCCATGGCTGTAGCAGAATGGTTTATGAATAAAGGTAAAGATGTCACTGTTATATTCGATGACCTGACATCACATGGTAAGTACTATAGAGAGCTGTCATTGTTAGGTAATCGCTTCCCAGGGAGAAGTTCCTATCCAGGTGATATATTTAACATTCATGCGAAACTTCTTGAAAGAGGAGGTTGTTTTACTATAAATAGCACTGCAGCTTCCATCACTTGTTTACCAGTAGCTGACACTGTTGAGAATGATATATCGGGTTATATACAAACAAATCTTATGTCTATAACAGATGGACATATCTTTTTGGATAAAGACTTGTTTACAAAAGGGAGAAGACCTCCGGTTAATTACTTCCTCTCTGTAACAAGAGTTGGCAGACAGACTCAGAATACACTGCGATGGAGCATAAGTAGAGAGTTACTGTCCTTCTTGACACTGTATGAAAAAGTAAAAGGTTTTGTGCAATTCGGAGCAGAGTTAAATGAAGGCACACAGTCAACTATTCAGATGGGTGAGAGAATTGAAACTATATTTAACCAGGATTTAGATGAAATACTGCCTATTAGTCTGCAAATACTAATCTTTACAATTGTTTGGATAGGGAAGTGGGACAATGAATCTATGGCATCTATTCGAGTGAAACAGAAAAAGATGATCCACATGTATTTTAATGATTCTTCATATGCAGGAACCGTTGATTCAATAGTATACAATTCAAACGATTTAAATCAGTTATTAATGATGGTTAACCAGAATATAGATAGTATTTTAAAATATGTCTAAAGTTAAACAATTAAAAGAAGAATATACAGTAACTTTGAATATCCGTGACCTTGTCTCGACTTATCAGGAGATAGCATCAATAAGGATGCGATCCATACGTGATTTTGTTCTTAAGAATAGAGAATATTTTGACGGTGTGAATAAAGTGTTCTCACTGGTGTTAAATTCATACCAAAGTGAGCTAGAAAATCTTTCAATACACAACAAAGGTGCAACTTCATTATTTCGCAGAAATGGCAAAAAGGTAGCTATACTCCTAGCTTCAAACACTTTACTCTACGGCAGTATTGTATATGAGACTTTTGATAAATTTAAGGACTTTGTAACGGAGGAGCCTACAAGTGACTTAGTAATAGTAGGAAAAGTAGGTAAAAGAATGTTTGAGGATGCCGGTCTTACGCATCCATACACCTATTTTGAGTTATCAGATTCCTTAGATGATTCGAAACATTTACACATCATTTCAGATTTTATACTGCAGTATGAAACTGTTATAGTATATCATGGTTCCTTTAAGACAATATTATCTCAAGCACCTACACAAACTTTATTGACTGGTGGTGAGGTAGAATCCAAGAAGGCTAATAAAAATATTCACTTTTTCTTTGAACCTAACTTGCATTCTGTTTTAACTTATTTTGAAAATCAAATAATAGCGTCAAATTTTGAGCAAGCTGTAAATGAAGGCTATTTAAGTAAATTTGCATCCCGCATGATAAGCCTAGATATAGCATTAAATGGAATTGATAAGCATGTTAAAGTACTAAATTTGAAAAAGCAGAAAGTAAAACATTATATGACAAATAAAAAACAGCAAGACACGCTTTCAGGGATAACTTTATGGAATTAGCCAACAAAACGAGAGTTGATGCTTCAGGAAAAATCCTGAGTGTTAAAGGTAATGTTGTCATAGTGGAGTTTTTAGGCACACATCGACCTGATATGTATAGTATTTTGGTAGTAGAGAAGGTAGAAGCAAAGCTGCTTGTATACAGGTCATTGGATGAATTTCATTTTTATTGTTTTCAGTTAACCGAAAACAAAGAAGTTGCACGTGGGTTAAAAGTTATAGATACAAAAATGCCCTTATCTATTCCTGTTGGTGACGGTTTGTTAGGTAGGGTAGTGGATTTTATGGGTCAACCGGTAGATGGTAAAGGAGATATACAGTATGATGGTGCCCATCCAATCTTTGCGCTTTCTCCCTCGTATGAAGAGACTTCTTCTAATAAAGAAATAATTGAAACGGGTATTAAAGTGTTAGACTTTTTTTCGCCTCTTATAAAAGGAGGCAAAACTGGTTTATTCGGTGGTTCTGGTGTAGGAAAGACAGTGCTACTCACTGAATTAATGCATAACGTTGTAAATGAGAATAAGGATGACACAGTATGTGTCTTTGCTGGGGTAGGGGAACGTACTCGAGAAGGACATGAGCTCATACTAGAATTAGAACAACGTGGGGTGTTGTCTGGTGTTTCGTTAGTCTTTGGTGCAATGGGAGCTATTTCATCTATAAGAATGTTAACAGCCCCTGCAGGTGTAACTATTGCTGAGTACTTTAGAGATGTAAAAAAGAAGAATGTCCTGTTCTTTATAGACAATATGTATCGATATGTTCAAGCAGGTAATGAATTATCTACTCTGATGAATGTCATACCTTCCGAGGATGGCTATCAGGCTACTCTTTCTTCTGAGGTTGCAGGGATACATGAACGATTGATAGGCAAGGGAGATAAGTTTATAACCACAATCGAAGCAATTTACATACCGGCTGATGACATATTAGATCAAGGTGTGCAAGAGATACTAAGATATCTAGATTCAACAATAGTTTTATCAAGAGATGTATACCGAGAGGGTAGGTTGCCTGCAGTTGACATACTTTCATCAACATCTTCTGCCTTAAATCCGACTATGGTTAGTATGGATCACTATGTTGTTAATATTGCAGCTCGTCAATTACTAAGCAGAGCGGCAAGTCTGGAAAGAATAGTCTCGTTAGTTGGGGAGAGTGAGCTATCTGAAGAAGATAGACTGACTTTTCAAAGAGCCATCAAATTAAAAAACTATATGACACAAAACTTCTTTGTTGCGCAAGAACAGACAGGTAAGAAGGGTGCTTATATAGACATCAAAACCACCGTAGCTGATGTTAAATCTATAGTTAATGGCGATATGGATAAGATAACAGCTGATAAATTTTTATATATTGGTAGCATTGCAGATCTTAAAGTATGACACAGCATTTATTGCAAATAGTTGTCAAGAATCGAAAAAAGACTTTTGTAAACGGTGATGCTTATGCTCTAACGTCATATAATGAAAAGGGTCTATTTGACATACTTCCTTATCATGAAAATTTTATCTCTTTAATCTCCAAGATGCTTACCATTAAAACGCTAACTAAAGACATTACAATGCAATTTGAGTCTGCCGTTTTATTAGTTCAGAATGATTTTGTACACGTTTTCATATCAGACCTTGAGCCTTATTATGAAGATAAACCAAGTACTAATAAAAGTTAGACACAATAATACTTCAATTCATAACTGATCCAGCAAACTAAGGCATTTTTTAAGAGTACAAAGGATATTCCAATTAATATTATTTGAATTGTTGCAATAAAGATTGTATAGTTTCACCATGTTAAATTACTACAAGATTTCAAAAGCAATGTCTGATACTAATAGAATTAAGATTCTTCATATGCTGTCAGAAGGTGAGTTGAATGTTACCAATGTTGCTGACAATTTAGATGTCGAAGAAAATTTAGCATCCCATCACTTAAGAGTTTTATCGACCTTAGGCTTCTTAAAGAGTGATAAGAAGGGCAGGGAAGTGTTTTACAGAATAAATAAACCAGGCATAGCAAGAGTGTTTAGAGGTATGTTTAAATCTAGTTTTCTTAAAGATCTCCTTACTGAACCAGTAGAAAAATAATATTTTACCTTCACATAACGGGAAATATGCGTTTATTATTTAGATTACGAGCACTTATTGACATTATAATTCGGTAATTATGCGGTAAAAACACTTGCTAATTAAACTAGACATATCCTTGTTTTATTAAGGCTAGTTTTGGTGTTTAACAAAGTAGTGCAGTATATAAATTTACACCTTATCAAACAGCTAGTTTTAGCTTATAAAACATATATCCTAGCCTTTATTGGTCTGATTATACTCTTTAGTGTTCTCATAGTAGGTAACCAGAGAGGGGAGTTACTAGACGCATCACCAACTAGCTCCTCTGACATCATCCAAAATAGTGACAAACCTAAGATATTTGTAGATGTTGAAGGTGCTGTTAGAAAACCTGGCTTGTATCAAGTCCAGGCTACAACTAGAGTAGGGGAATTACTTAAGTTAGCCGGCGGCCTTTTAGAGTCTGTTGATGCGTTCTATTTTTATAAAGCTGTAAATTTAGCTTCTGTACTTAAAGATGGAGACAAAGTATATATACCATTTGAATGGGAGTATTACGAAGCAACTGCTAGTACAGCTCTAGCAATAGATGAGTATATAATTCCGAAATACTCAAACTCACAAGAAGAAACACGGCTAGATGATACTGATAATCAGAGTGGAAAAAAAGACACAACTCTAAAAGTTAACGTTAATACGAGCTCTCAAGATGGATTAGATAGCCTAATGGGTATTGGTAGTGCTTATGCAACAAAGATTATCAATTCCAGACCGTATAAAGACTTCAGTGAACTTGTTTCAAAGTCGGGAGTCCCTGCTGCAACACTTACTAAGATTCAAACTGACATAGAGTTTTAATGAAACATCATTTAACTTTACTTGTACTACTTAGTATTGTTATTTTTCGACTTTCAACTGTACCAATCGTAAGTAGGGGAGAGTCAGTTAATGTTATTAATTCCAGTGACAAAGTCTTTTCACTTATACGCAAGAAATTATATCTCGATTTGCAAAAATTTTATCCAAGCCCACATGTGGAGTTACTCACAGGTACTGTTCTGGGATTGAATGCCTTGAGCAGTGTCCCTACGTTTAACGACATCTTGCGTAAATCTGGAACAATCCACGTTGTGGTGGTTTCTGGCTTCAATATTGTTCTTTTATTTAATTTTGTAGAGAACTTAGTTGGATCAATTTATAAATTTAGAAACTATTTATTTGCGTTAATCATAACGTTTGTATATGCGGTATTTACCGGGTTCGGCTATCCTGTAATTCGGGCTTGGATTATGTCAGCTTTGTCTTTTTCAACTAAATACTTGGGTTTAAGAGCTTCTCAATTACACATTGTTATGTTGACTGGTTTGGTTATGTTGATACTAAGCCCTCAGACATTGTTTGAGCTTAGTTTTCAGTTAAGCTTTCTAGCTGTAGTAGGTCTTATTGTTGTAGGACCTGTGGTATCAAGCCGTATTGAGAAGTTCTATAGTGGAAAAAACTCCTTACTAAGTGATTTTTCAACTTCATTAGCTGCTCAATGTTTAGTATGGCCGCTTTTGTCATATAACTTCGGTACTATTAACATCATAGCGCCCTTTGTAAATGCCATTGTTTTATGGACAATCCCTAGAATTACGGTTTTAGGGCTAGTTGCGGTTTGTATTGTGCAGAGTGCTATTCTTTCGTACCTATTAGCCTTTGCTATTTATCCATTTCTAGATTTTTTTGTTGAGGTTGTTACTATCTTTGCACGTATACCATTTGCTAACATAGCTTTCAAAATACCTTTATTAGCGTTACTAGTGTATTACAGTTCTCTATTTGTCTTACTAGCTGTGTATAATAGGTATTATGCTGAAGTATGAAATTTGTTCTGTGTTACTACCTAGCTTATCTGTGTTACTTTGTCTTTCTACAGCACAGGTTGCTAACACATGTGTATTTTCATTTTTTTAATGTGGGTCAGGGGGATGCTTCACTAATCTCTTCAAATGCTAATTTGCTTGTTATAGATGGTGGCCCAAACTATACCATAGATTATTATCTTGATAATCAAGTCCCCTTTTTTGCATGTTCGCTTGATTATGTAGTCATATCTCATCCCCACTACGATCATATTGCCGGACTTACTCGACTATTTAGAAGATGTACTGTTAGAAATGTTATTTACTACGCTTCAGACTATACATCTAAAGAGTGGGCTACTTTAACAACCCTTATGATAAATTCGCACAAATTACCTGCATATATGGGTAACAGTTTTAAGCTTTCAAACAAAGAAATGTTACATGTGCTTTGGCCACCAACAGGGTATGCGTGTGGCAATATAAATGATTGCTCGGTTGTTGTTAGTTACGAACTTAAACATACCGCTGTTCTCTATATGGGAGATATAAGTTCTACCATCACAAATCAATTAAAGCTTTATAAAAAACCCAGCCTCATTAAACTACCTCATCATGGTGCTAGGAACACACTCACTAGAGACTTTTTAACCAAGGTCTCCCCTTTTACTGGGGTTTTGTCCTTTGGAGTGCTTAACAAGTATGGACACCCCCACCTTGAAACACTCAAGATACTTGCGTACTTCAAGGCGCATGTAGTTAAAACTGTTGACGGAAGTTACTTAGTCAAGTTCAGATATTAATGTTAAAATTTGATTATGTTAGATCAAATTCAAACAATCAAAGAGCTAGTTGCTTCTTGTGTGAAAGATGAATTTGGTGTAGTTATTGATGCCCACCTAGTGGAAGTTGAATCTCCTGCAAATGACTCGTGGGGAGACTATTCGACCAATATTGCAATGACTTTAGCGAAGACCTTGAAGCAGTCGCCAATGATCATTGCTAATACTATCTGCTATAGGGTTAAGAAGAGCAGTCCTACGTTTACATATAAAGGTAAGCCTACTCAAATATTTGAAGATGTAGAGGCTGTTAGTCCTGGTTTTATTAACTTCAAGTTTTCAAGGGAGTGGTTACTTAATGTGCTCAATCAGGTCATAAGCTTGGGGTCGCGTTATGGGTCAGTCAGTTTAGGCAATGGTAAAGTAGTTGCCTTGGAGCATTCCAATGTGAATCCAAATAAAGCCCCACACATTGGTCATTTAAGAAACGCGGTAATTGGTGAGTTCATTGAACACGTCTATGAATTCTTGGGGTATAACGTTCAGGTACAATACTACTCGAATGATATCGGTGTACAAGTTGCTACTTCCTATCTAGGTACTTTAAAGTGCAAGGATATAAAACAAGCTAACTATGCCCGTATCGATTATTATGCTTGGGATGTTTATGCTGAAATTTCGGAACTACTTGCAACTAATCAAGCTTTAAAAACAGAACTTGAACATATTCTAATACAAGTAGAAGATCCAACTACTATAGTGGCAAAAGAGGTTGCCCAGCTGGCTGACTTAATTTTAACTGCGCAATTGGAGACATTCTCAAGGTTACTTATTACTTATGATGTAATAGTGCATGAACGAGATATTTTATATCTCAAAATGTGGGATGAGTGTTTCTCTCTATTGAAAGAAAATCCAAATGTTTATTTAGCCACCGAAGGAAAATCAGAGGGCTGTTGGTTAATAAGATTTGCTAATACTTCAAATAGCGAAGATTATGAGCAAGATAAAATTATTGTTAGATCCAATGGGGTGCCCACTTATACAGGGAAGGATATAGCGTATCATATGTGGAAATTCGGTCTGTTAAATAAAGACTTTTCATATAAGTTATTAAATACTAGTACCCAAGACAAGCCCTTGTGGGAAACGACAACTACACCATCACGAGAAAAAATTAGTTTTTCAAATGCAGACATAGTTATAGATGTCATAGATCAAAAACAAACTTATGCAATTGGTGTTGTAAAACAAGCGTTAAGTTTTCTAGGTTATGACAATCATGCCCAACATATGCATCATGTCAATTACGGTTTTGTATATTTGTCCTCCTCAACTGCCAAGCTTCTTGGAGTAACTATTGATGATACAAAAGAACAGTATGCGATGAGTGGAAGAAAAGGGGTAGGCATAAAAGTATTGGATCTTATAGAGATAGTTGATACAAAAGTAGCTGAGTTATTTGGATCTTTTAGCAATGCAAAGGAAGTTACACTCGGGGCAGTGAAGTTTGAATTCCTCAAATATAATACATACAATGACATAGTCTTTGATCTGGACTCCTCTCTAAATATCAAAGGCTTTTCTGGACCGTATTTACAATACACCCATGCAAGAGCTGCATCCCTACTTGCCAAGTCAACCATTCAATTAAGCCAGGGTCTGCTGGAGGGGATTTTAGATAGTGTGCCTTTTGATATCTCGGATTTAGAATGGTCTATTTTAAGACATATAACGAAGTTTGATGATGTTATTGTGCGCAGTGCGTATGATTTCTCACCAAACATGCTATGTGAATACTTATTTAAACTTGCCAAGCTATTTAACACTTTTTATAACGACATGCCTGTATTAAATGCAAATCCATCAGAATTGAGAGATTTTAGACTTTTTATAACACAGAGTACTAAAATAGTATTAAACACAGGGTTAAGTTTACTTGGCATTGCTTCGCCGGAGAAATTATAAATGTTTAAACGCCATACATATGATAAACCAAAAAAGCCTTCGTTTACTAAACGTATGTTTAGATCAAGTATATCTACTGTAATAATTGCATCCTTTGTCTTATCCGTAACGTATGGTGTTAAATTCTTAGCCGAAAAAAATCCTCGAATGGCTTTGTATGAGTATACTCGGAGTGTTCCACAAGACTCGAAAGTTGG
>CAZLZI010000013.1:13428-20206 GCA_964563965.1 uncultured Candidatus Saccharibacteria bacterium
GGTGATCATACAGATTTAGGCTTATTACCGGATTTACAAAAAGCAAAGGCTATACTCGATGAAAGCAGTATTAATTACTATGCAATTCCTGGAGACAGAGATTTATGGGAAACCACTGGACCTGAGAATTTCATAGAAGTATTCGGCACAAATAAGCATACTTTTACACTTGGGAGAATCAAATTTGTTGTACTAGATAACAGCAGAAACTTTTCAAAGATCCCAGAGGAAGATGTTGAGTGGTTCAAAAAAGAAGTGGTTGACGCTTCGTTTGTAGTTTTATCTCAACCTATTTATCATCCTTCAAATAAAGTTATGGGGAACTTTGAAGGTGAGAACATAGTTTCAGTTCGAGCACAGGCTGATGAGCTGCTTGAGCTTATTAGACAAAGTAATGTCAAAGCTATAATTGCAGGTGATCATCATCTATCCTCAGAGGTATTGGATCCGCAAAAACCAGAACTAGTACATTATGTTATAGGAGCTATAACTCGAGAGATCAATGATAAGCCTCAATCAATACTCCAAACCTCGCGCATTTCAATCTTAGAAGTATTTGCGAATGGTACTTTCAAGATGCGTGAAGAACTTCTTTGACACCTTTGCTTTAAGTTTGTTATGATCAGCACGTATGATACAAAGATCATTAGTACTCCTAAAACAAGATGCCATTAAACGTGGTATTACAGGAGAGATAATTCACCGGCTAGAACGTACTGGGCTTAAAATCATCGGACTTAAATTAATCAATCCTACTGAAGAACTGGCTAAGCAGCATTATTTGACTACTGATGCTAATTTACGCGCTATGGGAGAGAAGACCCTTGCTGATTGCTTAGAGAATAATATTGATCCCGTAGAAAATATGGGTTCTGATGATCCACTTATTCTAGGAAGAACTATTTGGGACTGTAACGTGCAGTTTTTAAAATCAGGCCCAATAATTGCTATGGTTTTTGAAGGCCCTTACGCAATAATGAATATTCGCAACATAGTAGGACATACTGTACCTGCAAAAGCAGTTCCAGGTACTATAAGAGGGGATTTTGCACTCGATACAGCAGTTACAGCAAATAAAAGAAAAAGATCCATTTATAATTTAGTACACGCATCAGGTAATGTGGAAGAGGCTGAAAGAGAAATAAATCTTTGGTTTTCACCAGATGAGTTACTAACATATAAAAGACTGCACGAAGATTTCTATAGTTATGCCTAAGAGGTATTAACATGCTTAAAAAACTACTTGTCACCATAGCTATTATCTTGTCAATTGTCATTCCAACCATACTTTATTGGTATAATAAACACCGATATGATTGGGTTTCAAATTATGAAGAATGTCTTTCAGGTAGGTTTAATCTTGAAGAGACATCTCCATCAAGATGCACTCTTCCTAATGGTAAATTCTTTATTGAGGATAGAAAAACACCAGGGGATAACATGAAATCTCTGCCATTTAGAACTCTTCTTACAGGTGCTGATATACCAACTATGTATGAGGAGCGTCCGCAAGAAAACATTCTTACTTTCTTTAACGACAAGGAGCCATTCAATTCATTTTTGGCAGAAAAGAACATAGATCTACGTGAGCAGGTAGACTTTGCAACCAATACTGTGGTTGTTCTATTTGATGTTCTTCAGCCTACTTTAGGGTATTCTGCAAACTTAATAGACTATCAAGTTTTAAATACTGGCAAGTATGTCTTTGAGTTACAGAGGCTTGTACCAAACAGCGAATGTATGCAGGCGCAAGCAATAACTAGACCATTTGTCATAGCGGTTATCGATAAGATGGAAGCTACTGAAGGGCAGATAAAAGTAAAGATCGAAGAATACAATCCCTGTAAATAATACATGTTACTCTAATTACTCGTGTCTCATTAAACTCGCTATTTTTGTTGGTTCAGGTTCTAGCTCCGATTAAGGTTCACAGATTCAAGAATCAACTACTGGTCCAAAGTATAAACTCCTCTTGCTTACAACATCAGGTTTAGGATTTTAAGTTACATGTGGGCTGTGACATGGTTAAAAGTGTGGCATTGTACTTTTACCTTTGATTTCGTATAGGTACTGTGCTGGGTTGGTATTATTATCTACTGTAAAACAAAATTCGTATAGTGAGTCTGTACAGAGAGGGGGTGCCGAGATACAAGTCCTGTTTTTTATTGTTTTTTGAACAAGCTCCTTTTTCTTGTAGAAATTACCATCTGCTCCTTGAGATTCGAAAATTTCTATAAAAATACCGTCGTTGTATATATTAATTAGTTTAGCTTTCATATCTGCAACGCAATCATCTTCAGGTGAGAAGTTAAAAACATCTCCTATTTTTAAAATTGTTCCATCTAAATTTATTTTAGGCATTGATTCTTTTTTGCTACCTTTGGTTGGAGGAAGTGTTGGACTTAATTTATAGCAAGTGGTTTGGATGCCGATGCATTTATTGTTAAGCTTTGCACCGTAGCATACGCACGAGCCTTCAAATCGTTCAGATTTGTACATTGAGAAATAGATGCCGGCGAGTATAAGAGGTACAGTGATCAAGGCTAATCTTTTCATTTGATTAAATAATACATTAGAAACTAAGTTATAAATATATGGATTACCTAGGAGTTTAAAGTATGGCGGGGTGCATGGGATGCACTTGGAACTTTTTTTCAAACCAATAGTCACATTTTTGTTATTTATTTTGTTGTAGGAGTAAGATATATTCCCTATATGACATTAATGAAACCAAACCGATTAAAGTCTGGTGATAAAGTTGCAGTAGTGTCTCCGTCATGGGGAGGTCCTTCGATGTGTCCGCATATATATGAGAATGGGATCAAATACTTAACTGAGCAACTGAAGCTTGAAATAGTAGAATTTCCAACTGCAAGGATGTCGGCTACAGAGTTGGCTAGTAACCCGAAAATACGAGCAAAGGATATAAACGATGCTTTCGCTAACAGGGAAATAAAAGCAGTAATATCAACTATAGGTGGAGATGATTATGTACGAATACTGAGATATTTAGATAAAGATACAATTACCTGTAACCCGAAAATACTATTAGGCTACAGTGACACTACAACCTTGAATACTTTGCTAAATACTTGGGGTCTAGTAACATTTAACGGCCCATCTATAATGGCTGGATTCTCACAAGCAAACCAATTCCCTAAGAGTTGGCACGATACGGTGAAAACAATTTTGATGGGTGATTCCACAGATTATATCTACCCCAGATTTGAAAAATACTCTAATGGATACCCAAGCTGGAGTAATGTTGAAAATACTGGTCTGGTAAACGAACTTATAGAATCCCCACAATATAATTGGTTACAAGGGAATAGCATTGTTGATGGTACTTTGTTTGGGGGATGCATTGAAGTTTTTGAATTTCTGAAAAGTACAGAGTATTGGCCTGCCAAAGATTTTTGGAAAGATAAGGTGTTGTTTTTTGAAACTTCAGAAGATGCACCAAGTGCTGCAAATGTGTCATACATGCTTAGAAATTACGGTGTGCAGGGTATCTTTGACCAAATAAAAGCTTTGGTATTTGGGAGAGCTAGAGATTATACGGAAGAAACAAACCAAGAGCTAAGAAAAGCAATACTTAGTGTTGTACGAGAGGAATTTGGACATAAAGACTTATTAGTAGCAACAGATTTCGATTTTGGGCATACAGATCCTCAATGGATATTACCTCTTGGTGTTAGAGTACAGATTAATCCAGAAAATAAAGAAATAAAACTTCTCGAAGCAGCGACAGTTTAGCCTTCGCACAGACATGTCAGAAGTTAGAAAGTTATTATAAATCTAGTGAGACTGATATTTGGCGGAGGGCAGGGTCGCATGTGGAACTTTATTTGCAAAGAAAAATCTTTTTATTTTAGATTGAAAGTTGCGAGTGAGGTGTGTCCTTTCTGAACATCATTCACAAGCGAAAGGTTTTCAACCTTAAAACTACCAATTCTTGCAACCTCATTTAGATGTGTTACATGGTTTATTAGCACATTTTCAGGTGCTTTAATAAAACCAAGTGAGATGTGGGGATAATATGCATCCATTACAAATGGGTTTCCATACTTCTTGAGCATTTCATTTTGTTGCTGTGTATATTCTCTCCAAGGTTGTAAGTAATCCTTGCATATACAATTTCCTTTATACTTGGATACAGTTGAAACAACAGAGCTATGTAAATCCAACAGCGAGTGGTGTTTCTCTATTTCAAAAAAAATAGCACCAAAATGAAAATAGCCAATTTTTAGTATTTTCACTTCAAAGGAGGAGACGGTTTTTAGTATATTACGTAAAGAGGACGTTATTTCAGAGGCATTATTTTCAGGTACGTCTAAATCATAGAGATTCAAATGCGGGCGAGTGTTTTGACTAAACTTATATGACTGGGGATTGATCTTTAAAATCTCAGTATTTATCTCCTTACATGCTTGTGTTAGAGCTGGTGGCAATTCAACGCCAATACCAAGCCAGGTACATTTGCTTTGCATAAATACATTATAAATGACATTTTAAAACTTACTAACACTTCAAAAGTGAGGCTAGTTACACATGGAGGGGTGTGTGGGGACGTACTTGGTACTTTATTCCTTCGTACCTACAAAATCGTGCCCTTTATTAAGAGCTTCTTTCGCTTTTTCTGGATTTTTCATTAAATAGTTTAAAGTTAGTAGTGCGGCTAGTGGAGTCATACCATGATTCTTTCTTAAATCCGCGTATGAATAGCCTTCAACCTTTAATACTGGTTCTACAACTGTTGTAAGATAAACTTCAATGTTCCCTTTAATTACATCCTCTGCATGTTCTATAGTGGTTATTAGTTCTTTCAAACCAACCGGATCAAACGTTCCTGGAAATCTTTCCATTATTAATTTTTCAAGTTGTGTTTTATCTAGCATATATTGAGTATATGTTATTTGTAGTATTAGTAAATATGCGGGAGGCGTGGGGCGATATTGGAAAATATCTATCCCTATACCCAATTACATATCATATACAAAATATGCTTTATCCATGATTTCCTTAGGTACACTGTTATTTACAATAGTATATGAGTGTTCAGGTATCAAAGAACCTTCCAGTTGAAATGTTGGGTCATCAACCTTAATAATTAGCCAATCGTCGTTGGCGTATAAGGTTGCTCGCGCACTATCAGTTTTGTCATTCCAATCAGTAAAGTATCTATACTCCTCTCCATGTCGTTCAAAACGAATTGCAGAGATACCATTTACAATAACGAAACCACCGGATTTAGTAACGCGAATTAGCTCGTTTATGTGCGCTACAGGGTCATTCAAATAGCGGATAACGTACAAGGATAAGCTTAAATCTGCAACTTCTCCACCAAGAGGTATCGCGTCGGTTAGGTCGGCTTGAATTGTTGTCACTTCATTTTTTGCATGTGGAAACAAGTCTATATTAACGCACCTTGCTACAGAACTTAAACCTTCCCCCACATTTCCAGCACCAGCCCCACAATCTATTACAAGTGGCTTAGATTTTGATTTAAGGAATTCAACAACCCCACCTTTTAGTTCGTCGGGAATCCTCGTAAATCTTCTCCAATAATATCCATGCCATGTTTTTTAAGACTTGCCAAACGGAATTCCAAGTCACTAACTTGCCCATATATTTCAGTTTGTTCAGCGAATAAATTTCGGTCTGACATATTAATATATTATACATAGACGACATAATTTGCCCTATCAAAGACTAGCAGAAGCCTCTAAAAGTGGTGATTTTGATAACTGGCGGAGGGCATGGGACGCACTTGGAACTTTTTTCCAAAAAACTGAAGTTAGTTTATATACCCAATATCTTGAATAGCAGTACTATAAATCTTCCAAGTGTCACCATCTTTACGTAATGTATGGCGTGCAGTAGTTTTGGTGTTTTTAAAATCTTCAGCTCCACCTATTCTCTTTGTTGTTTGGACCACCTCAATTACTATTTCATCATTTGTAGCGGAAATTACTTTAATGGAATCTAAATTAACATCAAGGTCATATTTAGCGAATAGTTCTTCTGCTTGTTTACGTGATTGGGCATATGAAGGTGAGCTAGGATGTACAGCTTTCATATAAAGGTCAATATTCTCATCTTCCATTGCTTTTACATTCTCATTTAACAAGGGCAAGAAAATATCTGTAGAAATCTGTGGTATTTGATTTGTAACAGTAGCTTTTTTTGTCCCCACAAGAAAATACACACCAACTAGGAATAATAGAACTAAAGGAATAAGAATAAATTTTTTCATATTTTAATTATTACACAATACTTTAATTAATTCTATCAACCCCTCCCCACCGCTTAAATGGAGAATATCACTTGCGCCAGCAAGTGATAAAATCTCGCCCCTGCGGTGGGGATGGTTGGATTTTCACTACAGTTTGGGGTACACTCCAATCGCTATGGAACTTTCGCATATAGTATTTCTTAAAGGTGTTAATCCAATAACAATTATTGATTGTCCTACAAGTAGGTCAAAAGAAGCAGTTTTGAAATTTATTAAAGATGAGTGGTTTGAAAATTGGGTTTTAACAATAAGAAAACAATTAAATCTTTCTGAAAATGGTGCTGATATTAGATTAGTTGCGGGTAAAAACTTATTTGAACCAACAGTAGCACCAAATTACATCTCAGTATTTCTTCAATTATTCCCTAAGCAGTTGATTGATAGATACGGATTAGCAGAAGATTTTATGGTTAATATCACGTTAATGGTTTATTTTAATGCTTTTATTGCATTGGAGTACTTTCAGGGATTTGTAGAAAGAGA
>CAZLZI010000014.1:0-17394 GCA_964563965.1 uncultured Candidatus Saccharibacteria bacterium
TTCAGCATCAACATTGCCTTTTATAACTCGTTTATTTCCTTCGTTAATTTCTAATGTTGGCTTAAAAACTAAAATATAACCGTCTTCTTGTAATTTGGTATAAAGTTTTTCGTTACCGTCTACATATCCAATGAACAGATATGCTTTTTCAATTCTAAATTTATCTTTCAAATATTTGAAAAATTTGGTGAAATCTAATTTCCACCCTTTGTATGTTAGTCTCCCTTTATAGTAAACATCATGGCTTACACCTAGATTAAGATTTTGACTATCTATAAATGCGAAGATTCTTTTTGGCATGAAGTTATTATACTTTGCAGATATATTTTTGGAACTGTTTAATATTGTATCTTTTAAATATTGTTATACATAACTTATGGTGTATTACTGCAGTCATTACTTATAGATAGGACCTAAAGACTAATACTATTTAAAACACTTTGTTCAAACCATTTAAAATAAGTAATTTGAATATGCTGGTCCACTGTAATATTTTAAATTCTTTGGTGGGCGAGGAGGGACTTGAACCCTCACGACCTTGCGGCCAACAGATTTTAAGTCTGTCGCGTATGCCAATTCCGCCACTCGCCCGTTAGTATGGCGCGCCTGGAGGGAATTGAACCCCCGGCCTTTTCCTTAGAAGGGAACTGCTCTATCCGCTGAGCTACAGGCGCAATGCCATGTATTTTAACCCATATACGCCCAATAGTTCAATAAGAGGCTTTATTTCGGTTTAAACGGCTTAACTACCTCTCTCTTTTGGTATTCTTTATGGAAAATTGTCCCACCTGTAAGTAGCTCCATCTTATGTTTATCTACTAAATGCATGAGTATGTCATCTAGCTGTTTTCTATACTCATCATGCTGTGACTCATAAAATTTAGTTAGTAAATCGTTTTCATCTTTCCCCATTTCGTCAATTAGCCTCTTTCTTATATAGGAAGATAGGTTGAGATGCTCAACAAAGAGTTGAGTAGTACCAACAGCCTGTAGTTTCTGAAATACCTTCTCTAGTTCCTCACTAAATGCTACAAAATGAGGCAGCAAAGGACCTAGAAAAGCATAGGTTTTTATGTTTTGTTTATTTAGTTTCTCCAGTGCTGCAAATCTTTGATTAACACTTGGGGCATACTTCTCAAAATACCTAGAGATACTATCATCAGTTGAAGTTACAGTCAGCCCGACAGCGCAGTTCAATTGTTTAAATAAGTCTGTGTCTCGTAATACAAGATCTGATTTAGTTAGAATGGAAACATAGCCTAGAAAATCATAGTTAATAAGCTCTTGTAAACACTTGCGCGTTAATGCATATTTCGCTTCTACCCCTTGATATGGATCTGTCACCGAGCTAAAGAATATTTCAAGTCCTTTACCTTTAACTTTAAGTTTTTTAAGCTCTTGCCTTAGTAAGTCAGGAGCATTTACTTTTGCATAGACGTACTCTCCCCAATCAGAAATAGCTTTGTTTTCAAGGAATTTACCCATGAAACTTGCATAACAATATGTACAACCAAATCTACACCCCGTATATGGATTAACTACATAATCTATCCCAGGTATTCCGCATTTTGAAAGTATAGTTTTAGCTTGAACTTCTTTGAAATCATAACTTTGATCCATAGAAAGATTTTAATATATTGTAGAAGCTTTGGGTATTATTTGGTTATCTAAACTTCAAACCTACAAGGTCTGATATGCTGCTTAATCCCTCTTGCTTTAGTCTGCGTGTAAGATAACGGTTGATGTTAGAGATAAGCATTGGACCTTCATAAATCATTCCTGTAATAAGTTGGATTAAAGAAGCTCCCCTTATGATCTTTTCATAGGCATCTTCTCCACTAAATACTCCCCCACAACCTATGATGATAAGGTCTTTGCCGAAGTTCTTGTATGCTAGTTCAATTAGTTCATTTGATCTTGCATAGGTAGGTTTCCCGCTAAAATTACCCACATCAAATAGTTTTACTTCTGCTGGCTCTAGTAATGTATTATCTCTGCGGGTTTCCAAATTACCAAAGACAACGCCATTTATTTTAAACTTAACTAGTACTTCAAGCAATTCAAGAAGTGTACTATTTTCAAGAATGATTGGCATTTTCGCAAAGATAGGTTTTTGAATCTTTAGTTTTGTAACTTCTTGTAATAAGTATGTAAGGTTTTCTGGAGTATAAAATGTTATATTTTTATTTCCATGAATAAGATTTGGGCAACTAATGTTTAATTCATAGTAAGCATTGTCTACAGTTGCTGTTTCAAAAGCTTTAAATGCCTGAATAATATCTGCTACACTGTCCTCTTGTGTTTCCAGAAGTTTAGAATTAGTTCTGCCAATACTAATACCAACAGGAATAGCAAAGTGTTTATTTTCGAGTTTATTAATAATTGCTGGTGCTCCTTTGTTCTTAAACCCTTTATTTACCATTAAAGCCTTGGATTTCGGAAGTCTTCCGAGCATAGGTTTAGGATTACCTCCATACGGCATGTGTGTAATAGTACCTATTGTTTCAAAACCAAAGCCTATACTTGGTAAGATCTCGGTTAGCTGTGCATTATAGTCAAAGCCTGCAGCCAGTCCGATGGGATTTGGGAATGTTATTGAGCTTAGTGTCTGATTCAGAACTCTGTTGTCATAGCTAAAGAAGGGTGCGATGAGTGCTCCAGCTTTCAACTTGCCCAGTTGCTCTCCGCAACTTAATGCAGTTTCATGGACAAATTGCGCATCTAGTTTAAATAATAATGTTTTAAGTATCTTGTACATTAGTGTTCTAAAATCTTAGTTAAAGTTCTCTTAGGCATTCTAATCTTTGACGGAGTAAAAGCAAGAGAAATGAAAGAGATAGCTACAAGTAAAGCACCTGTAAACACAAAGGTGGCTTCATAACTTAAGTTACTTGCTATAAAACCTAAGATGATCGGGCCAAGAGTATACGATAAATTTGTTGACATACTGCTTATACTAATCAGGTCATTCCCCTCACCTTTAAGTCTTGCTACATAGTCTTCAAATACTGCATCAAGTAAAATTACGCAGGAACTAACACAGGTTGAAAGTACTAATACAGCAAGTAAGATAAGAAAAATATTAGATACAAGTCCCAACACTAGGACAAATACTCCTGTAGCTAACCCTAAGATGTATGCGTGTTTTTTCTTACCAGTGTGCCTAAAGAGAACGGGGACCAAGAAACCAACATATAATGCTGGAAGGCCATACACTGTCATAAATAAACCGCCTAGCTGATTATTAACTCGTAAGTTTTCTGCAAAAAGTATCCCTGTAGTCCAAAAACTTACATCAACTAGTACAATGGCAAAGTTAAAAAGTAAGAGTGGCCAGATGGATCTTGTAAGTATGTTAAGCAGTTTGATTTCTTTTTTTATTGATTTGTGTCTGTAGGGAAATACATCATCTGTTTTAACTTTCTTTATGTGTTTAGCAATTACCATGTAATAAAGGGCAGCAATGATAATTACTGCAGTTGCGGTTACGAGTGGAACATTGATATGTTTATCGAGTAAGTACACTGCAACGAGAGGACCAATAGCATAAGCTAACCATTGACAGGTATTAGTGATTGAAAATGCAACTGTATGTTCTTTCTTAGAAGCGAAATTATGCACAAAGTTATATTTTGAGTAGTTGCGCAGTTCGTAGTAGATAGACCACACAATCATAGCTAAGACAAAGAAAATAGTAATGCGCGGTAGAAAAAGAAAGATTAAAGGAAAGAGCAGAGCAATAATAATTGTCCATTTAATAAAAAAGCCATAACTTTTATTAGACAGTTTTTCTCCCACATAAAAGTCAAAGAGGATCCCAAAGAGTGATGATAGGGAGATAACAATACCAACTAAAAATGGATCCTTCAGACTCTCCTCAATTAGTACCGGAGTGACATAGGACATTATGGCATCGCCAAAAGAGACAACAAACAATAAGATCCCAAATAAGATGATTTTATGCACATGTAGAAGTTTAGCTAATTGCATAGTACAAGTTAAAATATACTCTTAAGTGCTGCTCATTCAAAGTACTAAGCTGTTAAGCAATGTATGCAGTAGGTTGTTTATTGGTTCTTCAAGCTTATAGAGTTGGATTGCATAATAGCCAATATAAAAATGAGCAGCGATAACTAAGGCAAGTGAAAGAAAGCATAAGCCTGTTATCTGCTTACTAAAAGTTTGAATAATAGTCTGTGGTAACCCCTTAAATAAGGTGAGACTGGCTATGCCATAATCCGCAATAAGACCGTTTTTGGCACTGTTCCAAACGCCAATAACACAAACATCATCTCCTTCTTTTATAAGAACTTCTTCGAGTTCTAGTTGCTCAATAGGAGGATTATAGTCTTTAAATGAAGTATCGGATCTATTAGATCCATCTTGATCTAGCATGGTTTCTTTTGCTGAAGTGAGCGCATGTCTTATATGTGTAATGCTATGGGTATCAAGTTTAGTAAGTGGGGTTGTTTTAATATACTCTGTGGCATTTGCAAAGTAGGCATAGTTAGTTGCATCAAATTTACAAGTGAGTTCTGGAAAATTCTTGATAATTGGTACTGATAAGATATTTACATGTTTATAGCCGATATCAAGACTAGTTGGAGCTAAACAGTGGCCCGAATAAAAATACTCTTTGTCTTTTCTTGACCCTTTGCCTGTTTTTCGCAGTATCCAATGATACATTCCGTATTTATAAAAGACACATGGCGTCTGAGTTATCGGACTAACTACGGGTGTATCTTTTGCCCTTATTTTGCCATATAACGCAACTTTAGTCCCATCTATATAGGTAATGTTGTTTTGCTTAAAGAGAGTAGTTTGAAGTAATAATTTATCATTTCGTAAAGACAAACAAGCCTTTAAAAGAATGTATGCAAGAATCACCAGTCCTGTAGTTATTACGGTTATCTTTATTCCCTCCGGGTAGTATCTGCCAACTAGCAAGTAGTAGAAGCCAAACAGACCTCCTGCAATTAGTGCATATTTAAGTATAGAAGCTTTAAGGTCCGGTGTTGATGTTAGAGTTAATGTGTTTTTTGTATACATGGATTACTTACAGGCCGTGTTACTATTCTGTTAATCATTAAAGTTTCCCTCATGGAACTAGTAACTAGCTTTCCACCATAGCTTGAAAGCCACCATATGCCATTCTCTTCATGTCAAAAGGCATTTGCATGTCTGCTTCATCCTTCATCTGTTCATGCATCTCAGCCATAACTTTGGCATTTACCGCATCTCTGTGTTCTTTTGATTCAAAGAGTATAAAAGAAAACCAAACTGTTTCTGTGCTTGAGGCTCCTGCAACTTCAGGAAATGTACGTAATTTATCCCCACCCATTTCAGGAGCTTTAAGATCATCTCCTTTGCATTCATAATACTCAAGCGCACCGTGTTTCATCCAAAGATTTCTGCCACCTTCTGCCATCTTTATGTATTCTTCTGTTTTATTTGCTGGAACCACTAATAAAAAGCCATCGACATATTTAGCCATAAGTTATCTCCTAATGTTAATACTGTAATTATTTTACTATTCTAAAGGGACTCTTTCAATGTCAGTGCCTAAGTTAAATTATATTTATTTTGTGAAATAAATAAAAAGGTATTATTCCTCGGATTTTCGTATAAATCTAAGATTAAAAACAACGATCATTAAAACATTACAAACTAAGATGAAAGTAATTTTTAAAGTTTGGAACAAAGAACAATCATATTGTAAGAATCTGCACTCTAAATTTTTACCTAAGGCAGGCTGCGTTTAAACCATAATACAAGCGATAAAAAATCGCAAAAACAATATGAGGTAAGTAATGTATACTCTGGTTATATCGAGATCAGAACTTCTGTAAGTAAACCTTTTGTAGCGGAAATTCAAACATCTGGAGCACCAGTCGGGCCTAGAAACCACCTTTCAAGATCTAGTGATTCGTAATAATCATATCAAATGAAGACATTGGCCGTACTTTAGAAAAATAATAGTCTTCTGCTGGATCCCAGCGTTTGTGCCAATTATCCATATAATCTTTACCTTCTCTATTTATTAATCTGTCTCTACGGTTATTGTCATCTGGTAATTCAACTAATACGCTGAGATCTATTATATCTTGTAACTCTGGTCTAGAAGAGTAAGCTCCGTCTAAAATCACTAATTTTGTTGGTTGAGCTTCTATGGGCTCTTCGTCTAGGCCTTCCCCAGCTTTCCAGTTGAATGGATGCCATGACGCAGGCTTACCTGCGAGTAACGGTTCTAGCACATCCATTCTTATACGTTTCCAGTCTATAGCTTGTTCTGATTTTTCTTGAGGAGTGCGCAGGTCCCATTCTTCATCAGACCCACCAATCCAAAAATTATCGGCTAGTATTTCAACACCATCGAGTCTACTTGCAATATGCTTGGCAATAGTTGTTTTTCCAGTTCCGCTTCTCCCATCAAGTGCAACCAACCTTGGCTTCGCGTTGTTTTTGATAAGTTCATTTATTTTTGAAATTACTTTTTCGATATCCGAGTTTAACTCATTCATAGTCTTATTTTACATCAAAACATGTAATAGACTTATTACTTTTATTTCGTCATCAATGTTGGTATGACGTAAGAAAACAATAATAAAATTCAGTAAACGAGGAGAGGGGGAGACGCGTCTATCGGAAATTTAGACATCTGGAGCGGCGAACGGGATTCGAACCCGTGACCTTCTCCTTGGAAGGGAGACATTCTACCACTGAACTACCGCCGCAACACTGCAATAGTATACTAAGATGTGCAAAAGATCTAGTTTACTTTACTAAACTTCATTGTGCCAGAATCTAGAGGTAATGTTAAATAGAGCTTTGTGCCTTCTATTATATAGGTATAGATCTCCCTTAAATCCTTTGTATAATCTGGTTCAAGACTACCATCACAAAACATTAAAGTACTAACCATAGTTCCAAACTTTAACTCATCTCCTGCTAAATAATAGTTCCCACTTAAACTGTTGCAGTCTGTGGAGGACTCAAAGCTTCCATCTGACTTAAATGTAAGCATGAACTTGGTTTTATCTGTAGGTTCTATTTTAGTATCATTTGCATAGTCAGAACCTTCCCAGTACCAGCTTGTTGTGTTCAAATCTTGTTTAGGCTTATAGAATATTACGCCTTCAGGGCCAAAATCTGACTCTTGCTGATTGGTAAGTCGTAGTGTTTTGTCTACCTTGTCGAATTCAAGTATTTTTGGCTTTTGGAGTACAGTTTCCCCCTTGCTAACAAGAGTAAGCGTAAGTTTGTTGCTCTTTTCGGTATAGGTTCCTGTTTCTGTGGTTGTACTACCTGTTGAAAGATTAAGCGAAGTCAACTCTGCTACATTGTCTTTGAGAATGAGTTCTAGATATTTAGTTTCAAGTGATTGAGCACCCAAGAGTGCCGTATAGTTATTTGTGGTTATTACAGTTTCTTCTCTTCTTGGTTGAGGAGTATGTTCTTTTAAAGTACCCATGAGGTAGATATACCCAAGTAGTATGCCTGCAAGTAGTATGGTGATCGTGATGCTTTTATTTGATGTAATTAAATTCATAACTTTATTATAAGCATTACTTCATATGCTTGAGTACTTCTTTTCTTTTCTGTTCAAACTCTTTTTTAGTTATTCTTTTTCTAAGTAGAAGTTCGTTTAGTCTAGAGAGGTTATTCTCAACATTATCCAAATGAATATCCTGCCCTCGTTTTTTAAGTGTTACTACTTCTTTATTTTTTGGATTTGTATATGATTCATCAGACACCCCGTGAATCTTAGCATCAATAATTCGTTTGGCCTTCTCTGCCTGTTTTGCTGGTACATACTTAATAATAATATCTTTAACTCCCCCTGTATTGATAATCTCAAGAGATGCAAAATAAATACCCTTAACCAGATAAACCTGGGACACATGGTTATATGAAATCGTAATTTCAGTTACTCGAATCAAATAAGTTCTAGCCTCATAAATAATTTTGTTATCAAATATGTGCAGCTTATGAGTAAAGACTGACTTGTTCATTAACTTATTGGCTTCAAGAGTTAGTAGTAAATGAGGCATACAGCTATTATAGTACGCCATGATATAATTTTCTTATGGAATCAAGCGATGTACTAATAATTGGCTCAGGCCCAGCAGGACTAACTGCTGCAATTTATACTTCACGTGCATTTTTATCAACAAGAGTCATTGGAGGTCGCGTAAGTGGTGGGCAGTTAATGTTAACTACTGAAGTGGAAAATTTTCCAGGCTTTCCACAAGGGATTATGGGACCAGAACTAATTGCTAACATGAGAAGCCAGGCAACAACCTTTGGAACTGAATTTATAGATGAGAATGTAATATCAATCCATGGAGATGCTGATGCTGGTTTTAGTGTTACAACAGATGAAAACCGAAGCTTTAGTTCTAAAGCTATTATTATAGCAACCGGTGCCACTGCTAATTGGTTAAATCTAGCAAATGAACAAAGGTTAATCGGCAAAGGAGTGTCTGCGTGTGCTACCTGTGATGGTTTCTTCTTTAAAAACAAAACCGTTGTAGTAGTTGGTGGAGGGGACTCTGCTATGGAAGAAGCAACCTTTCTTACTAACTTTGCAGCTAAAGTGATTATTCTTGTTCGAGGGGACAAAGCTAAACTACGTGCCAGTAAGATCATGCAAGAAAAAGCTTACTCCAATCCTAAGATTAGCTTTCTTTATAATACAGAAGTCTTAGATGTCCTTGGAGACGAAGTACTTGCTGGAGTACTCATTAAAAATTCCTTGACTAACACCCAATCCACACTTGACTGTCAGGGTTTGTTTGTTGCAATTGGACATTCACCTGCTACTTCATTCTTAAGCGGTTTTGTGGATTTGGATTCCAAAGGGTATCTTAAAGTTGTTGATGGGACAAAAACCTCAAAAGCTGGAGTGTTTGCAGCTGGAGATGTATCGGACCATAGATACCGCCAAGCTATTACTGCGGCAGGGATGGGTTGCATGGCTGCATTAGATGTTGGGAAGCACCTGCAAGGTCATTAATTAACTCTTAAACCCTGTTTGTATACTTCTTATATTGCTTTAGTATAACAAATGCAATACCTGCTCCAAGTGCAAGTACTGGTAAGTATACTACTGCCCAGATGGCAGCGGTTCCAAGATTGCGTGCAAGTAACACAAGAGACCTAACTGCATTTTTAAAGACTTTATCTGGAGCCCAACCGGTATCGGGATTATATGGTAGAGCATACTCATCTGTTCTAAACTCGGCTGATATTAATGTCGTTTGAGCTGCTTCTTTTAGGTAATTTTCCTGACCTTTTTCAAAATCGATCTGACTTTGAATATTCATCACCTCACGCTGAGCATCAAGTAGTGCTTTTAAGTCCTTTGACGCAGTTGCACTTGCCATGATTTGTTCTATTGCTGCTTTGGTTTCATAGAGTGAAGCAAGCCGTGCTTGAGAGTCCTTAAATTGTTCAGTAATGTCATTGCCATTTTCATTTATACTTATGACTTTGGTAGAGTTAGCCTTGAGGTAGGTAACTGTGCTGTCAACCTTATCTCTAGGAACTCTGACGCTTATAAACCCATACCCACCTTCTGTTTGGGTATTTTGGTTTTTAGAGACAACAAACCCCCCAACTTGCCTGACATGTGATTCTACTCCACTCATTGCATTCTCAATATTCTTAACAATGAGTACTACATAAGTATCCAATGTTGTCATTCTTTTTTGATCTGTAGGCATCGGAGCGGATTCACTAACGCTATTTTTCGCACTAAACATGTCTGCGCCAACAGAACTTGGTGCTATCATGCCATAATCTAGAGAAGCTTCTTGTGGGTATGCAAGTCTTCTGCCTGAGGCAGTAACCATATTAAACAGAACTACTGCTACTAAAGCTACAAATGCATAAGATAAAACTGGTTTAATTTTCATAGCTCTATTTTACCTTTTTGTGTGTTTCAAGCAAGTTTATCAGAAACATATTCCCAATTAACCACAGACCAAAATGCGTCTACGTAATCTGCTCTTTTATTTTGATAATTAAGATAATAAGCATGTTCCCATACGTCCAAGCCCAGTACGATACTAAGAGTAGCATCTTCCATTAACGGGTTATCTTGATTAGGGGTAGACGTGATCTGTAACTTGCCTGCCTTATTAACTAGCCACACCCAACCGCTACCAAATCGTGTTAATGCAGCCTGTTTAAAGTTGTCTTTAAATGCCTCTAGAGAACCAAAACTTGTAACAAGTGCGCTCTGAACAGCTGATGGTATTTCTCCAGCTTTTGGGGAAAGCATTTCCCAGAACAGTGAGTGATTTAGATGTCCCCCTCCATTATTTCTAATTGGGGTCTGCACTTCTGCTGGTAATGAAGCTATGGAAGTAATTAAGTCAGTAATACTTGTTGCTGCAAGCTCCGGATGAGTAGATAGTGCAGTATTAAGGTTTGTAATATACGTTTGATGGTGCTTGGTATAATGGATCTCCATTGTTCGAGCATCAATATAAGGTTCTAACTCTGAGTAGTTAAACGAAAGTTTTGGAAGTTCAAATGGCATAATAGTCTCCTTTTCTCTATAATCAAGTAAATGGAAAAAGTATCTGTAATTATAGTCAATTATAATGGAAAAGACACACTTTTTGAATGCTTAGAAAATCTTACCCGTAATTTGTCAGACATAGAAATTATCGTTTTTGATAATGCTTCAACGGATGGTGCAGCTGCTATGGTTGAGCAGTCGTTTCAAGATGTCTGCCTTATTAAATCTGAAGTAAACAAAGGTATTGCTTATGGGTATAATAGAGCTTTTGAGCACGCAACAAGCAAATATATTTTATATCTGGGTTCAGATGCTTTTCCAACGCAGCGAGTGCTAGAAGGTTTAGTTTCGTATCTAGACAACAATACAGATGTTGGGATTGTAACTCCACAACTTGTAGATAAGAGTACTAAACTGGATTTTGATGCCCATCGTGGATATCCAACCCCATGGACTGCCTTAACTCATTTTATAGGCTTAGGCAAAGTATTTCCAAAAAGTAGGCTGTTTAATGCATATTTTCTTGGGCATAAAGATATGACCAAGCCGCATGAAATTGATGCCTGTATATCTCATTTCATGTTGGTTCAAAGAGCTGCCATATCAAAAATTGGCGGATGGGATGAAGACTTTTTTGTCTATGGCGAAGATATAGACTTTTGTTATCGCATTAAACAGAGTGGCTATAAAATTATGTACCACACAGACTATGAGGTTTTACATTATAAAGGTGCAACCATTGGTGTTAGAAAAACTACCAGTCAGTGGTCTAGAGCGAGTTTACAAACTAAGATAGCCATGAAGAAAGCCTCCGTTGATGCTATGGAAATATTTTATAAGAAACACTACATGACTAAATATCCCCGACTCATAACTTTTCTTGTACTTATGGGTATTAGAGGTATGCTTTGGTATAGAGTATCAGTTTTTAAGTTAAAGAATTTACATGCCAACTAAGATTGCAATTATTGGTGGAGGTTTTGGTGGGGTATATACTTTGCTTGAACTCCAAAAGAAATTAAAGACTGAGGAGATTTATATTTTTAACAAGGATTCAGATTTTGTCTTTACTCCCCTGCTTCATGAAGCAGCTACTGGTGGAGTTAGTACGGATAATATTGTAGTTCCAATCAGAAGTTTTATAAATAGGTGTAATGTCAACTTTATTAAAGACACAGTTACACACATTGATCTTGATTCAAAAAAGATTAACACAGCTTCTCATGCTTATGACTTTGACTATTTAGTCCTTGCTACAGGATCAGACTCAAACACACAAAGCATAGAAGGTGTTAAAGAACACTGCCTATTTCTCAAGAACATCGATGACGCGCTAGCAATTAAAAGGAGAATTATTTCTAACTTAGAACGCTATTGTTTAACACATGAGGCAGCTCTCTTATCATTTACCGTTATAGGAGGTGGGCCTACAGGAGT
The DNA here is from genome assembly GCA_964563965.1 of uncultured Candidatus Saccharibacteria bacterium. Lineage (GTDB taxonomy): Bacteria > Patescibacteriota > WWE3 > UBA101185 > UBA10185 > CAZCAQ01. The sequence continues at coordinate 11,966 of CAZLZI010000014.1, forward strand.
TGAACTTGCTTTTGAGATTGATGACTATATATCAACAACTTTAACAAAGTATTTTCGCAATCTACGTATAGGGCAGGAGTTAACTGTAAATCTTGTATGTTCATCTGACCGCATATTAAGTTCTATGCCTGAAAGTATGCAAAGTGAGGCTGAAAAAAGGTTAAAACTTTCCAAAATAAACTTTATAAGCAAAACACAGGTTGTTCGTATAACACCGGATGCAGTAATACTGGATAACGGGAAACTATTAAACACCAGTACTACGATTTGGTGTGCAGGTGTAAACCCTGTCTTACCATCTATGGTTGGTCCTGTTGATAAACTTGCGCTTAATCATGATTTAACTCTTGGGGACTATAAAAATGTTTTTGCACTCGGTGATTGTATTAACTATGGGACTTCAGTACCGATGGATGCACAGGCGGCAGTTAAACAAGCAAGCTTTGTTGCTCAAGCAATTAGTAATGCACTTCAAGGTAAAAGTAAGGCAGCTGCGTTTAGTTATGTTTCTTCCGGTCAACTAATTTCACTTGGGAGATGGCGTGCTGCCGGAAATATTAAAGGCATTTCATTTAAAGGTGCTTTGGCTTGGTGGATATGGCGAACGATTTATTTGATTCGATTTCCATCTACCAGTAAGCGGTTTAAGATTATGCTGGATTGGACTGTGAGTATTTTTTCCGAAAGAGACATGTCAAATATATAGATTTATAGTAGAATCAACTTTATGAACAAACAAAAAATTATGCTAACACTTTATAAACAGTATTTACTTGCCAAACCTCTCTTACTTGGTGCCATGGTAGTTATTGTTTTTGGGTTTATGGGTGCTTTATTTGTTAGAGCACGTCAAAGTATTGCAGATAAAGATGGTACTCCTGCAAATGGTGCTACCCAAGAAACAGAAATCGGTGATGATATAAAAAAGATAGGGAAAAATGAACCGGTCAAAGGAGATAAAAATGCAAGATATGTTCTTATTGAATACTCTGATTATGAGTGTCCTTTTTGTAAAGACTTTCATGACATCCTAAATAAGTTGATTGCAGAGAATAAAGATTTTAAGTGGGTATATCGTAACTTTCCTTTAGCTCAATTACATCCTGGAGCAACAGACAAAGCAATTGCTGCTACCTGTGTTTTTGAAGAAGCAGGAAACGATAAGTTCTGGGAATTTTCAGATGCTTTGTTTGAGAATCAAAGTCTTCCCGTTGCGGAACTTACTTCAGTTGCAGAGAAGAATGGTGTAGCTAAAGCGGATTTTGAAAAGTGTGTAAAAGACTTTGATAAAGAACAATTAGGTAAGATTTATGATGCGGCCTCCAAGATTGGGGTAAGCGGCACACCAAGCACAGTTATTGTCGATACTGAATCAGGCAATTCAACTCTTGTTGTAGGTGGTCTTTCCGCTGATGAGATGGTGGCAAAAGCAAAAGAGCTTAATTAACTCCTCACTAACTTAAACTAGAAAATTATTAATCCCCCGATTGCTCGGGGGATTTGTCCTATATGCATTATACTATACTTACTACTCTTGTACGTCAGTTTCTTGTGTCTCTTGATATCTTGTACCTTCAATTTCAAACTTTAGTTCAGTCATATCTTCTACTGTATATACTTCAAGGAGTGATGGTGTCTTAATCCCAAGCTCACTCATGTTAACTTTAGTACTGCCTTGAGCAGCAAAGGTTTCATCGGATAAAGTTCCTGTAACTGCAAAAGTTAATTCTTTAGTAGTATCCCCTACTGTTAATTGTCCAATTAAATCAGTTTGGAACGGTTCTGCAAAAGTGATGGTATCAGATGCATTATCGCCAACTATTTCAAAGGTAGCTATAGGAGGAGAGAAAAACGGGAGAATATCCGAATCTCTTTTCTCAGAATCAGATTTAAGCCCTTTAAGATCAATATTTGCCTTTAGATAAAACTTCTTTGATTCTTCGTCATACCAGCCCGCACCTTCAACAAGTTCAGTAACTCCTGTAACTACAGCAACCGGTTTGCCTACAAATACTTTGTTTACTGTATAACTTGCCATCCCTTTGGTTATCATGTATTTCTTCGCTGTAGCAGGTACTTCACCAGTAACATACATTTCAAAGTTAGGTGAAGAGGTACCACCAGCTGCGGTAGTGTCTTCTTCAGGTGTTTCATTTACAACCACAGGTTGTGTTGGTTCCGTAATAGGTTGCTCAGGGGTCTTTTTAACTGTCATTAAAAGAACGACAGCACCTAAAATAAGTATTAGGGGGACGATGAGGATTAATTTATTGTTTGAGTTTGTCATTAGTCTACCTTACCATAGATTAAGACTTTTTTAAAACTACTAATTGATATAGAATCCATTCAATGACTAGAAATATATACATTGGAGTGGCATGGCCTTATGTAAATGGTGATTTACACATCGGTCACTTAGCAGGTTACTTACTGCCTGCTGATATGTGTGCAAGATTTCATAGATTATGCGGGAATAAAGTATTGATGATTTCAGGCTCTGATTGTTTTGGAACACCAATTACACTTGAAGCGGATAAGAAAAAAGTTTCTCCTGCTGAAATTGTTGACATGTATCATACTCGTGATGTTGATTTATTTTTAAATGTCTTAAACCTAACATATTCGCTCTATACAAAAACTGATCATCCTAATCACAAACAAGTTGTGCAAGCTGTGTTTTTACGACTCCTTGACCAAGGCTATATCTTTATTGATTCTACTAATCAGTACTATTCACCAACTCAAGAGAGGTTTCTACCTGATAGATATGTTATTGGCATTTGTCCATTCTGTGAGACTACTGAAACACGAAGCGATCAATGTGATAATTGCGGTAAGCTAATTGCCACCGGCGAACTCAAAGAACCTATTAGTACTATTGAAAGAGCTCCTGTGATTGTAAAAGAAACTCAACACTACTTTTTAGATTGGCCCAAACTAGAAGCATTTCTAACTACTTATGTACAGGACAAGAGTAGCACTTGGAAAGATTGGATTAGACTTGGGACACAGGCTTGGTTAGTAGAAGGTCTTAAACCTAGAGCTATAACAAGAGATATTGATTGGGGTGTCGAAATACCAACGGATAAAATACCAGCCCATATGCAACTTGAACATGCAACTGATAAAAGATTTTATGTGTGGTTTGATGCAGTTATTGGTTATCTATCCGGCTCAATCTTATGGGCCCAAGAATCAGGGGATGTTACTGCATGGCAGGAGTTTTGGTATGGGGATAATTGTTATCATTATTATTTTATGGGTAAAGACAATTTAGTTTTTCACACACTATTTTGGCCAGGCCAGTTATATGGCTATGATAAAGCTCTGCACCTACCAGATCTACCTAGTATAAATATGTTTCTTAATCTATCAGGTAAAAAGTTTTCTAAGAGTCGGAATGTAATGATTAACTCCCGTGACATTGTTGAAAAATATGGTAATGATGCAGTGAGGTTTTACTTAACGCTTATTATGCCTGAAGTACGAGATGCGAGCTTTGATTGGCAAGACTTTGAAGAAAAAAACAATGGGATTTTAGTTGCAAATATTGGCAACTTTATGCATAGGATATTAAGTATCGCCTATAAAGAAGACCTTGCATTTATTAAGTCTTTTAAAGTAGATGCAGAGCTTATGGTAAGAGTAGAACAAAGTCTTAACAAGTGTAGACAGTATTTAGATAAGTGTGAGTTTAAGCATTACCTTGATGAACTAATTCAACTGTCTTCAAGTGGTAATAAACTTGTGGACTCAGTTGAAATCTGGAAACTAAAAGACAAAGACATAAACAGTTATCATCAGAACATGGGTAATATTTTGTATTTAATATTAGCTTTAGGTTATTTACTCGAACCCGTAGTGCCGCATGCTATTGAGAACTTTAAAACTTTAGTGAGTGGTAAACCTCTTACTTGGGATGCGTCTTTTACCACTGAACTTCACAGCCTCCTAACTACTCTAACCTTTTCTACCAAACCTACTCCCCTATTTACCAAGATTGATGTTAGTAGTGAGCTTGAGTCTTAATATACTGCTCAACATCAAATTTCTTTTCTGCCCCACTTCTTGTCATTGGTCTAACTAACCCAAAGATAGGTTTTTCAAACCATGGCCTGTCATGCAATCCCCCCAAACTCCACGAAATACCTACATAGCCATTTGGATCTCTACCATCAAGTTGATATTTATCATTTAGTAGAACCGCAATAGCATGGGAATCTTTAAAATCTCTTGTCCATTCAAGTATTTTCTTCGCCCAGTACATGCGTAAGTAGCCATGTAATCTGCCTCGCAGGACAAGCTCGTGCTGGCATGCGTTCCACAGACTGTCATGTGTTGACCCGGTCTCAAACTCTTCAAGGTTATAGAGAAAGTCTCTTTTATCACTAAGATGTTTTGTGAGAGTTTTAATACCCCAGTCAGGAAAGCCTTGATAGCTATCATACTTTTGATTATAGAAACAATAATTATCCGAGAGTTCTTTTCTAATAGTAAGTTGCTCACTAAAGGCAGCCTTACTTGCACTCGACGCGGAAGTTTTTACTACCTGTGATAATACGTATTGTGAGGAGAGCATACCAAAGTGCAGATATAAAGAGAGCTTAGATGTTCCATCTTTAACTGGATCATTTCTGTCTTGCGCATAAGTTTCTAATCTGTGTTCTAGAAATGATGCTAAGAGTTCTTTTGCTACTTGCTCGTCTGCATGTACTACTTCAACCTTTGGAAACTTGGTCCAGAGCTTTACTGCTGTGTTATATAGGTGTTTGTTAGTTTTAGGAAAGGGAGTAAGAAAGTCATCTAGTACCTTTGCATATTTAAGTCGAAATGTATGTGCGCTATATTCTTGTTTTATGCTTACATATCTACAAGGAACTATGTTATGACTATCTACTTCGTGGAGCTGGATAGGGAAAGTTTTTAAGCTAGATACTCGCGCTCTAGGTCCCTTTAAAGGTGAAAAGTCTACATACACATGACTCGGGCGGGTTGCATGTAAAAACTTCTCAAGATTTTCTTCAGTATTTTGAGTTAGTACTTTAAAATGAATATTAAGATCATACAAAGACCTAGCTACTGAATGTAATCCCGATACTACATGTGCAAAATTACGATCAGGCTGTGCTTGATATTTCTTTAAAACTTCAAATACAACATAGAGCTCACTTTTAAGTTCGTCGGCTTTGTCTTTTGCAAATAGTAGACCCCAATTCTGATGTACTCGTAACTCTCTACTCATTATATAAATTACGGGGCCAATACTACCTTCTTGCCTTAGTAGTTGTGTTTCTCTGCGCTTATCAAGCACGGCTAGAGGATAAAGAGTAAATAAGTAATTAAGAAGAAGTTTAGCCACCAACCTGTAAAAGATATTAGAAAACTTATAAGTACCTTAGTTTGTATTGCAGCTGGGAGTAGCGTTTTAA
>CAZLZI010000015.1:0-17146 GCA_964563965.1 uncultured Candidatus Saccharibacteria bacterium
TTGAGGGTGTGGCTCGAGAATTAGTTAGAAGAATTCAAGATCTAAGAAAAGAGAAGGGGTTAAGTGTTACGGACAGAGTAGAGATAACCTACGAAAACACATCAGACAACCAAAAAGCTGTAGAGCTTTTTGGAGATGAGATAGCAAAAAAGGTGGGGGCAACTACACTAAATGCAGGAACAGAAAATCAAGTAACGCACGTATTAAAAACCTAGTCGTCTAGATCAAACGCACCTTCCCAATTTTCTTCACCGGTACCAGGAACTTCCGGTCCTGTTGTTTCTGGTGTAGGATCCTCCTCTGGTGCAACAATCGTAGGATCGATGTTTTCACTCACGAGACCACCTCCTTAAAACTAGATACTAACGGGATTATTACACACTACAATTATTTTTCAATAATCTTTAATGCAGAAAAGTACCCTAGTAGCAGACTATTTAAGTCACCTAGATCCAAAGAAGCATCCCAGAGTTCTTTTTTGAAAGCACCCCAGCACTTCTTCCTTAACTTATACATGAACTGATCTTCATTCCAATCTTCTTTACACTCACTCTTTTTCTCGAGTTTAATCCATGCATACATTTCTTTTTTTAAAGCTAATGGAAAGTATTGTGAATCAAAGACTGCGTTTTGAAGACCTGTTGCAAGATGTACTTCTAGCACTTTGTGGTGTGGAAGTTGACTAAAAAAGTCATGAGGTTGTGTGGATGCACCGTGTTGAACAACTCCCCCCACTTTAAATTTACTTCTCACAAAATCCCCTGCGTTCTCTAGCAGTCCAAAATCTACCTCGGCAGGGCGTACTTTACCGGTAGCCAAAACAGTACCACCGTGAGATGTTCCAGATTGGATACTTACCTTACTAAGTCCTGGGGCGCCATTATCCCACTGGGTATAAAACCCTGTTAGAAACGTGTCTAGTTCTTTCAGAGTGCTGTTTTTACCCCCAATATGCCCTATCTCGCCTCCAATTGAAACTTCTATACCGTCAGGTTGGTTCTCTCTTATATACTTAGCAAGTTCAAGGGTATATTTAATGTTCTCTCTTTGTTGTTCTTCTAAAGTGGGTGCAGATAAGTTAACAAGCGTTGAGGCATCAATATCAATGTTGTAAAACCCGTTTTGTAATGCTTTATCGATTAATAGTTTAAGTTTTTCAACTTCTCCATCTTCAATAACACCTTCTGCAATTGGCTTTGTCTGAAAGTGATCTCCTTGAAGATAAACAGGACCTACGTAGTTAGCTGCAAGTGCGGCACTTAAGACACACGTGGCATATTCTTCACAATCTTGTCCGGTATACCCCATCTCACTCCTTGAAAGTTCGAAAATGAAATAGCTTGTATCTGTTTCTTTAGCAACTGCAAATATTTCTTTTGCAATATCAAATGTAATACCTCTAATGTTGAATGCTGGAACAGTAAAAGTATGGGGTAACTGATTATGTGCCCTCTTCATATAAATATCGTTAATTGAAGAAGGAAAGATATTCTTTTGCAAACACAAATCCCAAATAGTGTTCTTTGCCTGTTGCTTTAAGGCTGCATCTGTTTCAAAGACATATTCTTTTACAAGTGCGCGAACCACTTCCGAAGGAAGATCCTTAACTAGCTTACCTGTATTGTCCACATAAGGTCCTAATAGTGCTAAAATTTTAGAAGAAGGCATGAAACGATTATAGAATATGAAAACCATTACTCCTATATTAATCTTTGGAATTGTATTTACCATTCTAGTACTGTGGTTTTTCGGCAAGACAGCCAAACCCATTAAAGGGGTAGACGGGCCCATAGAGTATGTGTTTTTCACCAAGACTAGCACCAAGGTAGCTGTGGAGATTGCCAATACTGAAGCTAAAAGAGCAAAAGGACTTATGTTTAGAACACACCTACAAGAAAACAGAGGTATGCTTTTTATCTTCCAAACGTCTGCCAGTCATGCGTTTTGGATGGCTAATACAAAAATCCCACTGGACATACTTTGGATTAATGAGGATTTAAGGATAGTAGACATAAGTAAGAACACCCCACCATGTACTGAAACAGGTACTCTAACTTCTCTATGTAAAGCTTATGCTCCAAGAGAGAAAGCTAAATACGTGCTTGAAGTTAACGGTGGCTATACAGATAAAAATAGTATTGTAATAGGGGACTATGTCTCATTTTAACCTTGAAGCTAGGCATCCTAAAGAAGGGACGATTGAAATCGGCCCACTAGCACTTAGTGATCTGATAGAAGCTCGACAACCTGTTACAGTAGGTGATGTGGAGTTTTCTCTCGACACATTAAAACGAATTGAAAGAGTAGCTGCAAGTCAAACAGGCAGTAACAGGAACGCTGGCGCAGACCTAACCGCGGACATCGGGAAACTTACTGAAGCAGGTATTGTAGTTAATTTAAAAACCACATATATGTTACCAGAAGGGCTACTCGCAGATGTTATGCAAGAATTACAGCAGGTAGGAACACCTGTCAAAAGAGGAGAAAAAGGGCTTGAAGTATGGGGTCCTCACTCCGATAGAGCAGTGGAGGCTGCGCGCCAAATGTTAGCAGGTAGGATGAGTTTTCAACCCAATCAGATAACTGAGACAATAGTCTTGAAAATAGAAAAGACATAAAAGCATATGATGGTGTTTAAAAAGATTTATTATTCATGAAAAAAGGTTTTCCAACAATTCTAATACTGTTTGGTATTACAGGTGATCTTGCACAAACTAAAGTTATACCCTCATTGTATAAGCTGTACTCCAAGAACCTTCTGCCAGAACTGTTTACTGTAATAGGCTTTGGTAGAAGAGAGCTAAGTGAAGAGCAACTCCACACTCTTATTTACACTTCTATTAAGCAACTGGCTGACAGTAATAGCGCTAAAGCATTTGCCGCTAGTTTTAAATATCATAAAGGTGACTTTTCTCATCTAGAGGATTACGTTTCCTTGGCTAATAAGCTTGGATTTACTGATAAACAATGGAATACGTGTGCGAACAAATTATTTTACTTAGCGGTCCCACCAAACTATTATGATGCACTCACAAACCATCTGCATGATTCCGGACTTACACAACCTTGCGGGCCAGATGAAGGCTGGACCAGAGTTTTGATTGAAAAGCCATTTGGTACCAATAAACATAGTGCAAGAAAACTCGATACAAGCTTGGGCAGAATGTTTAAAGAAGAACAAATATATAGAATAGATCACTATCTTGCCAAAGAAATGATGCAAAATATTTTAGCCTTTAGATTTTCTAATAATTTACTCGAGGATAGCTGGAATAATAATACCGTTGAACAAATTAAAATAAGGTTTATTGAAAATGAAGGTGTAGAAACTAGGGGTGCCTTCTATGACGGTATCGGTGCGTTAAGAGATGTAGGACAAAATCACTTGCTTCAGATGCTTGCACTAACTACTATGGAACAACCACAAAGCTTTAGCGGCAATGATCTTCGAGTTAAGCGCGAAGAAGTGTTAAACCACTTAATCTCTCCAAGTAGTTCTGAAATTGCTTCTCACACCTTTCGAGCACAATATAGTTCGTTTAGAGCTATTGAAGGAGTATCACCAACTTCTACCACTGAAACTTACTTTAAACTAATAACATATCTCAACACACCAAGATGGAACGGTGTGCCAATCACACTCGAAGGAGGAAAGGGGTTAAAGTCACCAAGAAAAGAAATCAAGCTCATCTTTAAACCGGTAAATTCCAAGATTACAACACTGACTGACGGCCTTGACTATAAAAACCGAATTGTCATCAATCTTGAAACGGGAGAAGAAGGTATTAATATAAGATTCTGGGCTAAAAAGCCAGGGCTAACCTTTGAGTTTGAGGAAGCAACATTCGAGTTTGACTTTACTACTAGCAAAAGTATCTCTCACAAAGCCACGGGGTATGAGAAGTTGCTTCTGGACGCCATTGAAGGTAATCAAGAATTATTTATTACAACTAAAGAAGCTCAATCTTCATGGGACTTTATAGATCCAATTATTGAAGCATGGCAAAAAGATACAATAAAGCTCTATAATTACGATAAGAATTCAAATGACATATTAAACATACCTGAATTCTAGAAAACATGAATACACTGCCTAAGAAACAAATCGGAATAATAGGACTTGGGAAAATGGGAAGCGCTATTGCTCTTCACTTGGATGAACTTGGATGGGATGTTAGCGGTTATGACATTTCTACTGATACCACAAAGTTTGCGACAAGCAGAATTAAGCTAGTTAAAAGTCTTGCCGAATTTACAACTACACTTAGTCAACCTAGAATTATCTGGCTCATGGTCCCAGCAGGAGAGGCTGTTCAAAACATTTTATTTGGTAAGGATGGGCTTATCAATCATTTGGGCACCGATGATATTGTTATTGATGGCGGAAATTCCTACTTTGAAGATTCTGTGGTAACCGCACAAATCCTTTTTGAAAAGAAAATAAACTTCCTAGATGTTGGGGTCTCAAATGGGGTGGAAGGAGCAAGACATGGTGCGTGTTTGATGGTAGGCGGACATAAAGAAGTTTATTCTCATCTTGAGGAATTGTTTAAAGATATTGGAACTGATGGCGGGTATGCTCATGTCGGTCCTATAGGGTCGGGTCACTTTGTAAAAATGATTCATAACGGCATCGAGTATGGATTTATACAAGCAATTGCTGAAGGTTTTGATATTATCAATAGCTGTAAAACCTATAAATTTGATTTATGGAAGATTGCTCACCTATATAATCATGGTTCATTGCTGCAATCCAAGCTGATGGATTGTATGGTAAGAGGCTTTGACAAGTTTGGCAACGAACTTACTGAATTAAGTGGTAAAGCAACTGGGCTTGGAGAAGGAAAATGGACCTATGACTATGCAACTAAAATAGGGGTAGCAGCTCCTAGTATAAAAGCAGCGCTAGACGTACGGGATGCAACCACAAGCAAACCAAGCTTCCAAGGCAAGATTATAATGACACTGCGCAACGTATTTGGAGGACATCCAATTAACCCATGAAGTTTCACATAGAAAATAGTTTGATTCCTAAAAACACTATTATCGGTGCTCTACCTTTGTTAGATGAGTACAAACAAACCTTAGTCAAACAACTAACAAACCATGCGTATGTCTCACCTGAAAGTTTAGTGAATTTACCTTACGACGAAGACAACCTATCAAATATCATGCAGATGAAAGAGCTATTTGTGTCAAAAGCACTTAAATACATAATCGTAGTGGGAATAGGCGGATCAAATCTTGGAACAAAAACAGTTTATGATGCTTTATATGGACACTCTGATATGTTTGAACCCCACAGACACCCCAAGATTATCTTTCTTGAGACACTTAATGCAAGTTATACCAAAAAAGCACTCATGTTCCTTGCTAAAGAAGTTAAAACGGAAGATGAAATACTTACAGTGTTAATTACTAAATCAGGAACTACGGCAGAAACTCTGATAAATTTTGAAATTTTGTCGAAAGCACTACCAATAATTAAACATCGAACTATCTATATTGCTAATGAGCAAGCACCTCTTATAGTTCTTGCAAAGAAACGTAAATTACCCTTTCTTACCATTCCTATGCCCGTTCCCGGCAGATTTTCAGTTTTTTCCCCTGCCGGTCTCTTTCCACTAGCCTGTGCCGGAGTTGATGTAATATCACTTCTTGAAGGAGCCATGGAAACGATGGAATGTCACTTTAAAGATAAGAGCCTTGAGACCTCTGCCCTTGCTACGCTTATTCATTACCGTGAAGGGAAAATCATCCATGAAAACTTCTTGTTTGATGCAAGATTAGACTCACTCGGAAAATGGCAACGACAACTTACTGCGGAAAGCTTGGGAAAAAAAAGCAGACACGGTAATGCTGAAGGCATTCAACCTTCTTATAGTATTGGAACAACGGATTTACACTCTATGTTTCAACTATTTCTAGGAGGACCGCAACTCAGGTACTTTACCTTTACACATGTAGCCCATCTCGAACACAACACTATAAAGGAAACTAAAGGCAAAGTGTCAGATACTAGTCTATTAAAAGAAATTTACAGAAATGTTAAAACTAAATTTAGTGAAGAAAACATACCTTTTTGTGAATTTATACTCGACTCAGTTTCAGAAAAAGAGCTGGGGGCATACTTACAGTTTAAAATGTTGGAAACAATGTTTGTAGGACACTTACTAAACATTAACACTTTTGATCAACCAAATGTCGATGCTTATAAAAAGGAAGTAAATGACCGTACTTGATATATCTATCCCATTGCAAGATGGGATGATCACCTATCCTAACAATACCCCATTTAGTAAACAGCAAAAGAATACTCCGCATTCTACAATTTCTGAAATCACTATGGGAAGTCATACAGGAACACACTACGACTTTCCGACACATGTTATTGCTTCAGGCAAGATATCAGATGCATTTAATTTAGACATCTTTTTTCAAGAGTGCATGGTGCTAGACATGACTAGGTGTGAAACAAAAGTGGACGTAAAAGACTTAGAAAAGAAAAACATCTCAACAAGGATCGTTTTACTAAAAACTACAAACTCACAAAGAGGTTTTAGGAAGTTCTATCCAGAGTATGTTTATCTTACAAGTGAGGCTGCTAACTACTTAGTAGCTTTAAACTTGGATATCGTTGGCATTGACTTCATTTCAATAAAAGGCCGTGCAGAAACAAGTAATGATGCGCATACCAATCTGTTGGCAAAGAATGTCTTAATTTTGGAGGGCATTGACTTGAGTACTGTAGCTGAAGGCAAGTATTTCTTTTCAGGACTCCCCTTAAAAATTACTAATACAGATGGCGCTCCAACTAGAGCGGTTCTTATAGATAATCTCTAAGGCGTTTACTTCTTGAAGGATGTCTTAATTTTCTTAAAGCCTTCGCCTCAATCTGCCTGATTCTTTCCCTAGTTACACCAAATTCTTTACCTACTTCTTCAAGTGTTCTGGATTTCCCATCGCGTAACCCAAATCTAAGTTCAAGAACTCTTCTCTCACGAGGATTTAAGGAATCCAAGACATTAACTATATGTTCTTTTAACAGTTCATGGCTGGCTGAATCAAAAGGTGACAAGGTAGACTCATCCGGAATAAATTCTTTAAGTCGACTATCCTCTTCTTTCCCTACAGTGGTTTCAAGTGAAGTAGTCTCTTGAGAAATCTTTTCTATTTCATTTGCTTTTGCAACCTCAATACCCATTTCTTTAGCAATCTCCTCAGCAGTTGGATTTCTTTCAAGTTCTTGCTCAAGTTTTCTTTGAACCCTCTTATATTTGTTCATAGTTTCAATCATATGAACAGGGATTCTAATTGTTCTAGCCTGATCAGCAATTGCTCTAGTGATAGCTTGCCTAATCCACCACGTAGCATAGGTTGAAAATTTAAAACCACGTCGCCAGTCAAATTTCTCTACCGCACGCATAAGTCCAATATTGCCCTCTTGAATGAGGTCCAAAAAGAAAAGGCCTCTACCCATATGTCTTTTTGCAATAGATACAACAAGTCTAAGATTAGCTTGAGTTAAGCGCTCAGCGGCTAATTCACATTCTCTTTTAGTGACTGTTTTTGCAAATGCGCGTACTTCTTTAAGAGCTTGTTTTTCAATTTCCATCTCTTTGGCTACAACATTGTCATTTGGAGCAGCTTTGAGCTGCTTGGTGAGTCTTGCGGTTATAGTATTAAGTTTAATAACCTCAGCTTTTTTAGCATAATCAATTTCTTGGGCTGCATTTAATAAGTTCACTTTTCCGATTTCTCGTAAATACATCCTTACGGGGTCTGAAAGGACTGCTTTATCCATGGAAATTTTAGAAACATCAAGTTCTTCTGTGAGCTTTAAATCCTCAGCCTCTTCAACTGAATCAACGTCAAACACGTCAACGCCCGACTCCATCAATTTCTCGTAAAGAGAATCCAGGGTTTCTAGGTTTTCCTCCGCTTGAGGGAATAGATCGAAGACTTCAGCTTGGGTTACATAGCCACGTTTTTTACCTTGGGCTATAAGCTTTTTTAAAGGGACATCAAATGTTACAGTTTTATCGTCGGAAGTTATTTTTTTAGTCATATATTAAGCATTCATAATTATATACGAAATATGCTTAGTTAGGCTAGGCGGGCCGATAGATCTTTCAACTTTGTGACTAAGTTTATTAGTTCTTCCGAGTCTTGCTCTTTTTCGGCTTTTCTTATCTTAACAGTGACTTCTTTAAGTTCTTTCCTTAATTGTTCTTTTTTAAGACGCTTAAAAGTCTTTTCCAGCTCATGCAAAAAAGTGTTTTCTTCTTCATCTGCCTCACCTAAATCATTTAGGTATATTTGTTCTATTCTTCCGGCAAGAGATACATCTAATTTAGATGCAAAGTTTTTTATATCGAACTTTCGTTTTCTTCCGGCAAGATAGCTTTTGAGCTCTATAAATATTTTTTGCAGATCTTCAGAAACAAAGTCTTTTTTTGCTAATCTGTGTGTTAGGGCCTGCGCAGTTCCTAACGGCGCTTTCATTATTAACGCCAGCATATATTCCTCTAACGGGAATTTTCTATTTTTATCATAATCAGAGCCTTTGTCAATAGGCGAGGACGTAGAGGAGGGACTTTGAGCTGCTACTACAGCATTTAAACCACTTGAGTGAGACTTAAGTACACCATATATCGACTCCTCTGAAACATCCAAGGCTTCAGACAGTGTCTTTACACTTGTGTCTAAAATCACAGGGTTTTTAGTCATAGTAAGAAAAGGAGCTACTTCTGAAAGTATTTTATTTTTACCAACATAGGAGTGTTTATCATTCGCATTTAAGCTTGTTGCAATAACAAAATCGTAAAATGGAATAGGATTAGACAAACAATGTTTAGCACCAACACTGTCAGCATTAAAAAATTGATCTAAATCTGTATACTTTGGAGGAATAGGACAAACATAAACATCAAAACCTTCTCTCTCTGCAAGTTCAATACCCCGCATACTGGCTTTAATACCAGCTAAATCAGAATCATAACAAAATACTAATTGTTTGGTATATCTCCCAAGCTGCCCAAGCTGTTGCAATGTCAAAGCAGTACCCGATGATGCTATTACATTACGAACACCGTATTTATAGGCAGTTAAAACATCAAGCTGTCCTTCTACCATAACTGCTCCCGTTTTCTTTATTTCTACCCTAGCTAAATCCAACCCATACAAAAAAGCACTCTTATTAAAGACCTTTGTGCTCGCGGTATTTATATACTTAGGTTGTTCATCAAAGATTGTCCTCCCATTAAAACCTAATATTTTGCCATCCGTTCCCTTGAAGGGAAATATTATTCTTCCTCGGAACTTATCAATGAAACCTTGGCCAGAGCTTTTGCGCACAATAACACCGGCCTCAAGCATATCAACAGCATTAAACTTTTTTTTGGTAAGATAGTTGAACAATAAATCCCACTGCTTTGGTGCATACCCTAAATAAAAAGCGCTTATCGTTTCTTTATCTAGTTTTCGCTTTGTTAACACATATTTTAAGCCAATCTCCCCTGCTGGATGATTAAGAAGAAGATAATTATAAAATTGAGCAGAAATGTAATTAATCTCATAGAGAATAGCTTTACCTTGAGTGTAGGTATTATCTTGTTTTCGTACTTCAACGCCTGCAATCTCCCCCAGAGCCTCCAAAGTGGCGCTAAAATCAAGACCCTCAACCTTCTCATAAAACGAGAAGATATCTCCTCCTTCCCCACACCCAAAACACTTATATATTTGAAGTTCTGGAGACACCATAAAAGAGGGGGTATTTTCACCATGAAAGGGACATAGTCCTTTGTAATTGGTACCAGACTTCTTAAGCGATACATATCTACTTATCAAATCAACAATGCTTAGCTTTTGCTTAATCTCATTCACAACATCATTTACCATTAGGCTCTTTATAACACTAAAACCCTTATAAGGGTAGTATTATTGAATCATTAAAGGTTACCTAGTAGTTTGAAGGAATGCAAAGTAATCTGGCGTACCCGGAGGGACTCGAACCCCCGACTTCAGCGTCCGCAACGCTGCGTTCTATCCTCTGAACTACGGGTACACTAGAGCAAGGGAATTATAGCAAACTAAGCAGAACTGTTCGTTTGATCATTAACATTAATCTTATTAACAAACATCTTGAATATTTTATCTGCAAAATCTTCAGGGGCTTTTTCCAAGAAAGGCAAGTATTCATTAAGCAATGTTTGAACCTCGGCAACTTTATCCTCCGCAACCAACACAAAAAGTCTGGACACTCCATCTTTATGCAAATCTAAATTAAAGATAACATAGCCTTCTTTTTGCGTTATAAAAAAATATCTGAAAGCATCCCAGGGATAAAACTCTCCACCATAATTAAAACCAAGCGTTGTAATCTCATATTTAACTTGTTCTGCAGGGGTAGCCGATATTACATAGCTAACAAAGACAACTACAAGTATGGCAACTATCGGAATAAATTCCTGAAGTATTACTAAAAGCACCAACACCACAAAAGCTATAATAGTCAGAGACCGCATAAACTTATCGTTTTTCTTTGTTGGAGGTAGTTTGGTCATGCCAACCCACTCAAGTAGTACTTCTTTCTTTAACGGTCTTTCTTCTTTAGTTCTACTTGCGGGAACAATTACTTCAGAAGGGTCAGGCATGTATTTGTTGTTACTTAGACCTAAGACGTTTTTAAAACTCAAATTATCAATAATTTTCATTTTGTTTCTCATGGCGGAGGGTACAGGATTCGAACCTGTGGACGGAATTAACCGTCACGGCTTAGCAAGCCGCTGCATTACCACTCTGCCAACCCTCCATGATTATATGGGTGGGCACCATTGCCCGTATTATATTACCTTTTTCGTAAGTACAAAACAGTTTATCATCTGTGCCCCGTTTTGGTACAGCATACTTGTTACTGATACTAACTCTTCGCCGGTAACAACATAGGGAAGAACCAACAAAACAGCTTTCCCTTTAAGATAAGAGTTCAATGCTTTATTTGGTGAATAAGCTAGTGCGCGTAAACCAAAGTACTTAGCTACCTCCTTAGCTATAACAGCATGTATAAAGACACTAACCACTGAATCTGAGGTATCTAGATAAAGCACAACATGATCTTTATATAAGTAACCGAAAGTACTAGCAAACAAGCACCCATACCGAGTAAGCACCTTTAGTGCATAGAACTCATGAGTAGATAGCAAAAAAAGCTTTTTAAGTTCAGACGTATAGTTAAAAGCTAAAAAAAGGTTGTAAGGAGCAAATACGCTAAAGCATGAGATATGGACTTTACCATCAAGGGAAGGCAAGAAACAAACAGGACATAAAGTTTCATTTACAAGTGACATACTCGTTAGACAACGCTTACATATACCAAGACCAGTCTCGTTGCATAAGACACACTTTGTATAAAAAAGAAAACTAAGTAGCTTATCCATAAGTTATCCACATAGCTATATTCCTTACAGGTAGAACGCATCAGGAGATACGCACCTATAGTAACACATCAACATGGGCTTATAGTAATGAAGAGTCTAAAGAAATTAGAAATTTTCACTAGCGTGGAATATACTAATAAGGTGAAACTTCCATTAACAAGCAAGCTTAGAGGCATATCACAAACAGCAGCTACCGTTAAAAGGGGTGTGGTACTTGTTTACAATGCAAATAAAGGACTGGTTATCGCAAATTTTATTGCAAATGCTTTAAATGAATTAAGCCCACTAGTCTTAGCATTTTTATCAGCTCGGGTCATTGACACACTGATCGATAATCTCCAAGGAGGCGGCGTTGATTATACTACCATCTATACAAATATAGCCTTTATTGTGCTGTTATTACTCTTCAGTTTCGTGTTTTCTAAAGTTGCTCAATTTACGGATCAGCAACTCTTCATGTTTATGGACTTTCATACAGATACATTACTGATGAAAAAACTATCCTCTCTAGATATGGAGATTTTTGAAAATCCTAAAACTAACAACTCCGTGATGAAAGCTAAGCGTAACATCAATAGGTTAACAAGGATGGTAGAAAGTACAATTTGGATAGCAACACAAGTTGTAGTGGTGATTACCACGCTTATACTATTTATAAAGCTAAATCCTCTTATTATAGTTATTGTTTTAATCGCTAATGCTCCGTTCTTTATTGAAAATATTGTTTATGGGAAAAGGATCTGGGGAATATGGGATGCAAAATCCGAAGAACTTAGAGATTATGGAGATACCTATGGCTATGTTACCTCCGACAGAACTATAGGGGAAGTAAAAATATATGGTATTCGGGATTTCTTAATAACAAGAGCAACTACTATTTATGGCAATTTTGTTAAAGAACAGCGGATTGTTGAAACAAAAAGACTAAGCTCAGGCATATTTCTGTCAGTACTAAGTGCCACAGGAAATGGTCTTACTATTCTTATTATTGCGTTAAGTGCTCTAACTCAAAAGATTAGTGTGGGTGCCGTAACTTTCTATATTCAAAACGCAAGAAGTTTATCATCGAGCATTTCATCAATATTCTCATCTCTTGCAAGCATCATTGATCACAGCACATATGTTAAAGAGTTGTTAGATGTTTTAGATACCAAGAACACAATTATTTCAGGCACTAAACAATTGCCTTCAACAAACAAGGCGCCAAGTGTTGAATTTAAAAATGTAACATTTAGATACCCAAACAGTGACAAAGACGTGCTTAAGAATTTTAATCTTACAATTGAAGCCGGAGAACACATTGCCATAGTAGGTAAAAACGGTGCTGGAAAAACAACCTTAATTAAATTACTTATGCGGTTTTATGATGTAACAAAAGGAGAAATACTCATCAATAATATCAATATAAAAGAATATGATCTTGCAAGTCTATATAAACACATTGCAACTTTATTTCAACTGTTTAATACCTATCATTATGATGCCAAGACTAATATAGGTATGGGTAACATAGAAAATATTGATAATCTTGAAGGCATCCATAGTGCCGCAAAACAAGCAGGAGCCGACGAATTCATACAGGACTATTCAAGCAAGTATGATCAGATTTTAAGCAAACGGTTTAGTTCTGGTATAGATCCATCATACGGACAGTGGCAAAGAATTGCATTAGCCCGAGCATTTTTTAAAAATGCATCTATTCTCATCTTAGACGAACCAACAAGTGCCATTGACCCTAAGGCTGAAGCAGAGATATTTGAGCGGCTTTTTGAGTTTGCTAAAGATAAGAGTGTTATCATAATCTCTCACAGGTTTTCGACTGTAAGAAATGCACAGCGAATACTCGTAATTGAAGATGGTAGAATAGCGGAATCCGGTAGCCACGAGGAGTTGATGAAAAACCCAAGTGGTATTTACACAACAACTTTTGAAATTCAAAGAAAAGGGTATATTTAAAGGGCCTGTAGCTCAATTGGCTAGAGCGCTGCATTCGCATTGCAGAGGCAAGGGGTTCGAATCCCCTCAGGTCCACCAAGATATAAATTAAGATAAATTGGATATTACATTAAGTAAATCGATTCTTTTTTGGTTTAGGTATTCATCTTTTACTTCATTTAGATTAATTTCTAACTCCTTAATATCCTCAGTATATAGCGGTGCCTCATAAACTATATCTCCGTAGGGATTTATCACCAAACTGGGTAGAGGTCCGTTTTCATTAATTGTGTTTACACTTACAACAAACATCTGATTTTCCATTGCTCGGCTTATTAATAGATGTCTCTTTTTACCATCATGCTGTGCAACAGCATTATTGATGTGGAAAACTACCTTAGCACCAAGAGCTTTTAGATAGATCCATTGCTCAGGGAATGCATTCTCTCTACACATTTGTATTCCAATTATTGTGCCTAGTATTGTATATGAATCAATTTTATTCCCGGGGTAAAAATGATTTCTATCAAGCGTTGATAGGTTACACTTTCTATATTCATGAGTAGCACCCATATAGGTTAGATACGAGCAATTGTATGCATGATCTCGTTCAAAAGCGATGCCTCCAAAAATTACAGCACATGCTGCTTTTTTACTCATCTCCACAATCTCCTCTATAGAAGGAGCTAACATCTTTCTGTCTATATGTTGTAAAAAGTTTTTAGTATCAGGATAGTATCCAGTCAGCATCCCTTCCGGAAAGATTATAACTGTGTTTTTACTAGTATTATTAATTACATCTATTATTTTATTCTTATTTTCACTTATATGGCTCGAAATTGAGAGTTGTGCAAGTTTAATCCTCATTGGTCAATTATATATCTAAGATCTTAAGCGGTACAGAATGCCCCACCAAGATAGCACTTATACAATAAGCGCTACTCGTATATAATAGTAGAAATGCCAGAGACCCTCGAACAACTATACAAACAAACAACTTCAGCTGAACTTGCAGCAGAAAACTTGGAGAGGTTAGCGCAAGAAGCGGAGGCTACTGATCCTACAGAAAAAGCACCTGTTGTCTTTCAAGCAACCGTTGAGATTGACGGAGAGCAGCGACCTGTACAAATCCATGAAGAAACACCACACACCGAGGTACCAGAGGAAGCAGTTCAAAGTGTATTAGAAGCATTAAACGATAAACTGCCTCCAGAGCTGCGCTTTTTAACAGAGAATGTCACTTTAGAAAAGAGAACTAATAGTCAGCAGGCTTTAGAAAGGCCTCGTTCGCTACGAGCTACACGAGCAAGACTTTATGGAGCAGCGGCACTTATTAGGGAAAGAATAAGCGACATTAGAGAAGAACAACAATCACTGAATTCACAAATTACTGACATTGAAGATGGGGTTATGGAAGAGATAGGAGGAAACCAGGCTGTAAGCAAAACACACCCGATGCTGCAAGAAAGAGCAAAACTTGTAGATGAGAAAAAACAGATTGCCGAAAATAATAGAGAAAGACTGGCTACTGCCAAAGCTGAACTTGATGCAATAATTAGAGAAGCACAACTGCGGGATGAAATAGCAGAACAATATATTAAAGGACAACACGAAATAACTGTTCAAACTCAATATGGAGAAGTAAGTGCTCAGTCTTTTCACCTTATGCCACCTACAGAAACACTAACAGAAGAAACCAGACACTTACCTCCTGTAGTGTTAGTTGGAGGCTGGGGTGCAGATGCCGCAGGTGTAGAAAACATGGCTATCGAGTTAGCATATCAAGGGAGGGAAGTGTTTTTTGTCGGATATCCAGATTCTTATGGTGGGAAAATGCCACTTGAATTTGCAAGAGCAACAACGCAACCAGGACAAGAGGGTTTAAAACCCCAAGCCGAATTCTTTATTGCAGCTCATACAGCATTACTTATGCAAGAAGCAAATAAGGGTAGAGAGATTAATACAGTGGAAATGTGGGGACATTCAGCAGGTTGCATGCTTGGAGCACAAATGCTTAACACTAAACAATGGGCAAATAGAGTTGACAACGCGATGTTTGTAGGTCCAGCAGGTATCGCAGAAATTTCACAAATGAGCCAAATTACCGGTTATGCGCGTAATATTACAAGATACTTACGTAATCTGAGATCTTTACCTAGCGACCTAGCCAAACATTCGTATGTAACAGGAAGAAAAGCCACGGCTAATAGTAAAAACCCCATAAGACAAAGATTACATCAAAAGTTACAAAAACTAGTATGGAATGAGGGCACACTGCCACATGCGCGAGAAGTTCAATCTGATACATATGAACATGCAAGTATTGGTTCTGGAAATATCTTTCTAATGCATGGTGGTGAAGATTTTGCCACGGGAAGCGCAACTCAAGAAAACCAAACTAACCTTAGCAATCCACACATTGTAACAGTTATTGTCCCATCAATGAATCATGCGGATTTCATAATAGATCCTGCATTTGTAATAGAGCAGGTAAACAGAGCAAGACAGGCACGACAAAGAGAAACCGTTCAGACAGTAGTTTAATAATTTGTAATCGCTTTAAGAACGGCCTGCAAAGCATTCTCTACACTACCCGCATCTCTAATAATACCTCCAGCTGCATTCTTATGCCCTCCACCTCCAAATGCTTTAGCAACTGGCACTATATCAATGTCTCCTTTAGATCTAAAAGATACACTGTATGTACCTGGAGCTTCTTTTTGCTCTTTTAAGAAGAAGGCAATCTTCATGCATTTTATTTTAAAAAACAAATCAACAGGAGAAACATCAAATTTTTTATCAAGATCAAGACTTAAAGAGCGCATTTGCTCTAGGGTAGCGTGAGAGTAGACTAGCCCTTTAGACTCATCAATAACAATATTTCTGTAAGTGAGTGCTTTCATTTTTGTTTCATCTACTGAATCAGCATTAAAGTATGTTGCTACAAAGTGACTGTATGGTTTAGTAGAAAGTTCTAATAGTTTTGAAGCACAATAAAAATCCCAAGGAAGTGCAGTTTGAATGGTAAAAAATTGAATATCACTTAACAAGCCTACAAGTAATAACTCTGCCTCCTGCTGTGTTGGAGTAATACCTTCTTCTTCCAAGAGTTTGTAAATAAGTGCACAAGTGGAACTAACTTTACTTACATAGAACATGTCACCAAAACCCTTGTTGCTATCGGCATGATGGTCAATACACAAAGTCTTTAAATTATCTACAAGCTTAAAAGTACCTGTATCAGATATTCGATGTACATCCCCTGAGTCACAAAATACATGTAAATCATAGGCTGAAAAATCAAACTTTTCAGGATCTACTTCGGTCTTTACAGGAAAAGCGCCAATGATTTTTGTAAGGTTATCTCTATACTCATCCGTCACTGGATTAAAATAGGCAAGTTCTATGGACTTACCATACAATCTTTTAACTACCATGTATAAGCTTAAAGCAGAACAAAAGGCATCATAGTCATACCGTGCATCGATGAATAGAATACTGTTATTAGAATCCCTAAGCGTACTAAAAATCTCCTGTGCTGTTGTATTCGTGTAAAGCATAGAAGGATTCTAACATACCTAAATAGGCATTTATGTACTTTCAGACTTCCAAACTGTAAAATAGGGCAGGTTTGGAGGAGTACCGAAGTGGTCACAACGGGCTAGTCTCGAAAACTAAGCGTGGAGCAATCTACACGTGGGTTCGAATCCCACCTCCTCCGCCAGATAATACATGTCTATTAAAATAATAAAACGGATAGTCACTAAAGATCT
>CAZLZI010000016.1:0-16718 GCA_964563965.1 uncultured Candidatus Saccharibacteria bacterium
TATGCTATATTTTAAAGGTGCCCATAAATGCCAAACAGCTCGTTGCGGATAGCAATCTAGACTACATACAAACAAACATTCTTGGGGTAGTCGAAAAAAGCTCGAACATAACTATCAACAGCTTCAGAGGCTCAGGAGTACCGTTTCAACTAAAACAGGCGTTGGCGTTTAGACAGACCTCGCGAATTGTACTCTGGCTTGATTTTGATCAACCTTTGATACCCACCTTACTACGTAACTCTTTAGAATATCTGCAAACGCATTACGGTAAACAGTTAGCTACTAACACATTAAGTATCTTAAAAGATTTGCTAACTAAATCTGATATAACTGAGGCTGAGTATCTTGGTTTTCTAAAGTATTTGATGCTTGATGAGCATAAGCAGTTAACTGTAGTCTTTGAGAGTTTCGGTAATTTATGTAAACCACAGTTTGAACATCAGCGCATACTTGCACTTAGTATTAGCAGACTGAGCTTGTCTGATCTTTCCGTAATCTTTCTATCCGGTCATGAATATAATCAGCACGACCAAGAACTGCTTGGCGATCTATGGGGATACTATTCTGCAAATATTATATGGGGCAAGGCTTTTGCTTTTAATCAACACTCCACTAAAATCCAACTTAAAGATAAAGGCTTTGATGAACAGTTTATCCAAAAGCTTACTGACTTTGTAGGCAGTGATCCCACTCTTTATAAATACTGCGAAGTAAAAGCACTCAGAGACCCTACCTTTCAAGAGAAGTTTACAACAACCAAAACACTACCAAAGCTGTATGAATTAGTTGGGGGTGCTTGGCTTGATTGGCGATATAAAGAAATTGTTTCCCATCTTCAAATAGAAAGCATTAAAGAGCTAGTAGCAGGAAAAACTTGCACTTCAGAATTTTGTCTTAAGACAGGACTTGTAAACAATACCACTAACGGCATTGTCTTCTTTCATCCGCTCTTTGGCTATTATATACATACTAGACTTAATTTAGATCAGTTAATTAATGCCACCATACAACCTGAAGAGTATCTTACCGGTCAAGAACTCAAAGTGTTTAACCTGTTAAGCAAGAACTTAAACACTATTGTTACACGTGATGAACTAGCAAAAACTATGTGGGAAAATGAATGGCATGACAAATATAGTGATTGGAGTATAGATAAAGTGATCTCAAATATAAAAAGAAAACTCATGGAACACATGGAAGCACAAACCATTAAGACATATAAAACAGAAGGCTTCATGTTAGTTCCCAAGAATCAAATTGCTTAACCGCAGTTTCAAAGCGTTGCATAGTCGCACTTACTACATCAAGGTCTACTGCCATATTAAAATCATCGGTAAGACCGGTATTATAGGATCTAGGTGCTAGTCCCTTTACCAGCCAAGCATTGCACACTTGTTCGATCACAGACTGTTGATCATGCCTATAACCTAGAGAACAGAGTAATAATGCCATAGCTTCTGACATATTAGCTGGACCTTGAATTCGAGTATAAGTTAAACCACTTCCAGAAGTTACTGCCCTATCAACAACGGTATCCACTTCGTGTACTTGATAAAAATAACTCATAAAGGCTAAAAGATTTAGCATAAATGCTTGAGCTTGTTCGAGCCTCCTATCTGTAATTGTCACGATATTGCCGGTAGTATCTCTATACTCCCCATCTTGAAAAAAAGGTGCAAAATACACACTATTGGGCAGTACTTGTTTATGATACTCCGCAAAGTTACGACTAAAGATTGGAGAAATTAACTGGCTAAGAGGCAACGCATAAAACATCTGAGCTGTTGCTTGTACCGGATCTTGTGACAGGGCTCGAGCAAACTCCTCCTGCATCTTATACCGCATTGCATACTCAAATTCAGATTGGTCAACTGTATTTTCTAAGACTAGAGGGTGTGTGCCTTGGGCAAGTTTGTATGCAGAAGCATACAACGCATTATACCAAAGCTTTTGAGGTGAAACCTGGCCCTGCTCATAAGCCCCCGCCAATTGAGTCTTTCTCTCGGCAACAGTTCTAAGCGTGCGTGCAATACCTGTTGCAAGTTTATACGGAAGTAAACTTGTTGATAACTCAATTTGTTCATCTAATAATGAAGCATATAGAAGTATCCCTGTTAATGACTCTGGATTTATTTCCACCTCTGTTATCCCAGTATAGTGAGCAGTGCGGTATTGATTTAGCTGCCCTCGTCTATATGAAGGCTTATGTAAAAAATCATTGGTGTTTTTCAATACTGAGATAGTACCAGAATTTCCAAGAGCAACTCCCAAAGTTTCAAATGAAAATAAGCCATTATGTCTTAAAAAGTTTTCAGCACTAGCGTCCTCCATCAAAGACGACACAATAGCTCTAAGGCGGGAAGCCATAAATACTCTTATCTCATGCTGACTCAGTTCTGTGAGTGTAGTATGAGGTGGTGGAATTTCAACGCTGTCTGGTAACGTCACATCCTCCGGAATACCAAGCTTATCTAGAAGTTCTGTTATACTTTCAACCCAGCTCTTGCGCATTTCATCCACATTTATAATATTTACCTCACGGGAACCAACCTGTATTGAAGCAGAATAGCGTCCTACAGTTTTCTCAGCTGTACCAGCAGTGCATAATGCTTCAAACGCCATACTTCCGACATATACATCAATGTCAGAAACTTTATCTTCGACAGGTGTACCTTGTTCTCCTAGCATGAATCCCCCTGTAGCTATAGTGGTGATGATTGTTGAACCACTGACCACCACCTCATGATCTTTAGCTATTTCTAAAAGTACATCCATAACATCGGGACCAATTACATTTTCTATAACAAAAGATGGCTCTCTTCCGGGATAAAAAGGTAGGCCAACTACTCTGTTTGACATACTACTATTCTGAATGCTTTATAAGTATTGTTCAACTCATATGCTTATTCAGGATTCCTCAAGCATAGAAATGACAACCGACTAGAATGCATTACAGTAAATAGTTGATCTATTAAAAATGAACTTACTTGCAAAAGAACAAACAGAAGCAGCACTGCGCACAACAGCTCAAGCAGTTGCTGACTATCTTATAACGCCAGAAACACAGGATGCTTTAACTACATTTCGCATCAAAACACATACGTCACTGATACCATCTGACTATGGCGATGCATATGAAATGCGCTATGTATTAGTAGTACCACCTGACGGAAGTGGTTTATCAGCCATGTTAGTTACGAACGGTGAACTAGTATACCTTAATGCACAGGACGCTAGCTGGCAACAAAATCTTAGAAGATTACCAACAGAGGAGTTACCTGATATATATCGCTCAATAACTGAGCGCAGACCAATAGAATACCAAGTAAGGCACGAGCGGGGGTACTCGTATGATGATTCAGCACCCTGCTCTATAGCTATTTCTGGAATACAGTATGAAACAGAAAGAAACACATATTACTTCTCTGCGGATGAAATTATCGACACCATGCAAAAAGAAGAGAGCAGAATACTCGGCCAAGCGAAAAAACGAGAAGTTACTAATGCGGAAAATCCTTTTCAACGGGCAACGCGACTAAGAAAAGAATCTGGTTCATCCACTACTGAATAGTGGAACCTTACTCAAACGCTAGACCATATCGAGCATTCAGTCTTCTGAGGTCTTAACTCAACTATAGATAAATCCTTAACTGTATGTTGAAGGTTTAGTGAAGATTAGTACTCTCTGATTCATATAAAGCACTTCTACCATCATCACTTACAAATTTACAAACTAATGGAGTAACTGATTTATTTGTACTAGAATAGACGTAATGCCCCCAAAGAAAATGCTACCTCCAACGCATGTGGAGAGTAATAAGAACTACTCATTATCTGACATTGAACACATTGCTAAAAAACTACGCATAACAGTCATCGAGATGCTCTTAGAGTCCCAGTCCGGCCACAGTGCAGGACCTATTGGTATTGCAGATGTTATAGCCGTCTTATACTTTCACACACTAAACATAACGCCATCTACAGTTCATGATCCTAAAAGAGATAGATTTGTTCTGTCATCAGGTCACCTGTGTCCAATTCTATATGCAGCACTTGCTCAAAAAGGCTTCTTTGATAAAAAACAACTGATGAAACTTAGAAAGATCAGCTCTTTATTACAAGGGCATCCTCATAATGTAACCATTCCAGGAATTGAAACTTCCAGTGGTCCGCTTGGCCAAGGTCTATCTCAAGCGATAGGTATGGCACTTGCATTACAGCTGGAGGAATCTCCTGCTCGAGTATTCTGTTTGTCTAGTGATGGTGATCTAAACGAAGGACAAACATGGGAAGCCGCATTATTTGCAGGAAGTAGACGACTTAACAATTTAGTGTGGCTTATTGACCGCAATAATATTCAAATAGATGGTTATACTGAAGATGTCCTCCCTCTTGAACCCTTACGAGAAAAACTGGAGGCGTTTAACTTTTATGTTATTGAAATTGATGGACATAACATAGAAGAGATTATTAGTGCAGTTAACAAAGCCAAGGCGATTTTTGAGCGCCCAACTGCTATAATTGCACATACTATACCAGGATACGGTATTGACTTTATGCAGTATAAATTTGAATGGCACGGCAAGCCTCCTTCGCGCAAAGAATCTCAGGCAGCGCTTAGACAGTTAAGGTCGCTTGATGGCCGAATATTAACAGACTATGACTAAATCAAAAGCTTCGACAGCAAACTTTTTACCTATTATAGCTATTGCAATTCTTATTGCCGCAGCTGGATTTCTTCTAACAATGGATGATCTAGAACTACCTTGGATGCCTTCGGATAAGGTAACCGCTACGCATCTAGTTAATTTCCCACGAGAAGTACCAACACTCCAAGAACTGGAGAAAGATAGGAAAGTTCTTAAATCACAGGATGAACTGGAGAACTATCTCAAGTCTATTGATCCCACCGGCTCTACACGAGTTGAAGAAGATATTGATTTCAACAGATATTTTGTCGTTGCAGCAAACACCGAGACACTTACAGAAGACGGATACAAAATGAAAATACGAAGAATATATGAGGATAAAGAAGAGAATGAACTTAAAGTAATGATTCTACTTACAGAACCTGGTGATACTTGTGAAACACAAGAAGTCACAAATGTAGTTGTTGATATGGTCAAAGTTAGAAAGACTGATATGAACTTTTCTTTCGGAAGAGAAAAACAAACTAAAGAATGTGGTGATAAAGAACCAGAGTCAGAATCAGAGAATAAAGAATCAACACCAAGCGATCAATGAAAAAAGAAACTGCCCAAAAAGAAATAAGAGATGGTATAGGAGAAGCTCTACTTAAGCTTGGTGAACTTAATAAAGATGTAGTTTGTTTAAGTTCTGATCTAACTGAATCTACACGCCTGCATTTATTTCAACAAAAATATCCCACAAGATTTTTTCAAACAGGTGTTAGTGAACAAAATATGGCAGGGATTGCAGCAGGTCTTGCCCTTACAGGTAAACTCCCATTTATGTCTAGCTTTGCAGTTTTTTCACCAGGAAGAAACTGGGATCAGATTAGAGTTTCCATTTGTTATTCACAAGCTAATGTAAAACTCATAGGTTCACATGCTGGATTTTCAAATGGAGCAGATGGCGCAACACACGAAGGCCTTGAAGACATTGCTTTAGTAAGAGTACTACCCCATATGACAGTTTTGTGTCCTGCAGATTTCTATCAAGCCAAGGCATTAACCTTACTTGCAGCAAAACATACAGGACCAGTCTATATAAGAAGTTTTAAGGGCAACGCTCCTGCAATCTATACACAGCAAACTGACTTTAGGATTGGGCAAGCAGACATACTTCGAGAAGGAAAGGATATAACCATAGTTTCAGCAGGACCAATACTTATTGAAGTACTCAAGGCAGCAGATAATTTAAACTCAAAATACAAACTTAGTGTTGAAGTTATAAATATGCATACTATTAAACCGCTAGACAAACATACACTTCTTACTAGTGCACGTAAAACACACAAAGTACTTGTGGTCGAAGAACATCAACAAATAGGAGGCTTAGGGGCTGCAGTAGCTGAACTCCTTAGTCAGGAATTACCTATACCAATGTGTATTATGGGTGTTAAAGACACCTTTGGTGAATCGGGGTCACGGGATGCACTTCTTGAAAAGTATGAACTCTCTGCAACTCATATAGAAATGAACGCAAAAAACCTTTATCATAAATAAAGTACATGCCCAAGATAAATCTGCTCACAATCGGAGATGTTGCAATAGATCAATATATGGAAATTGACGATGCAACAGTTATTGAACAAGAAGACATAAAACTACTCCAGCTGGTATACGGAGGTAAGATTCCTGTAGAAACATATAGAGCTACTATTGCTGGGAATTCTTGTAATGTTGCCATAACCGCAAACAAACTTGGACTTAAAAGTGGGGTTTTTACAAGTATTGGAAATGATCCCAATGGTAATAAATTTGTTGAAACCTTTACAAAAGCAGGTATAGAGACAGAATTATGTCTAATTGATGAATCCAACGCAACCAATGTACATACTATCATAAGCTTTAAGTCTGAACGCACCATCTTGTCACACCATCCAAAAAGACAGTATAAAGTAACTGACTTAATAGCATGGATTGACAAGCATGGTTTTCCTGACTGGTTATACTACACATCCATGCCTCCTAATTTCAAGGATTTCCAAACTGATTTAATTGCATATATAAATATGCATCACCAAATGGGAGTGTGCTTTAATCCAGGAAGCTTCCATATAAAAGAAGGCGTTGCAGCGATTAGACAATTCTTGTGTGTAACCGATATCCTTTTTGTAAATCTGGAGGAAGCTCAATTTATATTGCAAACAGATTCAACTGATGTAGAAGATTTACATGATATATTACATACCATGGGACCAAAGATCACAGTAATTACTGATTCAATAAACGGTTCTAGTGCTTTTGATGGTACAAAGCTTGAAAAGATGGGTGTGTTTTTACACGATAAAAAGATTGTTGATAAAACCGGTGCAGGAGACGCCTTCTCTGCATCATTTGTATCAGCACTTCATCATCAAAAAAGCATAAAGGATGCTCTGACTTGGGGATCTATCAATGCAGCTAATGTTATAACACGTATAGGATCAATCCACGGTCAATTAACACTTGAGGAGATGCAAACACTGGAAAGAATAGTGAAGTCTACACCAAGATTTGCAAAGCCATTATTATGAGCAGTCCAATAAACTTCATTCGAATAGCCAAATCTGCCCGACTATAGCGAACGCTAAAGCAATTGTGGTTTGGAAAAACCTTAATTTCTCCCTCTAATTATGTTAAAATCGAGCTAATGAAAGTATTAATTACAAGAGAAATTCCCCGTACTGCATATACAATATTGAAGAAACACACAGCACTTCAAGTTGAAATGAGAACAGGTGCCCCAATGAGAGAGCAAGAATTAATTGATGCTGTAAAAGACGTTGATGCCTTGATCCCTGTAATACCTGATAAAATAACGGATGCTATTCTTTCGTGCGCATCTAATCTAAAAGTAGTAGCCCACTATGCTGTAGGATATGACAATATAGATATTGCCTCCGCTACCAAACACGGTATTTACGTATCTAATACCCCAGGTGATCTAACTGCCGATGTTGCTGAATTTACAATGACTCTTATGCTTTCTATTGGTAAAAAGATTGTGGAAGCTGATTACTATACAAGAGGAGGACACTACAAATATTGGGACCCTATGGTCTTTTTAGGTGCTAAACTTACCGGAAAAACTCTTGGTATTATTGGTATGGGAAGAATAGGCTCTCACCTTGCAAAGATTGCAAAACATGGCTTTGGTATGCAAGTCATATACTTTGACAATAAGCGAAACGATATTGTTGAACACGAGCAGGGAATCATATACGCAAGCCTGGATGAATTACTCGAGAAGTCTGATTTTGTTTCTCTTCATGTTCCTCTCCTCCCCACTACACATCATTTAATAACTGAACGAGAATTAAAGAAAATGAAACCTACTGCATTTTTAATTAACACATCACGAGGACCGGTTGTTGAAGAAGATGCATTATATGTAGCGCTAAAAGAAAACTGGATAGAAGGCGCTGCTATTGATGTGTTTGAAAAAGAACCTGAAATGTATAAAGGCCTTCGAGATTTAAAAAATATTATACTCACCCCTCATATTGCAAGTGCAACCAGAGAAGCACGAATTCAAATGGCTAAGATGGCAGCAGAGAATGTTGTTGAAGTACTAATAAATAAACATCCTCCACTTAATTTAGTAAATACGGATGTACTTGGAAAAGTTAACCAATGAGTAGTAGGATCGACGGCCTTCTCCGTTGTGCAGATGAAGCTAACAACCGTCTTGAGAAGTATGTCCCAGATGTTGAAGTTAGGTTTTCAAGCTCGTTAAGCGAGTGCATGGGACAATCTAAATATTTTGCCCTTAAGTATGATGCCAAAGAACCAGAAACACCACATGCAAAGAAAATAATGGAGTCAGGTAGAAAATTAACCGGAGCAAGATATGTATATGTTGAATGGGCGAATGAACACGGTGTTGAAGAATCTATTTTTATAACCCAAGAAGTAGAAAACGACGGCATGCGTATAATCACCGAAATCGATCCCGCACTCTCCTTACCTGGAGCTTATTTCGTAAAAAACATCTATGCTCAATCAGGACCTTGTGCATTTAACTTATCAGAACTAAGTCCTGTTGATATCTATATGACCACAGACGCGAATGCGAAATATGTTCCCAGCATAGATCCCGACAGTACTAACTCAAGATATATTATTTTGGGGTCTTTGCATGACATCTCAAACGCTTCAGGTGTAGCCTGCGGAGTCGAAGTAATGTTGCACGAAATTGGACATGCGAGATCTTTGAGGACCAGCGAAGAAGTTATATTAGGTACTAAAAGAGAGACTATCGTTAGGACAGGCCCAGAATTAATTAAACATACTGTCAGATTCATTACTAACAAAGTGAGAGGAGATACCCATGGCGATGTACCTATAACACTACACCCAATATATAAAAAGCATGCGACACTACTATTAAATTCAGAGTATGCTGCGAGCGTATTTGCTGTTGAGGTGCTTAATCAAATGGCAACGTATAAAGTTGCACACGATATACCACGAGAGACAGCACTTAAAGAACGTCAAATGTTCAAAAATAGACTAGCATATCACTTTAACACATATGTGCAAGCATTTCGGTCACTTGTACCAAACAAAGAACTGGACGTTTCTTATACGGATTTAACAATCATATTTGATAATGAACCCAACCTTGCCAATCTCCTGCACCAATTGCATAATAGCTTAAGAGTTACAACTTTAGTTAGTAGGAGGATGAGGTCATGAAGAATTTTATTAAAAGAAATATGCCCATATTTATTATAGGACTGCTTACACTCCTAGTGTTTGTAGGAATAATCATTGCGGGAGAAAAACAAGGAAATCAGTCTACCGCACTTAAAATTGTTAATGAAGGAGATTTGGTTTCTGATTTTAATTACTTCAAAGGACCTGAAAACTCAGAAGTAGTTTTAGTTGAGTTTTCCGATTTTGAATGTCCTGCCTGTGCGGCCTTTCAATCTGCCTTAAAAGCGCTTGAACTAGAATACCCAGCGCTCAAAATCGTTTATAAACACTACCCACTACCCCAGCATCCGAACTCGCTCGAAGCAGCAAGAGCGTCAATGGCCGCAGGAGAACAAGACGCCTTCTGGGAATATCATGATTTGTTATTTCAAAATCAGAACGATTTAGCAGAAGAAGATTTGATTCAATATGCTAAAGATTTAGGACTAGATAGCAAAAAGTTTGCAAGTGATATGAAAAGTGAAAAACTTAAAACTCTTGTAAATACGGATATCAAGACTGGGGAAAGTTTGGGGGTTAACTCTACACCCACCTTCTTTTTAAACGGCAAACTTCTGGAACTGAAAAAATTTGAAGATCTAAGCCGTGAAATTTCAGAAGAATTTAGAGAGTTAAATGTTGATAAGGGTGAAAAAACACAGTCTACGGGTGAAACTCCCGCTGACACAAGAATAAGAAGTCAAAAAGAGATACTGATTGAAGAACAAGGAGCTAAAGTACTAGCTCCAACATATGCCATTGAAATTACAGCTGACGGTTTTAAACCTCAAGAAGCTGAGATTGCTTTAGGACAAACTGTTGTCTGGACAAATAATACAGAAAGTCCAGTTGTCCTTAAACCGAGCATAAAAAATGAAGTATATCCAGAGTTAAAAGATGGTGTAACTATACAACCTAAAGAAAAGTATGAGTTCAAACCATACAAAACTGATAGATTTGATTATTTCGATGAAACGTCACTGAAGTTTGGATATGTTCTACCTTACGATATAACCAAAGAGTAATTACACATTAAAAGCGGACGGGCACACATCATTTAGAAAACACTCACTGCATTTTGGTTTTCGGGCGATACAAATATACCTACCATGTAAGACAACCCCGCCAGAATAATTCCTCCAATATGCTTTAGGTATAAGTGTCATTAGCTCTTTCTCTATCTTTACAGCATCAGTGTTAGTAGTAAAACCTAACCGTTGAGATACTCGTGTTATATGCGTATCAACAACAACTCCTTCTGCAATACCCCATAATTCCTGCATAATGACATTCGCACTCTTTCTAGCTACACCTGGAAGAGTTATAAGCTTGTCCATTTGTCTTGGTAATTGACCACTAAACTCACTTAGTACTCTCTTAGCCATTTCTATTAATCTTTGGGCTTTACCCACATGAAAGTTAACACCCCTAATATCATTAGTTAATTGGAATAAGTCTGCCGTTGCAAAGGCCTCCCAAGAGAGGTATTTCTTAAATAGTGTACTAGTTATTTCATTAACTTTTTTATCAGTTGTTTGGGCTGACAGTGTAACTGCTATTGCAAGTTGCATTTCATTTTCATATACCAGTTCTGTTTTGGGCTCTGGGTAATGTTCAGCTATTCTTTGTGCAATAGTTTGACCATTAAGCATTTAAAAGAGTCCTAACTGATCCTCATTAACTTCATGTTTAATCTGCTTAGGGTTTTCAAATCCTAGTCTTTTAATTATTGATTTAAAATTGTATTTAAAGAGAATCTCTTTTACGCGCCCCCTATTAAATTCAGTATAAACACAGTCTTCTAAATCTACATTAAAATCAAGACTATCTGCTAAAGTCACAAGTCGTTTACATGTGTAAGCTGAAGTTTTTCCATCCACTAATCTTTTTAAAATAGCAGGTGAAAAAGTTTGGGGATGATTTTCAACAGCCTTATATATATTGTCTAGGTCACCGTACTGGATGATAAGTTCTTGCGCAGTTTTTTCTCCTATGCCACTAACGCCCGCAATGTTATCACTTGGATCTCCTTTTAATGCCTTAAAATCAGCAATTAGCTTAGGTGAAAAACCCATTCGACTATGTACTTGATCAGGACCAATAAATTCTATATTCCCCTCTTTAACCGGAAGCATGATTGAAACCTTTGAAGAAACAATTTGCCATAAGTCTCTATCATTTGAGAGTATCAATATCTCAATATCATGTTTTAAATACTTCTTTACAAGAGTGGCAATAACATCATCCGCTTCATACCCACCTGCTTGAATAGTGTGAATCCCAAACGCATCAATAATCTCAAATACTTTTGGGATTTGAACTGACAACTCTTCATCCATAGGTTTACGCTGGGCTTTGTACTCTTTAAACTCAGTGGATCGTAATAAGGGTTCTTTGCTCTCTACAGCACATATCGCATAATCCGGGCGTAGTTGCTCAAATGTACTTACAAGCATAGATGTTACACCATAGATAGCATTAGTAGGATTGCCCTCGGCATCAGTAAAGTTTTTTGGTATAGCATGATACGCTCTATGTAAAAAATTGAAGGTATCAATTATTAGTAGTTTTTTCATTTCCCGATTTAAGACCTATTAGAGTTTTGAACTCATCATCATAAATGGTTTCTATTTCAAGCAATCTATTTGCTACAGTATGTAAGTTATCGATATGACCTTTAAGTATTTCCAATGCTTTATTATAAGCTCCTTCAATAAGAACGCGAATCTCATTATCAATTTGAGAAGCAACATTATCACTAAAGCTAGGGCTATCACCAAGTTCGCGTGCTAGCCAAATGCTTTGTTGATGACCTTCAAAAGATATCGGACCTAAGGCACTCATACCAAACTCTGTGACCATTTTTCGTGCAAGTTTTGTTGCTTTATCAATATCATCTGATGCTCCAATAGTCATTTCCCCAAAGACAATTTCTTCTGCAGCTCTACCGCCTAACATGGTTGATATGATTGACTGTAATCTAGTCTTGGTTTCGTTATACCTATCCCGTTCTGGTGGATAACTTGTATGCCCTAACGAGCCGCCTCGGGAAATAATTGATACGCGATACACTGGATCCATATCCGGAACAAATGCAGAAACTACTGCATGTCCAGCCTCATGATAGGCAACCACTTTGCGTTCTTCCTCACTTAACATCATCTTGCGTTCAGCACCTAGTGTAACTTTTAACGCGGCTTCATCAACATCACTCGCATCTATCTTTTCTTTATTTTGCCTTGCAGCAAGTATTGCGGCTTCATTCAACATGTTTTCAATATCAGCGCCACTAAAACCAACTGTCTTTTTTGCAATTTCTTCGACAGATACTTCTTCAAAAGGTTTTTCTCGCATGTGAATTTTAATAATTTCGACGCGGTCTGCTAAGTCAGGAAGAGAAATTGAGATTCTTCTATCAAATCTCCCCGGTCTTACTAACGCAGGATCGAGCATATCCGGTCTATTTGTTGCCGCAAGAACTATGACGTCAGTTCGAGTGTCAAAACCATCCATTTCAATTAATATCTGATTAAGGGTTTGCTCTCTTTCATCATGCCCACCACCAATACCCATACCCCGTTGTCTACCTATCGCGTCTATTTCATCAATAAAGATTAGAGCCGGTTGTGTTTGCGTAGCTGTTGCAAACAAGTCTCTTACTCTGGAAGAGCCTACACCAACTAGCATTTCCATAAACTCGCTACCTGCTGCACTATAAAACGGCACTTCTGCCTCTCCTGCTATAGCTTTAGCAAGCAGTGTCTTACCAACACCAGAAGGCCCCACCAATAAAACACCTTTAGGTATACGAGCACCGAGCTTTCTAAACTTCTCTGGGCTTTTTAAAAACTCCACAATTTCTTTTAATTCTGTTTTAGCCTCTGTATTACCAGCAACATCATCAAAGGTAATCTTCTGCTTATCACCGGCAAACATTTTTGCACGAGATTTACCAAATGAGATAATATCTCCGCTGGTTGCTTTCATTTGTTTGAAAATAAAAAACAAAATAACTAATGGAAGTCCAAAAAGCATAATTGGAGATAAAATAGATTCAAGTGTAAACCGTTCTTCTACTTTTATATCTCCACTAACTTTAGATAAATCAGTGTCGGTATTTTTTGCAAGTTCATCAAAAGAAGTAGTGCGTTCTTTTTTAGATGTAAAATAGGTACCATCTTTTTGAGTAATCTCTATCTTATTTTCTGTAACGATTACATCTTTGACTTTCCCCTCATTTATAAGCTTGAGTGTTTCATTAATTGGAACTTCTTTAATACCAAGCGTTTTATCGAATAAACCTAAAAGGATTAAAATGCCAGCAAATAAAAAGATGTAAAAGAATATGTTTGAAAATATACTTTGTTGACCATCACTATCTTTTGCAAACGGCATATGTGGAACCTGTGGGTTATGGAGTTTATCCATTACTTTGTTTTTAATGTTTACGGCTTTCTTCTTGGGGGTTTCTTGTTGTGTTTTTGGCATAACCTGCCAATTATACACAATATTTAAAGATTAGGCAGGTACATAGCTTCTTTGACTTCAGATAGCGTACCTTCAGCAAGTTTTCGTACTTTCTTTGTACCTTCATGGAGAAGCTCATACACAAACTCTGGTTTCTCTGAATACAAATTATATCTTTCACGAATGGGAGCTAAGAAAGCATCCATAGCAATAAAAAGCTTATCTTTAACCTCTACATCACCAACTTTACCACTTCTATATCGAGCTTTAAGATCTTCAACCTCATCTTTGTTTGGATTAAACGCATCGTGGTAATCAAATACAGGATTACCTTCTACTTTACCAGGATCAGTGGCATGAATTCTTGTGGGGTCAGTATACATACGTTTAATTTTATCTTTTAGAGACGGAGTAGATTCATCCAAGTAGATAGTGTTATTGAGTGACTTTGACATCTTGGCATTCCCATCAATTCCCATTAGTCTAGCTACTCGTCCAACATGCGCAGTGGGTTCTTTAAGTACAGGTTTAAATGTACCGTTGAATTTAGCAACAATTTCCCGAGTTAACTCAAGATGGGGTAGTTGATCTTCTCCTATTGGAACTAAGTCTGCCTTGGCAGCCAAAATATCAGAGGCCATGAGTACAGGAAAGTTTAAAAAACCAAGTGAGTATGTATCACCAAGACTTTTATCTCTAATTTCATCTTTAATAGTTGGGTTTCTAAGAATGCGATTAGTAGAAATGAGTGTTGAAAAAATAAAAGCTAACTCACAAATTTCTGGCACACCTGAGTCAACAAAGAAGGTAACTTTTTCTGGATCAAGTCCGGCAGCAAGGTTACCAAGTACTGCCTGTACAATACCATCACGCACTAGAGTTGTATCAATAATATATTTAGGATACGCCAAGGCATGCAAGTCAGCGGCAATAACGATGGTTTCATAATCATCTTGAAACTTAAGTCTGTTTTCAAGAGAACCAACATAATGACCTACATGTAATTTTCCGGTTGTATTATCCCCTGTTAGTATTCTTTTTTTCATTCTGTTTTCTCCATAGTAGTTAGCCCAGGAATTGTAACACTACCAAAGTATCTTAATCTGGGAGCAAGGAATGCTAAAAGAACTAGTATAGCAATTAAGAAACTGATGACAGACAAGACCTTCTTGCGAAATGACTTATTCTTATCTTCAATTACAATATCCTTTTTTACTGCTTTTGTAGCCTTAAATAATGGGGTTTTACTTTCCATGTATGTATTCTACTCAATAAGTTGTGTTTATTAAAGGAAATAATTGGTGCCAACGGGTGGACTTGAACCACCGACCTAGCGCGTATGAAACGCCCGCTCTAACCCCTGAGCTACGTTGGCAAGACTGTGCCATTATACCAAATAAAAGAGGGGGTTTTAAAGCTTGTTGGTTGCGGGGCCCGGAGTTGCACCGGGACCTTCAGATTATGAGCCTGACGAGGTACTATTCCTCCACCCCGCGTTAAAGCCTCCGTATTTTACCAGACCTAGAAAAACAATTCCAGCCAAAGCCAGAAATTACGTCTTTCTTCGTTTTCAACGCTGTCTGTATCACCCATAACCTGTCCATTAGGCTTTTCTAGCCTACTAGTGATTTTAGATGGGTCTCTTAGGGCTGCGGGAAGAACCAAGACATCCTCCCCCTTTTTAGCCATATTTAACCTATTCCGAGCCTGTTCTTCAATAAATCTGGCAGTTTTCTTGTATTTTAGCTCTTTATCTAGAGCCAACTTCTTTTTTTCAAGGCTAGATACGGTCTTTTGCATGCTCTCAAGCCTTTTGCTACTTTGAATTATGTCCATTGTTGTTCTTGTAAAGTTAAACATACCGAATAAGAGCAGTAACGAAATAACTATATATTTTAGGCGAGCAGGAGAAAGCATTATGGTCATTATAGTATTGGATCTTTAAATATCAAGATGCAGTTAGCCCGAATTTGTGTGTTGAAATAACATTCCCCTAATGGTACTATACCCTATAGGTTTAGATATGGAATTAGAAAAAGCGCACAAAACCTTTATACAGAGCCTAAAAGACCAGGATCGGTCTGCCTCAACCGTCATTGCCTACCAGAAAGATTTAGAACAGCTTATAGAACACCTTTATAAGCAAGGCTTAAACACTATAGCCGAGGTAGAACTCGTGCACTTAAAGAATTTCATGGACAGTTTAGCCCAAAGGGAATATACCCCTAAATCAATCTCTCGCAAGACCAATGCCACTAAAACCTTCTTCAGATACCTACAGATTGAAGGCCATGTTACAACTAATCCTTCTGATGAGCTTAAACACCCAAAGCTTGAATCAAAAGCCCCAAGGATCTTGTCCAGACTTGAATATGGTGGGCTAAGAGATGCTGCTAAAAACGATAGCCGAACCTATGCTATCATCGAAGTGCTTCTGCAGACTGGAGTTAGAATTGATGAATTATCTAAAATAAATCTTGATGACTTTGTTATTAAAGATGATAAGTCAGGCACACTTATCATTCCAGAAAAGCGAGGGCATGCAAGACGAGAGATTCCTTTAAATCATGCTGTCATTTCTGCTGTTAAAGCATACCTCGATGAGGAGAGACCAAAAACTACTAAATCAAAATACCTATTCATCACTAAAACCGGAAATGCTCTTCTTGTGAGGAATATTAGATCATCTATAACTAAATATTTTGCGCAAGCAGGTATTAAGAGTGCAAAGATAAATGACTTAAGACATACTTTTGTTGCATATCATCTAACACAAGGAGTTAATATCTCATATCTCTCAAAGTTAGCAGGACATAAACGCATATCTACTACTGAAAAGTACCTTGATTACATTGACAGGGATGATATTGCAGAAAAGCACGAACT
>CAZLZI010000017.1:0-16347 GCA_964563965.1 uncultured Candidatus Saccharibacteria bacterium
CCTGTGTTATTGCAACCACATCTCTTACAAAAAGCGCCCAAAATGTTACGGTCTCAAGCCTTCCCGTGCCTTATAAACGTATATGTGTATGTGGGTAGCTGACTTTCTTATATTTAACCTCATTCATTACTTGCTCTACATTCCATATGCCTTTATACTTTCTGTATGAAATTCTTAATCAATATATTAGCCACAACCATTGCAGTTTTTGTAGTTGCTCAAATACTTCCTGGGGTCGTATTAGATGACCTGACATCAGCATTTATTGTAGCTGTTGTTTTAGGTGTACTTAACACGTTTGTTAAACCCATCATACAAATATTAACACTGCCTATAACTATTCTGACGTTAGGATTATTTTCAATGGTTGTAAATATTGCTTTGCTCTACTTGACTGACTACTTGGTAAAAGGACTTACACTAACATCGTTTTTAACTGTGATACTCTTTGGCTTTCTAGTATCCGTAATAAGCTCACTTCTTTCAAAGGTTTAGTGAAAAAATACCTGCCCGAAATCTTAATTGGTATAGGCATATTAATGCTTGTTTTGACCTATGGACCTGTTATTTATGCAGAAGTTGTATATCAAGTAAAGCAACTCAAAAATCAACGATACGGGTTAAATGAAAACGAAGGTATTACTGATAGTCCCTTTGCGCGTCTTATTTCCAGTAGACCTATACTTATAAAACCTGTAAATACAACCTTTTCACTTGTGATAGAAAAGATTGGTGTGAACGTACCTGTTGTTAAAAATGTTCCTGTGACAAATGAAGACACGTATATTGCTTCACTCAAGTATGGTATAGCACATGCATCAACCTCTCCATACCCCTCAATTGAACCAGGCAATGTGTATTTATTTGCTCACTCATCGGTGAACTTTTGGCGATTAGGTAAGTATGCTCAAGTATTTAATCTACTTCGAAAACTAGAAAACGGTGATAGAGCTCATGTCTTCTATAAAAATCAAGTGTATGTATATGAAGTCTTTGATAAGCAGGTTTACAAGGGATTTAATACCTATCCTATAAGAAGAAAAACGCTCGAGCCTATTTTAACGCTTCAAACCTGTGATCCTCCGGGGACAACACTTAATAGAATGGTTGTAACCGCAAAACTTATAAGTGTAGATGACCTTTAACGAATACCCACGGTATATAGATTAGTTTGATCGTCAGATGTAAAAGAAGTACTAATTATTAATTTATCTCCTCCTGGGGAGCTAAATACTTGATCTGAATGAAGTGAGTTGCTATATATTTCTGTCTTATTCGTGCCGTCAATTCTAACAATACTTATCT
Organism: uncultured Candidatus Saccharibacteria bacterium; assembly: GCA_964563965.1. Lineage (GTDB taxonomy): Bacteria > Patescibacteriota > WWE3 > UBA101185 > UBA10185 > CAZCAQ01. The sequence goes on from CAZLZI010000017.1 coordinate 1,306, forward strand.
TTCCTCTTTTTGTTCCTACAATATCGCCTTCAGTTAGAATTAAATGATAGCTATCGGCATACCATGCAATCTTAGGTTGTGTGTCTGTAACTTTAGTAGAAAACACTAAAGTTTGTGACTTTTCACCAACAGGGAGTGGTTTTTCCATGTTATAAACTCTGTATTCAATCATCCCATTAGTTCTTAGTCGGTAGAGAAACTTCTTATTATCTGGTGACCAGAGAGAATCTTCTCTTAGTGCTATTTGCTTTATATCGCTGGGCACATCAATTGCTTTAATCACTTCTGTTCTGATCTTTATCTCTTTTTCTAGCCAAGACTTTCTAAGCAGTTCAGGAGATTCGGTAGATTCTGCAGTATTACCTTCAATATCCACAATATAGTACGCATCTACTTCGTTTTCCGGCACTGTTATAAGTAATTGTTTTTCATCTGGCGACCATTCAATATTTGTCCCCTTTGAAAACTGATTATATAAAGTATCTTCTAGGATGTTGTTAGCATTAGATTTAAATAAATCTAACCCTACATTTACAAGAGGGATGACCCATATACCTGGAGCTTCCGTGTCTGTTGAAAAGAAAGCTATTCTTGAAAGACTAGGCGCCATCGAAGGGTGTGCTGCCCCTGTATTAGTTAAAGGTTCCAGTCTTGGGGTCATGGAAACAAGTACCGCTGTAATATCAGTAACTAATTCTGGAAATACTTCTATAGTTTTCTTCCATTCAACATAGCCGCTTTTTCTAATGGTTAAAACATACTTTTCTTGTGGCCTTAAATTTGAGATGGTATCATCCGTGGCTGTAACTAAATCACCATTAAGATAAACATTTGCTCCTTCTGGTATGGATTTTGCACCGATCATGCCTGTTCTTCGAACTTGGATTTGATTATTGCCCGTTTCATTACGTGGCTTAGAAAGTCGATAGCCAGAGGTGTACAAGAAAAGCCCTGTAGTTATAAGTAATAAAACTAGTGCCGTAACCAAAGATTGTACAATGTGTTTTTTATCCATATTATCCAAGTCATTATACTAAATTTATAGCAAATTACATATTTAGAGTTATAATTTGGACTATGTTTAATAAGAAGATTGGGATTGATCTAGGGACGGCTAACTCTTTAGTGTATGTCCAGAAGCAAGGGATAATCTTACGGGAACCTACAGTTGTTGCCGTTACTATTGATGACGAACAAGTAGTAGCAGTAGGGGAGGCAGCGCGGGAGATGCTTGGCAAGACACCAGAAGGGATTATTGCTACCAAACCATTAAAGAGTGGTGTTATAGCTGATTATGTGGTTACAGAGGCTCTAATTCGCTATTTTATTACCAAAGCAGCTGGTACTATCAGATTCTTTCGTCCTGATGTCCTTATTTCAATTCCTGCAGGGGCTACATCAGTTGAGGCGCGTGCTGTAATTGACGCTGCTTATTCCGCTGGTGTTAAAAATGCGTATCTTATTCCAGAGCCTCTCGCAGCTGCGATTGGCACTGGACTTCCTATATCAGAACCCACAGGCAATATGATTGTAAATATTGGTGGAGGTACAACCGAGATCGCCATCGTTTCGTTATATGGCATGGTTACACACGGTAGTGTGCGGGTTGCAGGTAATACTCTTGATGAAGCCCTAATTCTTCACCTTAGAAGAAAATACAATTTAATAGTAGGGGAGAATACTGCAGAACGGCTAAAAAAAGAAATAGGTTCCGCGTATCCACTTAATAAAGAAGAATTTTACGAAGTAAAAGGAAGAGATTCCATTTCTGGCTTTCCTAAAACAGTGACAATCGGATCGAATGAAATAACAGAGTGTTTTAGTTTCCCGCTTCAGCAAATTGCAATTGCTGTCAAAAACGTTTTAGAAAAGACACCACCGGAATTGTCATCAGATGTCTTAGACAAAGGGATAGTTCTTAGTGGAGGTACCGCATTACTTAAAAATTTAGACAAATATCTCACAAATTTTGCAGGAGTTCCTGTTCACATTGCTGATGAACCTTTAAATGCTGTTATAAATGGTATTTCAAAAGTACTTGATAATTTAAGTTATTTTGAGAAAAGCCTACTAAGAAAATGACAGAAGACATTAAAATACTTGACGTTAAAATTACAACTGGTTATACAATGCAAGAGGCTGTCAATGCTACGCTAAACCTTCTTGAAGATAAACGCTTGAACCATCATATTTGCACAACTAATCCTGAATTTATTATTGATGCCCAAACTGATATTGATTTTAGAACTATCATAAACTCAAGTGACTTTTCTTTTCCAGATGGTGTAGGAGTTGCATTAGCTAAACTTTATTTGGACAAGATTGCAGACTATCCTAGAAATAGTGTGTTTGTCTTAAGAGCCTTATATAGTGGTATGACATTAATAAGCTATCTTTGGCAAGATAAAAGAAGTTTAAAGACTATTCCTGGAGTGTCCTTTGTATCCGAATTATGTAAAACTGCCTCCTCAAAGAAATTAACAGTTGGTTTCATAGGTGGTTGGCCTAGGGATAGTTATGGAAGACCTCTTCACGGAGAACATAATATCGCACAAACACTTTCAACTAAATTGACACATCAATACACAGGGTTACAGATTTTAATTGCTGAATCAAATATATTTCACAAAGAGGACTATGATATTGATAGTAGAAACAAGATAAACGCTGTTTTAAAAGATCAAAAGGTTGATTTGCTTTTTGTCGCTTTTGGACATCCTCATCAAGAAAAATGGATAAAGCGAAATAAGGAGTTTATTAACGCTAATGTATGTATTGGAGTGGGTGGGGCTTTTGAGACTTTGCTTGCGGCTAATAGTGAGACAATACGTGGGTTTACAGGTAGTGGGTATGAGTGGCTGTATAGACTACTGACTCAACCGTGGCGCTATAAAAGAATATGCAAAGCGGTTGTAGTATTTCCTATCAAGGTTTTTATTAACAGCTTGCGTCATTCATAGTGCATAACTAAACACTCCATCCTATTTTATGTTATATATGCTTTGGTTTTTATTAATATTGCATACATAATGTAAGAAAGTCATTGACATTGCATTTACAGTCTGACTATCATGAGTGCATGACCATATTAGATTTAAAAGACAAACTATATACATCTACTGAAGTTGCTAACATATTAGGTGTTAGTCTAAGATCTGTTTACAGATACTTAGAAGAAGATAAGTTAAACGCTGATGTGAAAACTGCTACAGGTAGACATAGATTCTCTAGACAAAACATAATGGACTTCTTATATCCAGATAGATCTAATGAAATTAAAAAGACACCAAATACCCCTACAAACAGAAGAACATTGCAAGAAGAGCCAGATGTTGTTAATCAATCACTTCATACTAATAAGCAATTCGATGACATGCCTAAGAGTAATAAAGATGAGGTAAGAGTTGATAGACATGATATGAGTGAGGTTGCATCACAGATAGAAGAAGAAGAGGTACCTGCGGTACAAAGTACTCCAAATGACGAAGAAACTGAACCAGTTGACTGGTTAGCACGTTTTAGAGCTGCGGCAGAGAAGTACAGGAATGAACAAGCAGCTGTTGGGGTGACAGATGAAGAACCAGTAAGAGCAACTAGGAAGACTAATGAAGCTCCTGTAATTGAAAAAACAATTGACTCATTTATTCCAAAGTATGAAGAAGTAGTAATAGAAGAAAAAGCCGAATACTACTATTTGAGTGGAATTGGTGGTTTAAAGGACATAGCACAAGGTTTAGATAAAGCTGCCAAAAAAGCTTCCGTAGATTATGTGTTTACTATGGATGCAGGACTTTCATTGTTTAAACCAATAAGACCTTTTTCAGTGATTCATGCATATGTTAGACCTCAAGACAGAGAATATTTTGAGAAGACCTTGAAACTAACTGAAGTATCCAAAAGTTCAGCGCAACTATGCTTATTGATGTCAGATGAAAAAGATTTATATGCATCAAAGGCCGAGATGTATGGACTTAGTGTTGTGTCAAAAGAACGTCTGAAACTCGATCTCATTTCTAATGGGGAAAAGGATCTGGTATCTGAGTTAGACAATCTTGCATAATATTTGTTGCTGTTGTGCTAGAATTGGTGCATGGCGCCTAATAGAATAATAGATGCATTAGAAAATCTTATCTCAGATGTTCCCCTAAATGAGAATGCAAAACGTATTCTATTAGTTGGTGCCGAGGCCATGCCTTATGCAAAAGTTGGTGGGTATTCCATCGTTCTACTCTATTTATCCCGAGCGTTAAAGAATCAAGGCCATGATGTAAGAATATTCATGCCAAAATTTGGGTTCATTGATCAGCAAGAAAACTATGAACTAGAGATGTTAGTTGAGGGGTTAAAAATACCTACCGGTTCTGAAGTGGAACCTGATCTCATCTGCAATGTTAAGACTCATGTAAATCAATACGGCATCATCACATATTTTTTAGAGAATATGGAATACTATGAAAAACGTGCTAATGTCTACGGTTACTATGATGACCCTATTAGATGGGGTTTGTTATGTAGAGGGGTTTTAGAGTTTATTAAAACTAAAGAGTTTGTCCCTGATATTATCCATACTAATGATTGGCATACTGGTTTAGTTGCGAACTTTCTTAAAACTGTATACAAGAAAGACTCTGATTTAAAGGATATCGCAACTCTTCATACAATACACAGTATTGCACATCAAGGAAACATAGTTTCACAAAATACTTCAGAATTAGATTATGACGATGGGCAAAACGCTTTACCTGGATTATTAGAAGATAGGTTTCTTAAACTAAACTTTATGCGTCGTGGCATTATTTATTCTGATGCCGTAAATACTGTTTCAAAAACATATGCCAAAGAGATTCTTACTCCAGAATATGGTTGTGGATTAGATAAACTATTGTTAGAAGTCAGAAGTAAGCTTTTTGGCATAATTAACGGCATGGACTATGAAGAATTTAATCCTGCAACTGATAAATATATAGATACCAATTTTGATGTGAAATCTATTGATCGACGCGTTAAAAATAAACTAGCTTTGCAGGATGAAATGGATCTGGCTGTGTCTGAAGACACACTGTTGTTTGGGTTTGTTGGCAGACTAGATCATCAAAAAGGTGTTGACCTCATTGTTAAAACGCTTGACCAAGCACTTAAGGAATACAATATACAGTTCGTGCAAGTAGGTGGTGGCGATGAGTATATTGTCGAATTGCTTAAAAGTCTTAAAGCCAAGTATCCACAAAAAGTAGGTATACATACATATCCAAATTTTGTATTACCTAGGCTGTTTTTTGCAGGCGCAGATGTCATACTTTATCCATCACGTTTTGAACCGTGTGGTATTGTTCAATTGGAAGCAATGCGCTACGGTAGTATACCTATGGTAAGAAAAGTCGGTGGTTTAAATGATACGGTTACTGATTTCGATTCTCAAACTTTAGAAGGTACTGGTTTTGTTTTCAAGGAGTTTAATGAAATGTCATTATTTGGGCAGATAGCGCGTGCAGTAGAAGTCTATAAACATAAGATAATATGGAAAAAGCTACAACACAATTGTCTTATGGAAGACTTTAGCTGGGACTTTAGTGCCAAACACTACTCTAAGCTGTATGACACGTGTAGTTCGCTGCTTGTTAAACCCTACCCGAAGAGTTACGATCCTTTAGAATCTTGACATTATTGTCATATATTGTATAATCCGGAAGATTAGAACTTAAGTGCGTTCTATCCCAGTAGGGTTTTTGATTGGATCTAATCCGTCACTTTCTTATTCTGTGGGCAGGAGAATAAGAAATGCTAACCCAACTGGGGTAGAGCGCATTTTTTTTGTTCTTTGCTATTGCGTAAGTTACCCATTATAATAACCAAGTTATGCGACTAGAAAAACTCTCTCTAATACTCCATTTCTACCAGCCTAGTATTCAAACGCAAAATCAATTCAAACAAATCTTTGATAGTTGCTACTTTCCATTACTTAGACTTTTAAAAGCTAAAAAAAACTGCAAATTCACAATAAATATCCCGCTAAGTTTTCTTGAATTAGCTGATGCCTATGGCTATAGCGCTTGGATAAATGATTTAGCCAAATTGTATGATCAAGGGACAATCGAATTAGTGGGTACTGGGGCGTATCACCCTTTACTTAATAGTGTTCCTGAAACTATTGCAACGGATGAGATTATTCTTCAAGAATATGGGTTAGGCTACTATTTTGGTAAGCATACTGGTTTTGATGGTGAAAAAGAGATTTTAATAAGAGATATTAAAGGTTTTTTCCCGCCAGAATTAGCTGTGAGTAGCTCGGTGTGTGACATCTTAGCTGAGCTTGGTTATAAATGGGTACTTGCAGATGAGTGTAGTGTAACGGACCCCAAATTCCCACTTGTGCAACATATGAGTGGCTTATATGTAATGTTAAGAAACACCGCTATTAGTAATATACTGGCGTTCCATCGAGGCTTTGAAACAACTCCAATCTACACAGCCTTAAAAGAGTATGGGCATGAACATCTTACTCTTGCATTAGATGCAGAAACATTTGGCCATCATAATAAAGAAGGTGTGGTCTTGCTTGACATACTTATAGATCAGTTATTACAAAAATCCGTTCGGTTTGAAACCGCTTCAGCTCTTGTTGATGAACTTGCAGATATACCAGAGAGTGTAGAAACACAAGAAGTTGCGTTGAGTAGTTGGGGTGCAACAGCAAAGGATATCCAAAATGCTTTACCACTTCCAATGTGGAACATACCATCAAATATCTTACATGAGAGTATATGGCAGCTGTTTTCACACTTGTTTGTTAGCTATGCTAAGCTGGAAAGTCCTGAAGCAGTGTCCTCGATAGGGAATAGTGCGTTGTGGAAACCTGCTGTGACCGACAAGCTGGATGCTAAGACTCGCTATTTTGTGGAAACAAAATTTATGATATTGAAATTACTTGCTAGTGACTTTTTATGGTGGGCTTCTGGCAGTAAGTTAATGAATGGTGTAGTTTTATTAGATAAAGAACTTTTAAAAAAATATCTTGTCTTAGGGAATTCATATGCACTGTATACTTCTGATCGTAAAGCAGGGGAGTTGTGTGACACTATTGAGAAACTGCTATGATTCTGATAAACCTTCTTCATTTTTATCAGCCTAGTAATCAACAAGATGATATTCTGGATCGTATTGTCAATGAATCGTACAGACCTATTTTACAGGGTATGCTTGAGAAACCGACTCGTAAGCTAAATATAAATATCTCCGGCTCCTTAACCAGTCTACTCTTATCTAAGGGCTATACCGATGTCATTGAGAACTTAAAAGAACTTAAATCAAGGAAGCAAATAGAATTTACTGCAAGCGCGATGTATCATCCTATTCTTCCCTTACTTCCAAAAGAAGAATGTATCCGACAAATTGAGCTAAACGATGCTGAAAATAAAAAAGCATTTGGCAGTTTGTATGATCCCAAGGGGTTTTTTCCTCCTGAAATGGCAGTTAATGCCATGGTCTTTGAGATCTGTGCTGACAGGGGATATGAGTGGATAGCCGCTCCAACCATCTCTTGTCCTAAAGACTATTCTGTTAACGAGAATCTGTTTGTGTATAAAGCCACAGATTTGAAAATCTTTTTTAGAAATAAGCCGGTAAGTTCGATAATTTTATCTGCTCAAGTTCGTACTGCTCCAGATTTATTAGCCGAAACCAAAGATTTTAGTCAACAAGATGCTTATTGGTTTACGGTCATGGATGCAGAGACATTTGGTCACCATAGAATAGGGCATGAAACCTTGTTATTTGAGTTAATGGACTCAACCGAGCTTACCAACATCTTAGGATCGGAGATCGGTAACTTTGCAAGTGACATTACGCATGTCTCACCGCTTTCCGGTACTTGGACTAATGATGAGCAAGATTCATTTTTAGATGGCACGGACTCATCATTTATTCTATGGAATGATCCGACAAATCCTATTCATAAAAAACAATGGGAACTAACTCAGTTAGTTATAAAGTGTCTTGAGGAAAATCGCACACAGCCTCATTGGCAGCAAGCAAGGATATTGGCTGATTCAGCCTTGGCTTCTGATCAATACTGGTGGGCTAGTGCTAAACCTTGGTGGAGTCTTGAAATGGTAGAGCTAGGTGCCTTCTCACTGAAGAGTGTAATTACTACCCTGTTCCAAGATTCACCTAATAGACAAGATGTAAAAGTTGCTAAAGAACTCTATACAGCTATTATTGATCTTGCATTCGAATGGCAAAGAAGTGGCTATGTCAGGAAAATACATAGTGATATGTCAACCACACATAGCAAACCTGCGTTAAAAGAACGTACGCCTGCCGAATGGTTTAATCAGCTTATTCTTGAGTTTGAATATGAAATGAACAAGGCTGTAGCTCATCAAGACTTTGAAAGAGCCATAAAGTGGCGAGATGCTATCCTTAAAATTAGCTTGGGTACTGACAAATATGATATTCTTCATGTTGTTGATGAATTATGGCTTGGAAGAAACACTCCATGGGCAACTCCGCAAGTTAAGCCGTTTTTGGAACACGACTGGGCAGAGTTTTCAACCTTTGCTAAAGGGCATTTCCTCGAAGTAGCTAATCAAGAAGATTTTGAGAATTGGAAAAAAAGAAAGTCCTGATATACTTTTTATATGAAAGTATTATTTGCTGCCGCAGAAGTCGCTCCCATAGTTAAAATGGGGGGATTGGGGGACGTAATTGGTGCGTTACCTAAAGCTTTATCTAAGCTTAAACTTGATTGTGATGTCATAGTCCCTTTCTATACAACGGTGGATGTAAGTAAATACTCTTTCTATAAGCATTTAGACCTACCTGTAACCTATGGGGGTAAAACCTATACAACTCAGGTTTATCGATGTAAATTACCTTCTTCTGATGTAGATGTGTTTTTAATCAAGCAAGATGATTTTTTTGATATTAAGAAGGGTTACATTGTTAATGAAGTTGTACCTTATTCTTTCTTTTGTCGTGCTGTTGTAGCTTTTATCAAAGAGGGTTTCAATACATATGACATAGTTCATGCGCATGACTGGCATACAGGTATGTTACCTCATTTGTTGACTGATGAGCTGGGCGAATCTAAGCCTCCAGTACTTTTTACCATCCACAACATTTCCTACCAGGGAAACACCGAAATGATGATCTTAAAAGATATGGATGTGGATCCAACGATACACCCCTCGGTGTTATATGATATCCAAGATGGGTTTCTTAACTTTATGCAGGAAGCTATAATGAATGCTGACTATATTAGCACTGTCTCACCGTCATATGCTAGTGAGATCTTATTTAATGATATTAGCGGTAGTTTAAGCTCTATTTTATACGATAGACGTAGTAGACTGACAGGGATACTAAATGGCATAGATTACGAAGTGATGCACAAGGATTATGATAGTACTACATGGCAACGTGTTAAGCAGGGGCATAAAACGTCTCTCTTAGCAAAACTCGGGATAACTAACACTGAGCTTCCTTTATTTTCATATATATCACGCCTAGATCCAAATCAAAAAGGCATTGATATCATGTATGACTGTATTGAGCCTATTGTAAAAGACTTTGGTACATTTGTTTTATTAGGTACTGGGGATCCTATATGGGAGGCTAAACTCAAAGAATTAGGTGATGTATTAAATGCAAAATATGGAGCTAAAACAAGTATAAATATCCAATTTGATACGCATCTTGCAGATGAAATTTATAAAGCAAGTGATTTCTTCTTTGTGCCTTCTAGATTTGAACCCTGTGGTTTAACACAAATGATGGCAATGTATTATGGTGCTTTGCCTATTGTTCGTGATACAGGAGGGCTAAAGGATTCAGTTACAGATTCAGTGAATGGGTTTAAATTCAAAATTTATTCGTCATCAGATTTGCTTGCAACCATAAACCGTGCAATGAAGTTCTATGCTAATAAACCAGTTTATGAAAAAATGGTGACAACAGCCTTGCAGGCTGATTATGGTTGGGAATCCAGTGCACTTGAGTACAAAAAACTTTATCAAACGATATTAAAGGCATCTGAATAAAAGCTTATACTAAAGCATATTTAAGGCTTGTTTTAAAGTTCGTGCACAGAAATTACCCGTAGTTATTGCTTTACACTACAAATTTTCATATACTTTTAATAGTGAAAATATGGATATCCTGCCTACTTTTAATAGTTATTTCTTCTGTTAATACTGTATTTGCTGCGTCCCAAGTGACAGCTTATCTCAATGAGAGTGCCCCTGTGGAAAGTGTGTTAGGTTTTCCAATGACAACAGTGTCCTCAGGGATTGCAATCCCTCTTGCTGACTGTACTTTGTTTGTGTCAACTACTGGCGCTGATCTTAATACAGGCGCAACACCGGAGACTGCTTTTAAGACTATAAAAAAAGGTTTAGAAACTCTCAAGCAAGGTCAAAATTTGTGCATAAAAGGTGGCACTTACTCTGAAGTATTAAGAATTAACCATCAAAGTATAGAAACAGAACCCATGTCTATTGGTGGCTATGTAGGTGGGGGTGAGGTTATTTTAACGGGTAATTACAAAGTTCCTGCAAATAAATGCACAAATTTAACAAAAAAGACTATTTCTAAACCTGTCATTACTTCTTGTCACGATACAGCTTTAGTAACACTAACCGGTGCTAAGTACATAAATATTCATGCTTTGACAATAAAAGAATCAAGTGGTTCAGGGTTGCTAATAGATTCTACTAGCTCAAATATAACTCTTAAGTCTATTAAATCTATTAATAACAATCTTTCAGGTCTAAAAATTGGTGAATCTTGTATTGATGTTGCCACATGTAACAAACTAGGAATAACATCTCTCAATATTTATGCATCGGTGTTCAATGACAATCTAGTATTAAACAAAGCATTAACAAGTGATATAGGCGCAGGTATTTATTCAAGTGATGCCGTTATGACGCATTTGTTACTTAATGACTCCATGATAATGGGCAATATAGGCTTTGGTGTCTATTTGAATAACTCAGACTTTGTAACAGTAACTAACAATATGATTTCAGATAATGCAAAGCAAAATATGTATGTTAGTAATAACAATACACTTTTAATTGATAAGAACGCCTTTTTATGTACAGATAGAGGTTTAAGCAAATTTGCTACAGCAAAAAATAACAAGACTCTAGAGTATGCAACAGGACTTCAAGTAGGAGGCGCTTTACCCATAAAAACATCGTTAGTTGATTATGGAGGTTATACTGTAACAAATAACATTTTTGCTGGTTGTGCATCGAATTTAGTGCTTAATGTTCAAAAGAGTCAGTTAAAAAACACTAATATAGTTAATAACACCTTAAGTAATGCTAGAACACGCTTAAAGAAGCTATCGGCTGCACGGTCATTATTATTAGTGGGTTTCAACATTGAAAACGTTACTGTTTCCAACAATATTATCGTTCAAAAGGATGAAAAGGTAAGAACAGTTGTTGGAATTCTTCCTACTCCTGCCTTGAAATTAGAAAACAATATTGTTCATCCCGCTGTGTCAAGTAGTTTAGTAGACAAAGGTTTTGCAATAATAGACCCCAAGCTCAAAGACCCTTATGCAACAATCGATGTGAATACTTTTGATGCTACTATATTTGCACCTGAAATGGGTTCATCTGCGCAAGGCAAGGGTTCAGATCTTAAACTCCCATCTTTGCAAGCTGACTATCGAGGTGCTCTTAGATCTGCTGTGGATATAGGTGCTATCCAGATAAGTGCTGCTCCCGCCCAAAACACTGATAGTGGGGAGGCCTCTTCAGAAGAAACTCCAATTCAAGCTCAAGATGAACGTCCACTTGACCCTGAGCCCACAGCAACAACACCTATTCCAGTAGAAGATATTCCCTTTCCAGAACCTGACATTCCAGATGTAGTTAAAGACAATACTCCACAGCCTGATGAAGGAACATATATAGAGCCTTTTTTGCCTGATGCTGGAGATGCGACTACTCCTGATCCCATTGCTGATACTTCAGAACTGCCGCCAGTAGAGGATTTTGGTAGTACTGATGATTTTGTACTAGATCCCATTGCATATGAAACCTATGATTTGACTGATCCATCATATGCAGACGATTCAGCAAGTTACGAGACCTATGAGCTAACTGATGAGACATATACCTTAGATCCTGTCCCTAGTACTGACGAGACGTGGGCTCTTGAAGAAGAAATACCCTTGGTGGATGATACTTATGATTATAGCTCAACCTATGCGTTAACTGATGATACAAACCTAGATCCCCTGCAGGATACAAGTGGGGATTTATACCCTCAACAAGACTTTACACTGACAGATGACATTGTGAAGGATGACTCGGCTGTTTTTGGCACCTTACCTGATACTTATGCACCAAAAGGTGGGGAAATACTAAAGAATGGGAATTTTGAACTTGGGAAAAATACAAAAGGTATGCCTTTAAATTGGTTTATTAAGACAGGTGTTGGTGGTTCCGTTTCTCTTGCCTTAGATGGTAAAACAGGTGTGCAAGATGCTAATAAGACACTAAGTTTGAAAGTTCTCAAACTGCCTGAAAAGGGCTACGTTGAACTATATCAGAATGGGTTAAATTTAAGTCCTACCAAAAAGTATAAACTTTCATTTACAGCTAAATCAGATATGGGTTCTGATATTGACTTGTATTTAGCAAATGCGGTCTTTCCTTATGACAATTTGATTAACACTAAATACAATGTGGATCTAAAGCCTGACTGGAAAGAATATACAGGCATTATTGGACTTAGTGCTCAACCAGCCCAAAGTGGCAAAGTAAGGCTTGTTATATCGTTTAAAGCGTCGGTAGGGGATAGTATTATGTTTGATAGTATCTCTCTCTATGAAGTTGCAGATGATCTTGTAAGTGTGAAATCAGACAATCTTATGTCCTCAATAGATGCCATGTCGCTCAAACAATTAGCTCAAGCTCCAGCCTATATACTAACTAACTAACTAAGTGCTAGTGTTCCTAGATTAGGCATTATGTAGATAATCACAAATGTAACAACACTCCATGCGATAACAGCTGCCAGTAATGCTTTATCTGAAAGGAGTACCCGTTCTGGTGATTCTCCTTCTTTTTTCTCATAGATAACATAAAGATACCTAGCGACTCCATAAATAACAAATGGAATAGTTAACATCATAAGCTTTGGAGTTCTTAAAATCGAGGGGAGGATTGAAGATAATGCAGGATTATAAAACCCATCCGGTGATATTTGAAAAGTGAACAATGCGTAAGTAATTATACAGAAAGCTGATGACATGGATATCATGCTATCTAGTAAACTGTCTGGATAATGTTTTAATGTTTTTCGGGTTTCGTTTTGAGTAGATGTAATATCATATTTCAACAAGATAGTCTTTTCAGAACGTCTTTTACCAAACGCTAGTAGAAGCGATAGTCCTATGGTAGTAAGTATTAACCATGAAGAAACAGAGACTTCCGCAGCCAACCCTCCAGCAAAAACTCGGAGAATAAATAATGAAGCTACCACCATAGCATCCAGAATGATAACATCTCGCAGATAAAAGGAGTACACAATCTGTATGATAATGTATGAAATAACAACTACTGTGAAATAACTGCCGATGAAATACAACGAGTATGTTAGCAAAGTAGCTATTAATATGATAATAATCGCAAGAGCTGTTTTAGTACTCAATTTGCCCGATGCAATAGGTCTGTTTTTCTTTACAGGATGGATACGATCTTTAGGGGCATCGACTAGGTCATTTATGAAATAACCTGCTGACGAGACACCACAAAATACCACCAGAGCTTTAAAACTAAGTGCTAATGTGTCTGGGTTTAAAAGTGCTCCCGCAAACAGGGGAGCTGCAAATAAACTAACATTTTTTAGCCACTGTCTTGGTCTAGCTGTTCGAATTATCTGGTAGAAAGTAAAGATCATTACTGCAAGTATATCAGAAAACACGAGTTAGGAGCATTAAAAAAGCCCCCATTTGATTGGGAGCTTTTTTGTAATTCTAAAGAAAAAGAGTTATTTTAACTCTACTTTAGCACCAGCTTCTTCAAGCTTTTTCTTTGCAGCTTCTGCTACATCTTTTTTGGCTGCCTCTAGAAGTGTTTTTGGTGCAGATTCGACAAGGTTCTTAGCTTCAACAAGTCCTAAGGCTTGATTTAGCTCCCGTACTACTTTAATAACTGCAAGTTTGTTGGCACCTGCATCGGTAAGTACAACATCAAACTCTGTCTTTTCTTCAACCGCTGCGGCTTCTCCAGCTACAGGGGATGGTCCTGCCATCATCATTGGAGCTGCTGCGCTAACTCCAAACTTTTCCTCTAAAGCCTTAACTAAATCGTTAAGCTCTAATACGGTCATTTTTTCGACCATTTCCATTACTTTTTGTGCGTTTGCTGATAATTCTATATCTGACATTTATGCCACCTCCTTTTTAGTAGCAATTGCGGAAAGAACATACACTAGGTTCTTTTGCGCTCCGCTTAAAACATTTACTATTCCAAAAAGAGGGGATTTAAGGCCACCTACAACTTTGGATATCAAAACTTCTTTGCTTGGGAGTTTAGATAATACTTCTAACTCTGCTCCCGTATAGACTTTATGGTCCAAAAGACCTGCTTTAATCAAAAGCTTTTCATTCTCTAGTGAGAATGCATATAACTTTTTAAGCATTTCCAGAGGATCTTGTGTTGCTACAATAGATACGGTCTGTCTCTTCATGAACATATCTATGTCGCTATTGTGAATACCTGCCTCTTGTAAGGCTATCTTCATAAGTGTGTTCTTAGCTACCTCTGTAGAGCCTCCAAGACTCGCTACATCGGCTCTTAGCTTGTTTATGCTGTTTGCAGACACTCCACTATATTCACACACCCAAACAGCTGTACTAGCTCTAAGCGTATCACTTAAGTTTTTTACTATATCTTTGTTTTTTTTGTTTGGCATAGTTTTCCTAAAATAAAAAAACTCACCAAAGGTGAGTATATACTTCAAAACTAGTATTATACCTCGGCAAGATATTTAAGCTTTCGCCCTTGCTGTCTTTGGCAA
>CAZLZI010000018.1:0-3514 GCA_964563965.1 uncultured Candidatus Saccharibacteria bacterium
CGGTAACCGGTGCTGCGTTAGGAGCACCAGTAATTAAAGAGTTTGTTAGCGGACTTACGGATAGCCCAGAAGTTAAACCAAGTAATAACGAAATTTCTGAAGTAGAAGTCGGTGAGTATGCCTGTATTTGGAATATGCGTCCTGCCGTTCTTATAAATAACTTCCTTGCTTGTGAGAGATTGAATGGACTGATTTTTCCCAAAGGAACCGAGGTAAGTTTAGCGCACAGCCTTGGCTTGTTTGATGACAACTATTTGGGCTTTAACTTCGATAGTAGTAACTCTGACTATGTAGGTGACTTGCATTTATCTATATCTAGACATCCGGTAAGCGTAATTGAAGCAGGAGGACTGTCTTTTACGGCTACTATGATGGCAAGGGCAGGCCTTAGTACTTTAGTAAACTTTACTGAGTTTCATACTCACACCAATGTCCCTAGTAGCGGATTACTTAAAGATTACTTTAACCCAAAAAGAATAATTGCACCAAAGAGCATTAGAGAACAGCTTACTAGACTTGGAACAGATGCCACTATCTTTGTTGCTGATGATACAATATGGGATCTGAGATTTGTTCCACTTGAAGATATGATCTTCATGTATAAATTACAAGTACTTAGAGATAACGGTAGTTATCAAGATCTTACAACAGAGGATGCAGAAAGTTCCGACAGCGTAATTGACTGGGTAACAAATTCAGCTACAAAACTAAGTTCTATGCAAGTTAGAGCTTTAGCAACTTTTCAACCACTTAATCCACCTTCACCATCTTATATAACTTTAGTAAACACACAACGAGACTTCACTCCGGGTTTCCGAAGAGATATATACTATAATGGAAGAATTTACACTAATGAATTTTATGCACACTATGATACTTCAGGTAATTTTATAGGTTGATTATTACCCTTCTAACTTGAATTCGACATCATCCCCCGCTACCCTATTCCATCTTTCAAATCCACACTTTAGACATTTATGAGTAAGTACTTCTTCACCATTTTGTTTTGTTGTTATACTCACAGGCTTCATAAGACCCATACACGGGTTTTTTCTATCTCCCGGGGTTATATCAACATGTACTGAGTAAAGACAGTAAGGACAGTGATTTCTATTCTTTGTACCTGGAGCAATTAGGTTTACTTGTTTCTTACAGTTTGCACAGATAAAGTGGTTCATTACTTTGCACCGAGAATGACTAAGGCGTCATGTGTTTCTGTTTCTGGTAGCGTTTCTTCAAAGGATAACTCATAAGTATCTTTTAAATCTGCAGTTAAAAGCTCTTTATAATCAGCTTTACTCTTCTTAATTCTTATAAGGGTGTTGTTTCGGTTCTCTCCCTCATAGTTACCTATTCCTGTTACTGTGTATTCTAAATCTGCAAGTGTTGTTTGGGCTTTTGCTGCAATACCTGCAATCCCTGCGCCATTTTCAATTCTTATCTTCAAATCAGCTTTTTTAAGTACTGGCTTTGGTTTCTCAACAGGTTGAGAAGGTGTTGATTCAGGTTTTGTTTCATTGCCAAGAACTGCAGTGTTTGTATTTTCTTGTGCTAGTTGCCCCGTTGATTTATTAGCAAAACCAAAATACATCCCTCCTGCAAGCACTAAAATGACTGCTAAGGCACCTGCATATACCATAGGCTTAGGAGTAGAACTCAGGGCTGGAAGTTGCAATAGATTGAGTAAATTAACATTAGTAAGTAAAAAAGAATTATCTTTGGACATCAAATAGTTAAATAAAATATGCAACTTGTAATTATCATCATCTGTAAGCCCATTAATAGGTACGGGAAGAGCCGCTACTTTATAATCATCATCTAGTCTTATTTCACCATAATCTAAGGTAAACACTCTTTTTATGGGATGTGACCTTTTATAAATGGACAAGTCTTCAACAAGGTTTGTCATATCTTCCATGGAGGTTTGTTCATCTTCATATGAACCTATGTAGTAAATCCCATTAAATTCAGACAAAGCTATTATTTCTTTGGTATTGGAACGCGTTAAGAAGATGCACGGATCATTGTCTGCAAGTACTTTAGGAAAGAGAAATAGCCATGGTACAACGGACTGGACTGGTATTTTAGTTATATTTGAAATTTCAAGATAGCTTTCAAGAATATCTTTTTTTACACCTATAAACTGATAAACAAACGGAGCAATCTTAAAGTATGAGAAATAAAGGTCATCAAGATGGGCTACTTCAAGTCTTTTAATAGCCTCCATGTGCACTGCCGCTTCAATATCCCCTGTATCTTTACCTAAACTCAAGAAAAACGAATAGACATAGTCAGGTGCAATAGTAAAATTCAGCACCCCATCACTGGGTTTTGTTTTTAAACTACTTAACGCATCAGTAACTACTTGCGAGAACTTTTGAAGATCAAGTATTTTAGCACCTTCAACAATGCTTGAATCTAAGTCTTTGGAGATATTTGAAATACCATTCTTATCAGATATAGAAAGTTTTAGTGTGTTACAGTCAAACGAGATAAAAATATTTTGCATGACTTCAATATATTATCATTTATCAGATTTTCTGTGAACCCACACGGATTGCAAAATACCAAGCATCGCCATTGAAACCACTAAAGAAGTTCCACCATAAGACATAAACGGCAACGGTATACCAGTTACTGGCATAAGTCCTAGATTCATTCCTATGTTTATAAAAAATTGAGCAAGAAAAACCATGAGAATACCGACTGATAAAAGATAACCAAAGCCATCACTCGCTTTTAGACAAATAGTTAATACAGAGAGAAAAAAGATAAAAAACAATGCTAGTAGAATTAAAACTCCAATAAATCCCCACTCTTCGGCAAAAGATGCAAATATAAAATCTGTCCAATAGGCAGGTAAGAAATTTAAGTGTGATTGACTTCCTCTCCCTAAACCTTGACCAAATAGTTGACCCGCCCCAATTGCAATTTTTGATTGCAAAACATTGTACCCCGCTCCTTGCGTATCGAGTAAAGGATTTAGAAAGACCAATACTCTTTTTTGTTGATACTCATGGAGCATATTCCAAAGTGGATTAGATGCTATGCCTATAAAAGATAAACTCACAATGAAGTATAGTTTATTTAAGTTTGCTGCAAACAATATGCCCGCTATTGAAAACAAGACTATAAGCGCTGTTCCTAAGTCAGGTTGGAGCGCTATAAACACTATATAAGTTAATGATAGGACAAGCAGAACTACAAGTTTTTTAACCGAGGTTAGGTAGGTTTTATCTTTTGAAATAAGTGTTGTTATTCCAATTATTGCAGCAAGTTTAGCCAACTCCGAAGGTTGAAAAGAAAAACCTGCAATAGTTAACCATCTTGCAGAGCCATACACAACTTGGCCATATAACTCTGTCGAGATCAGAAGGACTAGACCTATAACATAGATATATTTTGCAAAAGTTGCATAAATGGCGTAATCAACATAAGTAAGTAAGCCCAATACGATTACTCCCAAGATAAAGGCTTGAAATTGAGAATTTAACCTGTCAGGAGCAACAGAATA
>CAZLZI010000018.1:3614-15873 GCA_964563965.1 uncultured Candidatus Saccharibacteria bacterium
GTCGTGTTTTTGATCCAGTGACCTCAACTTTGACATCACTACAGCCGGTTGGTTTTTCACATAAGACACCTAAATTCCTGACCATTACTTCAACTTTATCTGTAACAACAGGTACTTTAGGATATGCTAAATCGCATTGGAAGTAAGAATAGGGCCTTTGACCTGTTTTAGACAGAGGCTTCTTCAAATCTTCTTCTACATTGGTCTTTGGTGTAACACCGGCTTTTAATAATCCTGTATCTGGCATTTTATCTCTGTTGGTACCTTTTGCAGGCATCATTGGTTTACCCATAGCGTACAATGTAAATTCTTGTAAATCAGGTCTGCTACCATCTACATCAGCACTCTCTTCTTTTACATAAACGTCATCTGCAACTTTTCGACCTGCAACATCTGTGCACTTTACACTTGCAGGGAATTTGTTACCAGTTTCATCAACCAACATAACAGTTGGCACTGCTTTAACACCACTTGGAAACTCTGCTACTGCAGCGTCCGCGGATGACAATCTAATTGTAAGCTTCTCAGGAGCAAATCCCTTGACTAGCTTACCTTCTACAACTATCGGGGTAGTTTCCCCTACAGGAACTTTTCTAGGATAAACTCGTACACCATCAACCGGCCCTATTTTTACAGGAGGCATGATGGTAATTTTGTCACCTAGAACAGAATTACCTGTGAAATTTTTATACATGGAGGCACCTAAAAAGGTAACCGATAGGGTTACACCTGCTACAGCAAGGGCTAGAACAAGTGTTGAAAACCCAGCACTTTTTTTCATGGCAGAATCCTTTCACTAAATACTATATAAATAGTAATCACTTATATTTATGAAAGCAAGTACTTGTAGTAATACTACTTAATACTTTTCCACACGACATCATCAAGCCCTTGATCAAAGTTTTCTTTACGAGCAAGTATATAGAGAAAATCCGATAGTCTGTTTATAAAAGAGAGAATGTCCGCTTCTTTTTCCATCCAATTAGTATCATTTAGATAATCAACTAACAATCTTTCACACCTTCTACAGACTGTTCGAGCAAAATGTAAATTAGAAGAAGACACACTTCCACCGGGCAAAATGAAAAATCTTAATGGTGGTAATTTGAGTGAAAGTTTATCTATGATTTTCTCTATTGCCTGTGTCTTTTTTTTGAAGTCATTTTTTTGTTTCTGACTTGTGTCCCCTGCAAGATAGCCGCCAATTGCAAAAAGATCATGTTGAATAGGAGTAAGTAAGAGTTGTGTACTTTGAGACGAGCTAGAAATGGCAACACCAATACTTGAGTTAAGCTCATCCACAGTACCGATTAAGTCAACGATTTTACCGCTCTTCAGGCTGGGCTTACCTCCATACAAAGAGGTAGTACCTTTATCACCTGTTTTAGTATAAATTTTCATGCTTTCCCTCTCCTTTTAAAAGGGCTGCCCTTGTGAGGCAGCCCAAGGAGTTAACAAACACTATATCCGCAATTATAGCACTTAGAGCAACCCTCTTCTTGAACAAGAGACGCATTACCACAATCCGGACACATATTTACATAGGAAAATACTGAAATCTCCTTTGATTCTTTTTTAACTACATCAGCTCCATTTTGTCTAATCGAGATACCATACTCATCCGCAAGTACTCGTGCAATGGCATCGGGCACAGAACTTATTCTGTTCGCACCAAAGCCCACAGATCTTGATCCACCAATACCCACCAAATGAGATATTATTTCTTTTACTGTAGTCATGGAATCACTTGAAGCTCGAAGCCAACCTGAAACTAATCTACCAATTGCTTCTGACATCCCGCTTAAGTCACTTCCAGCCTTACCTACATTTACAAATAGTTCAACAGGCATACTATCTTCAGTTTTATTTACTGTGATAAAAGCTGTTCCTTGAGGAGTTGCAATCTTATAGGTGCTTCCAACAAGCCTGTATCCCCTATCAATTGGTACTAACACTTCCGGCGTTTTTCCTTCCTTAGATGATTTTGTTTCTTTAGTTTCAAGTGTGACTGTATCTCTACTCCCTGTTACATAAACAGTAAGTCCTTTACACCCGAGTTCCCATGCAGACATATATGCTTTAGCAACGTCATCCTGGGTCGCACCCGTTGGGAAATTACAAGTCTTGGATATGGAATTATCTATAAAAGCTTGAACGGATGCCTGCATAAGTACATGCTCTTCCGCAGTTATATCTGCTGATACCACAAAGACATTTCTTACATGTTCCGGCAGTTCTTCAATATGCTGACAAGAACCTGTGTATAACACTTTTTCAATTATGCCCTTTTTAAGATTTGAATCCAAATTTAACGAATTCAAAGCTCTTTCAAACGTCGGACTAACATAAGTTAAGGTAAGTTTCCCTTCATCCCCTGCTGCTTGAAAGACATTACGATAATAGGCAAGTGCAAATACTGGTTCACATCCATAGCCTTCAATACCAGCAACTGTAGAAATTGTCCCAGTTGGTGCTATTGTAGTTTGCGCTGCATTACGTATCCCATGCTCTTTTATACCTTCTGAAATAAGATTCCAATTTAACTCTGGTCTGCCAAAATCCCTTGTATAGGTCTTTAGCGGTTTGGGAGTTGTCCACTTCAGATTCTTTGGATCATAAATACTACCTTCAATCTTTTTAAAAGGCCCGCGCTCTTTAGCTAGTTCTATTGATGTTTTCATCGAGTGAAAACGCATAAACTCGGTTAGTTGAGCGGCTAATTCCTGACCTTCAGGACTACCATAGCGTACACCAGTTAAGTACATTAGATCGGACAAACCCATAAAGCCAAGTCCAATTCGCCTTGCATTTTCCGCTGCTTCTTTAAGCTGTGGGACAGAAGGCACATATTTATTTGCACTAACCACATTATCCAAAAAACGAGTGCTTAGAACGATACTTTCTTCAAGCAGTTCCCAATCAATATAGCCATCTTCAGTAACATGTTCTCCCAGATTGACAGAGCCTAGACAACAATTTTCATATGGCCCCAACCACTGCTCACCACATGGGTTGGTTGCTTCCAATGAATATAGGTGGGGAACTGGATTTGCTCTATTAGCCTGATCGATAAACAGAACCCCAGGTTCGCCATTCTTATGCGCATACTTTACAATCTCATCAAAAATTTCTCTTGCTTTCACTGTTTCCACAACTTCCCCTGTATGAGGAGCTATGAGATTAAACATGCCATCATTTTTCACCGCGGTCATAAAATCATCAGTTATGGCAACTGAAATATTAAAGTTGGAAACTTTACCTTCCTCGGCTTTGCATTTAATAAACTCTCTAATATCTGGATGGTTCACACTTAACACCCCCATATTCGCACCACGTCTAACACCACCCTGAGCTATCTCACCAAAAGCTGCATCATATACGCTTAAAAAGCCTAACGGCCCTGTAGCTGATCCAGAGCTGGTAGCAACAAGTGCGCCTTTGTGTCTTAGTCTAGAGAATGAAAAACCATTACCACCACCAGTTTGTTGGATGAGTGCTGCAACCCTGAGTGTTGAAAAGATACCATCCTCCTGTTTTCCCATATCATCTGCAATAGGAAGAACAAAACACGCAGCGAGTTGCCCCAGTGGTGTTCCTGCCCCTGTAAAGGTTGGAGAATTGGGAAAAAATCTTTTGGTACTTAACAAGTTATAGAATTCAATCTCGGTAGTCTTTACATCACGGTACGCCATATCTGGTTCTGCAACTACTCTTGCAATACGGTCAAACATACCCTCTATAGTTTCAGCGGGCTTACCATCAGTGCCTCGACGTAAGTATCTTTTCTCAAGAATCTTAGCGGCATTCTCTGAGAATGTAATTTCTTTATTTTTTTCTACTACTCCCTCTTTCTTTGTGGAAATTCTCTGTTTTAATGGCACAGAAGAGCCAGATTTATTTAGCCAATTCATAGGCAGAAGTTTTTTCTTGAACCAGCATTATCCACTGCCTAGCGAAAATGCAGAACCAAGAAAGTATTTAATTACCTTTATAAACTTTATACTAGGTACTAAATAATTAGCATCTTTTCACTTAGCAAACAACATATATATTTGCTTAAAGTATGTTTAATAACTCTCTGACAACCTCAAGTCATAAAAATAAATTCATGTGAGTAAAAAAGATGAGCAATGTTAAAATTCTGGAAGTGTCTAATTATGAGTTACCCAAAGAGTTGCTATTTACCACGCAGAAACGCAGGAATATCAAACTTTTTATCATCTGTTAAACCATCATCAGTGTTAGGTAGATCGGTTTGTGGATCAAGGCTAGTTTGTGTGTCCAACCGAACCGGTTCTTCTTTTTTAAGTTCTCTGCGAGACGCGAGTCTGGCATAGTCATTGTCAAACCCTGTTGCGATAACTGTAATTTTAATTTGTTCATTAAGATTTTGATCGATGGTTACACCAAAAATAATATTGGCATCTGGACTTGCATTCTCTCTTACAATATTTGCTGCCTCATCAACTTCTTTCATCGTTATATCCATACCCCCTGTAATATTAAAGAGAATACCTGTAGCACCTGTAATAGAAACATCCAGCAGTGGGGAGGAAATTGCATCCTTAGCAGCTTTCAAAGCTCTATCAGTACCAGTTCCTATACCAATACCCATAAGTGCAGACCCTGCATCTTTCATGACACTTCTTACGTCTGCAAAATCAACGTTAATAAGACCTGGGACAACAATCAAATCTGAAATACCTTGAACGCCTTGCGAAAGTACACTATCTGACATTTTAAACGCATCAAGAATGGAAAGTTTATCATCAGCAATTTCTAGAAGTTTTTGATTAGGAATTGTAATTAAAGCGTCCACCTCTGCTTTTAATTGCTCAATTCCGCGCTCCGCATTCTCCATGCGCTGAACACCTTCAAATGCAAACGGTTTTGTTACAGCACCGATGGTCAAAGCACCTAATTGTTTTGCTATTTGTGCAATGATAGAGGAAGCTCCAGTACCAGTCCCACCACCCATACCAGCTGCGATAAATACCATATCAGAGCCTTCGAGGTTGGCTTTAAGTTGTTCAATAGATTCTTCTGCAGCACGTCTTCCCACCTCGGGATCAGAACCTGCTCCAAGACCTTTAGTAATATTTTGCCCGATAGGAATTTTTACAACAGCTTTACTTATAGATAAATCTTGTGCGTCAGTATTAACGGCAATAAATTCAACACCAGTAATTTGCTGACCTTCTATCATTGTGTTTAAGAGATTACAGCCTGCCCCTCCAACACCGACAACACGAATTTTTGCGAACTTTTCTATTTCGGGTTTTACAAACATCATTATTATTTTTGTATCTTACTAGGGCAGAAAAGATTTTAAACGACTAACGAAACTTGAAATTATATTTCCCATATTACCTCGTGATTTATCAAAAGACAAGACGCTTTTTGTTTTGGAAATATTAACTCCATGTAAAATAGCACCAACTGTGGAAGAAAAGGATGGACCTTCGATTTCATCTATAAGACCTGTAACACCTTTTGGCTTACCAATACGAACTGGCATCCGCAAAACTGTTTTAGCAACGCGCTCTACACCAAAAGTTTGAGCAGCTCCCCCAGTTACAACAGCACCTGCAGGTAACTTATCAGCAAACCCAGCCTTTTTTAAATCAAGTTCGACAAAGCGAAATATTTCATCAAGCCTTGCATCAATGATCTTATATAAAAACTTCTTAGGGAATGTTTCTGAATCTAAACCAAACTCTGACACATTAAGCTCCTCATTGCCACTAGCTGGGTTTAATGATGATAACGAGTGCTTTTCATCACTAAGTCGTAGTTTAATTTTCTCTGCAGCTTCAAGCCTAGCCCTCATACCAATAGCTAGATCATTTGTTATATGCTTACCCCCAATTGGAAATACACGAGAATAGACTGGACTGCCATCCAAAAATGCCGTGACTGAGGTAGTACCACCTCCAATATCAACGAGTAGCGTACCTAGCTCTTTTTCAGTGTCAGTAAGCACAGCTTCGCCAGAGGCAATACCTGAGAAGATCAGATCCTCAACATTTACACCCACTTGAGAAATGCATCTCACTAAGTTTCTTATAACCATAGAAGACCCATGGACAATATTTGTTTCAACTTCTAGTCTTATACCAGCCATCCCTACAGGATCATGTATCCCATCCTGGCCATCGACCACAAAACCTCTGGGGATAACATGGATTATTTCTCTACTCGAAGGCAAACTCACAGCTTGAGCCGCATCCGTAACACGAGCAACATCTTCATGCATGATTTCATTGCCTTGGTGTGAAACCGCCACCACACCGTGCGAGTTAAGCGTCTCGATGTGACTACCATTGACTACAACAAACGCTGAAGACACTGATATACCTGCCATGCGCTCTGCTCTTTCCAAACTATGTGCAATGGCTTCAACCGCGTCATCTATATCTGTTATAACACCTTTGCCAACCCCTTTTGAGGGAACTGCACCAGAAACACCTATAACTGATACTTTATTATCAACAACAGAGGCGATAATTGTTGAGATTTTATCCGACCCGACATCTATTCCTGTTATATATTTTTCTTTTGACATATCAGTTTTGCGATAATATTACTTTATCATATCTTAAATCTATTCTTCTAGCAGATTTCCCTGAAGTTTTCATGTAATTCAATACCTCTTTCAATTGCTTGGCAAACTTACTTGAATATGACTTACGGGCAATCAAGACTTCAATACCCTTGTCAACAAATATTCTAACATCAAAATCAGTTACACTTATACTAGATACTTTTATCTTCTCTTCATCCAAGCTTTTTAAGACATCCATGTAAGTTGGGACAATTAACTTATCTATGAATAAGCCAACTTTAACATCTCCATCGTAAGTTAGTCTTGGGAGATTGGTAGTTTTCGGATCTAAAATACCTAACACATACCCATCATCATCTACTCCAAACGTATCTCTTGATGTAGTGATAAGTGCGACAGGTTCTCTTTCAGTAATGGAAACTCTAAGCTTACCTGTTAATGTCCGGTGTATGTTTACTGTTTTTACTCCTTGAAAGTTATCGCGTATGTCACTTTCTAATTCGGATGGTTCAAGAAAAAACATGTTCTTAGAAAGAACTGCTGCTGACAACATGGTTTTTACATCTGTTTTATTTACATAACTCTTAGTTCCTAACACTTCCACAGTCTGCACTGTAAATAATTTGTAATGCGTAATAAGACCTGTCCCAATACCTATAAGTAAAAATAGAATGCAAAAACTTATAACTCTTACAACTAATCTGCCATATTCTCTTCTGGCTTTTTTATACTTTAAATTTGAGGATCTCATCCAGTATTGTTTTGTCTGCATGCTGTTTTACAAGTGATTTTGCTTGGGCAGACTTGTAATTAGTTAAATTAGACAGCATATGCTCAATACAATCACCTAACTTTGCTGGTGTAAGACTTGATTCTTCTAGCACTTCGGCAATGCCGGCTTCTTCAAGCACTTTTGCATTTTTGTATTGTTCATTATGGGAAACCCATGGAATGGGAATTAAAATACAAGGCTTATTTAAAGCCGCTAGATCATAAATAATGTGTGCTCCCGCTCGGGCTATCACAATATCTGCTTTAGTGAACGCCTCACCTATCTCGTTATTTAACACAAATTTTCGAATGAAATACTTGCCAGCATGCTTACCATGAATTGAAGTGTATAACTTAGACAACTTTTCGAAGTCGCCGGTTTGGGAATAATCACCACATTGATGAATAATATTTACTTTAGCTAATAAAGTATCCAACAGGTCATAAAAGATAGTATTAATTTTATGTGACCCAGTTTTACCTCCAGTTATATAGATAGTAGGTAGCTTAGTGTTGATAGCAAAGTTATTACTTGCTGGAGAAAATATCTCTGACCTTAGAGGGATGCCTGTTAACACTGTTTTTGCTTGAGGAAAATACTCACTTGAACTAGGCCACGTTATTAGAATTTTCTTTGCAAAATAGGCAATTAACTTATTTGCAAAACCGCTCACCACAGTCTGTTCATGCGTAATGCTGGGTATTCTTAGAATAAACCCAGCAAGGACAACCGGGAGCGCTAAGTAACCTCCAAAGGACATTATTAAGTCGGGTCGGTGTTTTACAAGTAGGGAAAATGCTTGAAAAAAACCAAAAGGAATTTTTAATAGCCGTACAGGATCATACGTCTTATAAAACTTACCTGCTTTGAGCTCATAAAAAGGTATGCCCAGCGCGTTAATATCAATATACTCAAGCGTAGGATTCTTGTCATGCTTCAAACTATGTTTATGTCCGTACCAAGTGATGCGAATATCGGGCTGCTGCATGAGTAACTTCAGAACAGGGAGCGCTGAGGTATGATGGCCACCAGTAAAGACTATATGCATAGGTGTATTCTATCACTTATGCTTAGAGATCTGTGCAACAATACCAAGTCCTGCAAGTACAAAGATAGTAGACGATCCACCATAGGAAACTAAGGGAAGTGGAACACCAGTTAACGGAATTAACCCCACCATCGCAGAAACATTAATCGAATATTGAATTCCTAGCCATGCCATAATCCCTACTCCTAG
Source organism: uncultured Candidatus Saccharibacteria bacterium (assembly GCA_964563965.1). Taxonomy (GTDB): domain Bacteria; phylum Patescibacteriota; class WWE3; order UBA101185; family UBA10185; genus CAZCAQ01. Next base: position 12,189 of record CAZLZI010000018.1, read on the forward strand.
GAGCATACCAAAATCATCAGTACTAGCTTTAGCAATTTTAAAGCCGCGATACAAAAAATAGGTAAAGAGCAGAATGAACAGCGATGTTCCTACAAAACCCAACTCTTCACCAATGATGGCAAAGATTGAGTCTGATGTAACTTCAGGCAGAAAGTTAAACTTTTGGCGTGACTGTCCTAACCCTTTACCAAACACACCACCAGAGCCTAAGGCCAAGTTAACTTGTTCAACATGATAGTTTGATGCACTATCCGTATTCGAACCAAAATATGTTAAGACGCGTTGTCTTCTATATTCAGAGGACATCATAAGAACAGCCGCTAAGAAAACGAGTACTGGAATAGATAAAAACAATTGTTTCAGTGAATTACCAGAAGCAAAATAGATAAAACTACCAATCCCAAAAACCAGAACTGCTGTAGATAAATTCGGTTGGAGAAAAATTAGAACTGAGGTGAGTCCGGTATACAGTATGAAGGTTACAAATGGGTTAGCTTTAGTCTTAGAGTGACTTGAGAGAAGTGCTGACAGAAAGAGAATGAGGGAAAATTTTGCAAGTTCTGATGGTTGAAACCCAAGTGTTCCCAAAATTGGGATTTGAGGTAACGGGGAAGGATTTATAGAAAACCAGCGCGTTACGCCATTGACACACGGTGTGAAGATAAAACTCTCACAAGTCATAAGACCCGCACGCCTTAACACGCCAATTATAGAAAGTATACCAAGAGGCAAGAGAGTAGCAAAAAAAAGCGGAGTTGCAATATAATACAATTTCTTATAATCCAGCTTATAAAAAAAGCAAAAGACACTTAGTCCTACACTTACCCAACCAATATGCAAAAAAACAAATCTATAAGCTTCACCAAAGTTATTTTGCGCAAAAACTACGGTAGCATTATAGATCATTAATGTACCGAAAAAGAGTAAAAAAGCGATTAAGCCAAGAAAAATTTTGTCCCCTGTAAGCCGAGCAGTCCGCATTTACTTATAATAATGCAACAAACACGCCTACACAACAAAAGAAGGCTCCAAACAGCCAGAAACGCATAGTAACTTTGGTTTCAGGCCACCCTGCCATTTCAAAATGATGATGAAGAGGAGCCATCCTAAGTATGCGTTTACCAGTTAGTTTGACTGAAAATTGTTGAAGTGGGCTTGTAATACCATCAACTAAAAATACAGCTAGTAAGAAAAACATCGCAATCTCACGGTGCATTACCACAGAGAGAATGGCAAGGGTCGCCCCCAAAACATGAGAGCCAACATCACCCATAAAGATACGGGCAGGATAAATATTAAAGTAAAGAAAAGGCATCATAGCTCCAATAAACGTTGCACACAACGCTGCTATTGAGAAGTATTCAAGATGAATAGCAATCACCCAATAGCCCACAAAACTAATAAGCCCTAATCCCCCAGCAAGTCCGTCAAGTCCATCCGTAAAGGCCACAAAGTTAAGCACGGCCATAAACATAAAGAAGATCACAATCGGATAAAAAATCCCTACATTAATATTTCCTATAAGAGGAAGCCAGAAATAATCCCAACCTAGCCGTATATACGTCCAGTATGAAACAAAACCTGCAATTGCAATTTGGATAAGAAATTTCTGATAGGTTTTGATACCTCTCCCTGCTGAACTCCCAACTAAGTCTGTGAGTTTTATAAATAGTTTCATTGGTAAAGAGACAATGTGAACCAACTTGTTACTATAATTAAAGCCCCACCCTAAGCCAATGCTAAAAAGTTCTCTTAGACCTGAGACTTTATATACTTTTACAAAATCTTCAAGCAATCCCAGTAGCCCCGCCATAGCCGCTACAAATATTGGAAATACAGTTTGATCACGATTTGAATTAAATAGAATGGTAATAAGTGAAACAGTAAGTATAAATACAAAACCCCCCATACTTGGTGTTCCGACTTTTATTAAATGGCTTTGCGGACCTTCGTCTCTTATCGCCTCCCGCATTTTAAATTTATAAACAAAAGTAATCCAAAATGGATATATAGCAAAAGATAAGAAGAGAGCTGTGAATAAAAAAAAGATATCAGTTGTCATTTATATCCTCAAATTCAATTTCTGCTCCAAGCTGTTCTAACTTATTAAAAATATAATCATACTTAAAGTCAATTTTTTCGACACCTAACAACTCCGTAGTTCCAGAGGCACCTAAACTGGTACATAGGATAAACCCCGCGCTATAAACATCCGGTAAGGTAACTCTTGTACCAATGCGCGCACTTTTGCCTACTACTTCGAGTTTAGTTTGATTAGTATTGATATCAAGATCAGAAGTAGAGTCTGTGATTTGAATATTTATCCCAAGTCTTTTAAGTTCGATGAGGTATTCAAAAGTACAATCAAAGTTATTTAATAAAATGCTACTTTTACCTTCAATCATTGAAAATATTGGTAATAGATACCCATGCCATGCATTGATAAAGCCAGGCGCTGGGGAAGTTGCAATATCAATTGTGGAATAAACTTTCTCGCCTGCGGACCAAACTTTTAAGTCTGACTTAGAAAATTCAAACCCCACCCCCATTTTGCTTAAAATATTTAAATAAGCAAGAAATGGCTCCCGAACAAGATTTTTTATTGTAATATTCCCTTTAGTTAAAATAGATGCGGTTGCAAAAAATACTGCCTCTGTCGTACTTGGTTGAACTATAAAGTTAGTACCTCGAAAAAGCGGACTGCCTCTAACTTTTAGATTTGCTGATTCATCAAGCGTTAATGTACATTCTTGGGAAGTAAAAAATGCAAGCAGGTCTGCAAGTTCATATCTTTGCGATGGACCAAAGATAAAGCTTTCTCCTGATATGAAAACTGAACACAAAATGGTTGAGACGGTAAAGACATAATCTTTTTCAAGTACTTTAATAGTGGCAGGTTTTAGCTCTCCACTTCTTAATACTACAAAGCGATCATCTTCAAATACTTCTATTCCAAACTGTTCCCACATGTGAATATAGGCTTCAATTTGCTTTTTACTTAAGGTATGTGGTTTAGGAATAATAGCTTTGCCAAATCTATATAAAAGTGGGCCTGCTATATAAAACATTACGCGAATAGAGCGGCCCTCATTAAACGGTACTTCAAAAGATGCCAGCCCTGACGAATTAATTAAGTACCGACCTTGGGAAAGTCGTGCACATGATACACCTAAGACTTCAAGAAGTTCCAGACATCTTTTTATATAAGTTGTCTCTGGGACATTTTCTAACAATACAGGCTCAGAAAAGAATAATGAGGCAAAGAGTAGTGACGCTGCAGAATCGTTTGAACCTGATACTTTAACATCACCTATTAAAGGAATGTCTCCAGCAATCTTTGCAGTTTTCATATCATTGCTGAATTACAAGAAGCAAGGAAGTAGCAGAAAAAAGTACTATTCCCATTATTGTTAGAATAAATACTGTTTTTTCAATACCTCTTCTTGATCTGTAATATCCAATGGATGAACTGACCATACTTGACAGACCAGTTCCTTTGCTTTGTATAAGTGTTAAGGCAATTACAATAACACTAAAAACTATTTGTAATACTAAAACTATTGTCATTTCTTATCCTTCGCTGTTCCCAAAAATGTTAAAAACTTGTATATAAAAGTTAGCAGAGCAGACGATGCTAGTAAAGCCCACATTTGGGTAAGGCCAATAGATGGTATCACAAAGCCAA
>CAZLZI010000019.1:0-2210 GCA_964563965.1 uncultured Candidatus Saccharibacteria bacterium
TAAACAGTAATCATCGTAACAAGTAGCACGGGTTTTCTTCCAATTTCTTCGAGAAAGAATTTGTCTAGTTTTTTCTCAATTCTATTCTTCAGGGCATTCCAATCGCCAATTTGAGTTTCTTTATCTAGTACCTTATTAACCACATCTTTCGATCTTCCTAGAAACGAGAGATTTTCTTTGACATAAATAAAGCCTCGGGTCACTACTTCCGCACTACCCACTACCCTAGTCTTATCCTTCGATACCGGCACTATCACAACAAATATCCCATCGCCGGACAATTTTTCGCGATCTTTGAGAATTACCTCACCTACTACCCCATTCCCTTTCGGATCAATATATATGTTATCAACTTCAACTTTATCTCCCTTGCGTGCATTACCTGATGAAAACACCACACTCTCACCTTCCAATAATTCATATACGTGATCTTTAGCTACACCTAAACCTTCAACCATGTGAGTATAAGCACGCATACGTGCAGCTGTACCACCAATCGGCAAGTAGTATTTAGCTTTACAGATACTAGCAACTGTTTCAAGATCACCCCTCTTACCATGCCCAGACACATGCAAGTTATCTTGGATCTCGCTATAAAGTACTTCGGCACCTGCTACGGTGAGGTAGTGTAGGATACTATCTACAGGCTCATATGTACTTGGTGGACCGGGATCTGCTGCAAAGATGACTAGATCGCCATCTTGGATGGACAGTTGTTGATGATCGTTGTGAGCAAGTCTAAATAGAGCAGAACCCTCCTGACCATAACACCCTGCAATGATATACACCAAAGAGTCAGGTGCATATTGACCAACTTCTTTCATGTCAACATATACATCATCTGAAAATGGCAGGTATTTGAGTCCTTTTGCTATTTCAGCGGTTTGAGAAATAGATCTACCGACAAATACAACTTTTCTTCCCGCTTTTATAGCTGAAGAAATCACTTGATGAACTCGTGATATGTTGGATGATATTGTTGTTACAAAAATTTGTTTACCATGTGCATTTAAAAACAAATCGTCAAAGGTGGATTGGATGGTACGTTCCGATTTGGTATACCCTTCATGCGTAACCCCAAGACAATCTGATAATAAACACAGCACACCCGCATCACCATAGACTGCTATTTTATCCAGTTCTATAGGCTTATCGATGACAGGAGACCAGTCAATCTTAAAATCTGCCATGTGGAGTACTGTGCCTTGAGGGGTCTTTATGGCAAACCCCAGAGAATCAGGAACAGAGTGATTTACTCGAAAGAATTCAACAGAAAAGTTGCCTAGCTTTACCGCAGGAGTTTCTGAGGAAATAGTATTAAAAGAGACGTTTTGAGCTCCCCCAGGAGTTCTTTCTTCCAATCTTTTTCTTATCATGCCTTGTACTAAAGGGCACGCATATATCGGGACATTTAAGTCTTGGATAACAAACGGAATAGCTCCAAAGTGATCTTCGTGTGCGTGTGTTACAAGTATTGCCCTAACTTTAGACTTATTTTCGAGTAAATATGTAATATCAGGAATAACAATATCTACCCCAGGAAGTTCAGTATCAGGATAGCCAATACCGCAATCAACAACGATGATATCATCCCCAGACTCATAGACAGTCATGTTTTTGGTAGCACCGACTTCACTTCCTAATTTAATTATTCTTAGATCGTTAGATGACAATATTGAGTTTATTTGAGCAGGTCTCACCCTTAAACTTTACCATTTTTACAAGTTAAGTCCAAGCTGCGCTTTGTCTAAATCCTCACTAGACTTAGCAAGTGTGTCCTGTTCAGTTAAATTTTTTACTTGTGCGAGAATCTTTGGTATTTGTACAAAATCAGTTACTAATGCTTTAGCAAAAGTTGGATTGCGCAATGCAGCAGCAGGATGATAGACAGGGAATAGCGCTAGTTTAGGCAAGGTTATTAACTTGCCGTGATCTAAGGTGATTTTTCCAGCAGGATGAAAATAACTCATGGCATACCGACCTAAGGTAACAACCAACCGAGGAGCAATTATATCAAGTTGCATCGCAAGATAAGGAGAACAAGACAAAACTTCATCTGGAAGCGGGTCACGATTCTTGGGGGGTCTATGTTTGACAATGTTGCCAATCCACACATCTGATCTAACCATACCAATTTTCTCTAATAGCTTCTCAAGTAACAGACCAGCTCTTCCAACAAACGGTCTCCCTGACAAATCCTCTTTTTCACC
>CAZLZI010000019.1:2310-8169 GCA_964563965.1 uncultured Candidatus Saccharibacteria bacterium
GATTTAGAAATATCTATCCGTGTATCAGAAATACCACCACTAAAAATATAGTACATCTTACCTATCATAGTTATTTCCTCTCCCTCATCGGTACGCATATCCTTTGAGCCTTGCACCCGATTAGGAAAAGCACTTCGTTTTTCCCCTATTAGAGTAAGTGGTTCGGTAAACTTATCAATTATGTAGGTTCCTACCTCATCGTTTATGAGTCTTATCAAGGCTTGTTCAAAGGTCTCTCCGTTTTCAACACCGGTTTGAGGAAAAACCCATTGCTGATATTCTTTTGCAAAAAACAAAAGTAGCTTTTTGTCACATGTTAGCAGTAGCATAACAGATGGGCGGTATCCATCTTTTCTATCTTGATCAACTTTTTTTAGTATGTCTTGATTTTCCATATTTACTTTGGTAGATAATATTTTAGATTATCTGCAGTAATTGTTACAGCGGTAGATTTACCTTCAACAATTTCTTTTGCAACCTTTCTACATACTGCTTGTAACGTTCGCTCTAAACTTCTAATACCTGTATCAAAACCAAACGGCCTAACTACCCCTGGCCATAGGTTAGGGTCAATAAGTAACTCACCTTCTTTGAGACCTGAGCGCTCCAGGACTTTGGGTAAAATATAATCTCTGGCAATAACTATCTTTTCTTGATCCGTATACGCAGGCATTTTTATAACCTCCATACGATCTAGAAGTGCAGCAGATATGGTTCCTAAATTATTTGCACTGCAGATAAACAATACCTGAGACAAATCAATGGGATAATCAATATAATGATCCCTAAATTCAATGTTTTGTTTTGGATCTAATATTTCAAGCAGAACAGCCATAACATCAGATCTTAAACCTTCTTGACCACTTGCTTTATCTATTTCATCAAGGAGTATAACAGGATTAGTAACTCCACTCCGCATTAAGGCTTTAATAATCTGGCCTGGTTCTGCCTCAGGAAAAGCCTTGGATTTTCCCCTTATTTCAAGCACAGAGCCAATGGCACCCATAGCAATTCTCATGAATTTTCTGTTTAATGCTTCTGCAATTGAATAAGCAAGAGTTGTTTTACCCACGCCTTGCAACCCTACAAGCAGTAATATGGGAGCTTTTGAAATTGAGTCCTGCCCTCCTCTTTGTTGCATCAAAATCATGGTGGCAAGATATTCAAGCATAACTTGTTTAACATCCTCCATGCCGTAGTGGTTTTTATTTAATACCGCCTTGGCAGCCTCTAAATCTAATCTATCTTCTGTCCGTACGGTCCATGGGATATCTACAAGCGTTTCTATATATCTTGATAAGGTATCAAATTCGGAAGCATATCCACCAGTTTGGGCCATTCTATTGAGTCTTTTTAGCATATAATCCGCACGCCGACGCAACTCTTCAGGCAAGGATACTGCTTGATCTAGTTTTTGTGAAAGAAGGCTTAGCTCTTCGAATAAAAATTGGTCTTTATCAGTCATTTGTTTTTTTAATTACAAGCTCATTAAACCCTGTAGATAAGATTTTTGCAAAAAGATCTTTGTCACTTTGCTTTAAATTTTGAGCTAATTGATTGATTAAACCCTCTCTTTCAGCAGCAGCTAGGATAACTACCCTAACCTGACCCGTAGAAGAAAGTGAATTCATAGCTTTAATAAAAGCCGGATTAAGAGACAAGTTTAAGCTTTGGCCTTTTTTTACAGACTGGATCAATGCCAATGCTTCCTTGGGAGCATCTTTTTGTAAGACTAGTAGATTCTTTTCTTCTATGGACAAAGCAAAGTTTGAATTCTCAAATGTTTTTACAAAAAATGCTGTTTTTTCAAAATCAACAGGTTTAAACACACCAGCCCAATACAATTCATTTTCGTGTTTAAAAGAAAAGACTACAAACTCTTTCGAAAGTTGTTTGGTAAGTAGTTCAAAATCTTCATCAGTTATTCCAAATACAGTTCCACCTAGTTGGTTTGCAAAATACCCAACATCTGAAAACTCAGCATACAATACAGTAGAGCTTGGGACATAGGATAGAAGCGAGTTTTTTCCAAAATTAATTTCAGGCGCACCAAGTTTTAAATTTATCACTTTGGTAAGCTTCTGTTTATTAGACGGCAGAATTATCTCTTTTGGCTGGATGGTTTTATAGAAATTTATATAGACATATAAAACAAGGAAGACAGAACTTAGTAAGATAAGTACTATCGAAAGAACAATAATCATCTTTTCATTAAATGACCGCTTCCTAATGTCAGGAGATTCTTCAGGTTCTTCTTGTTTTTTAGGTTTTAGAATTTTCTTAGCTTTTTGTGGTCTGTACAAGAGAGGAAATAATGCGTTAAATTCTCTTACCTTGAGGCTGACAGGAAGTTTCGTTAGTTCCTCGGGCAATTGGGCACTACAGTGAGAACAGAAATAATTATCAAAATCTGCAAGAAGATTCGCACAGTTAGGACAGATTCGTGTTTTTACCATTGCTATTATTCTATTTTATATCTGCCAAATATCAAAACCTATTTCTTCTACCACCGTGATCGCCACCTCTTGGTCTTGAGTTTCTATCTCTATTATCAGGTCTGCCTTGTGATCTATCATCCTGTTCTGATGAAGCATTTGGGTTTAACGCCTTGATAGATAGACTCATTTTACCTGTCATTCTATCTACATTTACAACCTTAACAGTCACTTTTTGACCAACTTCTAGATAGTCAGATACATTCTTTACAAAACCATCAGCAATCTCACTTACATGAAGTAGTCCCGTCTTACCTGGGAAAAGTTCTACAAAGGCTCCGAAATCTACTATTTCTTCAACAACACCTTCTAGTATTTCACCTGCAAGAACTTCTCTAAACATATTGTTTATATATTCAATTGCTGCTTGAGCTTTTGCTTTATCTAAAGATGACGCTACAACTGTACCGTCTTGTTCAATAGAGATTTCAGCACCTGTTCTTTCTTGGATTTGTTTAATGTTTTTACCACCAGCACCAATTACAGTACCGATTTCTTCTGGACTGATCTTTGTTGTAACCATCTTAGGTGCATATTCACTAACTTCTGTTCTAGGAGTAGTTATTGCTCTTTCCATTGCAGCAAGTACTTTAAGTCTTGCCTCTCTGGACTGTTCTATAACTTTAGGGATAATATCAATTGGCAATCCCTTAGCTTTAATATCACATTGAATTGCTGTAACACCGGTCTTAGTACCAGTCATTTTAAAATCCATAAACCCATAAGCATCTTCTAGGTATGCGAGATCGGTCATTACTAAGTACTTGCTCATATCTTCATTGACGATAAGTCCTACACCAACACCAGCCACCATATCTTTAATCGGCACACCAGCGTCCATGAGGGCTAAGGTAGAACCGCAAGTAGCAGCCATTGAAGTTGAACCACTTGAGGAAAGTATTTCAGTAACCAGTACGGTCGTATATGGAAACTCTTCTTTAGAAGGAAGAACTGGCCTAAGTGCTTTTTCAGCCAACATGCCATGTCCTATTTCTCTATTCTTTGGAGCCCCACCTATTCTTCCGGTTTCTCCTGATGCGTATGGAGGCATATTATAGAAATGCATATAGCGCTTAGTTTCTTCACCATACATATCCTGAACAATCATTTCCATTGACGGAGCACCTAGTGTTGCAATTGTTAGAGCTTGGGTAATTCCTCTAGAGAAAAGACCACTACCATGAGTTCTTGGTAAAACTCCAACCTGTGCTTTTAACTCTCTTATCTCATCAATTGCACGACCATCTGGTCTTTTTTTCTCATCAAGAATTAGGTTTTGCAATGCAGTTTTTTCAATGTAATCAAAGGCTTTTTGCATATCCAGCTTCTTGTATTTGCCTTCAAGACCTACAGCAACTTCTTCGAAAAGAAGAGCTAGTTTATCTTTCATAGCATCTTTATTAAGACCTTCTCGCATAAGCTTATCCATTCTGTCTTTAAGTATTGCCTTTACTTCTTTGAGTAAATCCTCGGACAGTTTTTGTGAAACATACATGGCTTTGGTTAGATTAGGATTGACCTCTTTGGCAAAATCATCAATAAATTTTAAAAGTTCATCCGTGTTATTGCGAGCATAATCAATGGCCCCCATTACTTTTTCTTCAGGAAGATTGTTTGCTTCAGCTTCAAGAGCTAAAAATCTTTTGTCAAAGCCAGCAAAAGAAACGACTAGATCCAAATCAGACTTTTCCTTCAATGCTTCGGTTGACGGTTCTAATACATAAGTATTATCCACATACCCTACTCTAAACGTTGCCATAGGACCTTCCCAAGGAATATCAGAGGCGTGTAAACAGGCAGCAACCGCATTCATAAATACAAATTCGGGAGAAACTTCACTGTCTAAAGATAAAACTAATGCTGCAACTTGTACTTCATTTCTAAAATCAGCAGGAAAAAGGGGACGGATCGCATGATCAGCTAACCTTTGGGTTATTATAGCTTCATCGGTAGAGTAATTTTCTCTTTTGACAAAGCGTGATGTTTTAATACTGCCGCTTGCATATAGTTTTTCTTGGTAATTTACAGTTAATGGAAAGAAATCTAGATCAGGGTTAAAATTCCCCATGGTTGCTGAAACTAATACTACCGTATCTCCATATGATGCTTTAATGCTCATGTTTGCTTGAAAAGCAAGACTTCCTGTTTCCAAAACAAACTTTTTACCCTTAAACATCATTTCTTTTTTTACTACTTTATTCATATGTTTTTTCTTGAGATTTTGACAGGAAATTCCTGTAAAAGACCGAGGGATGATTAAGAAACGTAATGCTACTCACAAGGATGAGCAAAATTTCACTCCTTAATCCACCTTCGGCCAAAAAAATTATTTACTAATTTCGAGCTTTTCTAAAAGACCGGCGTACCTGTCTTCACTTTTCTTCTTAAGATACATCAAAAGTCTTCTTCTTTTTCCTACCATTTGAAGAAGTCCTCTTCTCGAATGATTATCTTTCTTATGTGTTTTTAAATGATCGGTTAATTTAACAATTTTCTCTGTAAGAAGTGCGATTTGAACTTCAGGAGAACCTGTATCAGCTTCATGTAGCTTGTTCGTATTTATAATTTTTGACTTAGATGTCTTAGTTAATGCCATAGTACTTAGTGATAATAGCAATTATGAGCTACAAAATCAAATCTCTTAGGCGGACATGCCCTTAAGTAATGCTTTTGCAGCATCTTTATTTGGATGTAGTCTCCAATCAACTGCTTTCTGAAAAATTAATAAACTAATGGTATCGATTTCTAGATCTATTATGTTAATAATCCCAAAGCGGGTGTTTCTCTTAGAATTGTCTATATTAACAATCTTAGAGGCATGTAATTCATCTGCAATAGAGGTATATGTTTCGCCCAAGTCCTCAAGAGTCGCAGCACCAATTACAAAGGTTAGATCGAAGTCAAAAGATGCAACCTTAGCTGTAACTCGTGAAACCGCATCAAAATCACTGGCAACAGGCCCTAACCGAAAAGTCAGAATACTATTTTCAGTATTATATTTAACCTTATCTGCTTTTGTTCCAGAGTAATCTACAGAAACGATCAAGTTTCTAGATTTTAAGTCGGCTATAACGTTATCAGGGGTGATTAATTCTTTAACACTATCAGGTAATTCTCCAGGGAAGACAAATGAAACTGTCTTGCCTTTAGTTTTCAGCATGTAATACAGAGCAGCGGCAGCACAGAAAGGATCCAAACCTGCTTCTCTGCATGCAATAATACCAATGTTCTTGGCATCATCAATCAAATGCGAAACGTCTTCGCTTCTAGTTATATCTATTTGCATAGGTTTTGGTTGGCAGGGGAACAATCTAAAGGATTATTACAACGTGGATTATAGCAAAGTAAGGGTTTTTGAGCAACC
>CAZLZI010000019.1:8269-15742 GCA_964563965.1 uncultured Candidatus Saccharibacteria bacterium
TTTATAACTTCAATAAAGTAGCCAGACTCCGCATTTTCAAATTGAGGTTTTAGGAATACACCACACTCATTATCTTTACCAACGATGGAGACATCATCATGTTTAATCTTTAATCTCTTTATATTGCCTGTATAAACAGGAATATCTTCTTTTAATAAATCTGCGGGGTTTTTGGTATAAATGCTTATGCGTTTATTCACTTTTAAAGCACCAGCCAAGACTTTACACCCTATTACTAAATCTCCAGAAGGTAGCTTAAACATCTTAAGTATTTGAGCTCTACCTTTAACTTTTGCCTCATCACTAAATGCGGCATCTTGAAGCATATCGGTTACCTCATCCAGTAGGGCATAAATGGTATGATAGATTTTAACTGGAATCTTTTTCTCCTCCGCTAGTTCTAGCGCAGAAGTACCTGCTTTAACATTAAAGCCTATAATGACGCTTTTTGTTCCTGTAGCAAGAGAAACATCAGAGTCTGAAATATCTCCCGAGCCTGTATAAATGAATTTTATTGAAAAATCTGCTGTAGCCGCGGCTGTAACTATATCTGAAAGACTTGCTTTGATAGCCTCCAGCGTACCTTGTGTGTCAGCTTTTAAAATCACACCAATAACTTTTTTGGTATCTTTACCAATTACTTCGGTTCTGGAATCATCTATGGCAAGTTCCTCAAGATCACTCCCTTTACGAACTATTAAATCCCCCGCATTCAACACTTTCTTAAAACCAGAAATCTCTACTGGATCTGAAGGATATGCGCTTTTAACAGATTTACCGTTTGTGTCTGTTATAGACCTTATTCTAGAAACCTGTCCGCCAGCCCAAACATCATCACCAACATGGAGTGTGCCGTTTTTTACTATCGCATAAACCAATGTGCCTTTTTTTCTGTCCATTTTCGATTCAAGGATAAATGCTTCAAGTTCCCCATCAGGATCTGCCTTAAGATCAGCAAAATCTGCAGTTAGTAAAATAGCATCCAGAAGTTTATCAAGATTGAGTTTCTTTGTTGCTGAAACCTCCACACAAACTATATCGCCACCCCAATCCTCAACCATGACACTTTCTTGAGCTAGCGTTTGTTTTGTTTTCTGAATATCCGCCTGAGGTAGATCAATTTTATTTATTGCAACAATCATAGGAACGCCAGCATTTTTAACATGAGAGATTACTTCTTTAGTTTGTGGCATTACACCATCGTCAGCAGAAACTACCAAAACAACTATGTCTGCAACTTTACCACCCCTCGAGCGCATGCTTGAGAAAGCAGCATGACCAGGTGTATCAATGAAAGTTACTTTTCGACCATTGTGTTCTATTTGATAAGAAGAAGTGTGTTGAGTTATACCGCCAAATTCTTTTGCTGCAACATTAGCATGTCTAATTGCATCCAGAAGTGATGTTTTTCCATGATCAACATGTCCCATAATTGTAACAACAGGGGGACGTAGAATCTCTTGTGTTTTATTTGCCGCATTAGTTTTTTGCATGTGCTTCCAAAATATTCAGCTAAAAGATGTATATTACTCCTGCTGTCCATTAGATTGATCTAAATTTTGATCTTCAACTTCAGTTTGTGTTTCATCTTGTGGAGTTTCCTCAACCACAACATCCTCAGCTTTAGCCTCTTCAGCTAGTTCTTTCTCATCAGCAGTCTTTTTGATTTCAGCATCCCACACACCAACAACTGTCTTTTTAGAGGACGCTTCGTCACCATCTTTAGTGTGTCCGCTCTCTGCGGAATACATACCTGCAACACTCTTTATATCTATTTTCCATTTTGTAAGTTTATTAGCAAGTCTTGCATTCTGACCTTCTCTTCCAATAGCTAGACTTTGCTGATCTTCAGGGACTGTAACAACAGCTCTTTTTTCATCAGGAAAAAGTTCTACATCAATAACTTTAGCGGGAGATAGACTGGATGCGATAAATTTCTCGGTGCTATGTGCAAATGGGATTATATCTATTTTTTCGCCAAATAACTCACTAATAATAGATTGAACTCTGACACCTTTTTGGCCTACACAACTTCCTACCGGATCAATTTTCTCATCATTTGAAGAAACTGCCATCTTGGTTCTTGAACCTGCTTCTCTGGCAATTGCCTCAATTTTAACCACGCCTGAAGGCATTTCAGGAACTTCTGTTTCAAATAACTTTTTGACAAAGTCACTATCAGCTCTTGTTACAATAATTTCAGTACCACGTTGTGTTTGTCTTACATCTTTTATAAGAACTTTAAGTCGTTGATTAGGACGATATACTTCGCTTTCTACCTGTTCGGAGATTGGAAGAACGGCTTGTGCCTTGCCGAGATCCAATATTACAGCATTACCTTCAAGTCTAAAGATATGTCCGACAACAAGTGTTCCGATTTTTTCCTTATATTCGTCTAACACCACTTCTTTTTCAGTTTCACGGATTTTTTGAAGTATGACTTGTTTAGCTGTTTGCGCTGCGATTCTACCAAAACCAGATGGGGTTACATCCTCCCCATTGCGAAGTATACGTGCTTCGCCTGTATCTGCATCAAGTTCTGCTTCTATTTGAGTTACATCTCCACCAAAGTCTTTTCTATAAGCTGTTGCAAGAGCAGTTTTTATGCTTTCTATAACACTTTCAATTGGTATACCACGTTCAGCAGCTACTTGTTTTATTGCTGCATTAAATTCTGTTACTGCCATATTATTTTTCTTTACAGGCTAATTAAACCTACACAAACGCCTGTAGTCTGTGTATTTTATCAAAAAAGGCGGGATTTGACCCACCTCCATAACAAACAATTATATAACTACAACTTAAGACTTTAGCATAAAACATGATTAGTTTCAATAAACACTGTTACGGTGTAAAAGTGGGAAGACGAGCAAGATATGCTCCAAGACCAACTATCTGATCTACTTTAACTATACCCAGTACACGGCCAGTATCGGTTAAACCAAAAGCTGCATTCGCAGGACCTGCATAGACGGACATTACCTCTTCTGCAGGAGCAAACGGCGCAAAATCAATAGAGGTCGGATCATTAGTAGCTTCCTGACAAGCAACTACTAGATTCACCATCTCTTGGGGATGAGCTTGATTCCATGTACGAACTCCTTCAACAACAGGTATACCATCTGCAAAAATCCATAATCCATTGGCGAGTTTACTTGCATGTGCACCCATTACAATTAAATCTGGTGTTGGGGTAGTTTGAAAAATACCTTCAGCGGTTAGGTTTGCTATTTCATCCACTCTAAATATATAGGGTCTACTTGGGACTTCAAAAAGACGTACTCTCTGGTCACGTAAATATGACAGAGCAGGATTAAGTATTCGTCTAGAGCCCTTTTCAAAAGGAGGGTGCCCTTTCATATAGGAGTATGATCCAACTAGAACTTCCTGCGGTTCTATTCTGAAATCTTCTGCTCTGAGTGTGAGAAGTTTATCTGACATTCCTCTATATCTTACGATACTCTTCTAAGAGTTGCTTCTGTTTCTTGTTCAATTTCTTAGGGAATTTTACAAAGACCTGCACATAAATATCCCCATTCCCACTACTACCTAGACGAGGAAAGCCTTTACCAGAAAGTTTGAACTTAGCACCATATTGAGTGCCCTCGGGTATTTTTAACTTCTCTTTATTCAGACCAGTTGATGAGTTTATATCTACCACTGGGATCTCAACGACATCCCCAAGTATAGCTTGTACAAAGTCAATTTCTAACGCTATACCGATGTCACTTCCTGCAACTTGAAACTCCGTTGGTGTCTTTACTCTAAAGGTAATAAATAAATCTCCAGAAGGAGCATTATTAGGCCCCGGCATTCCCTTACCGGTATATTTTATCTCTATGCCATCATGCACACCTGCAGGAATCCTTATAGTAAATTTACCACTTTCAACTTTGACTTCTTTTTCCAACCCTTTAACAGCATCTGCAAAAGAAAGTTGCATTTCATAAAAGAGGTTTTTACCACGAGCCTGTCTTTGCGAACGACCTCCAAAGCCTCTAAATCCGAAAACTTCTTCAAATATATCCATGGGGTCAAAATCCCCAAAATCTTGGGCATTAGACGTGGAATAGCTATAAGAGAATGGTCCCCATCCACCACCAGCGCGTTGGCCACCACCTGTACCAGGATTGCCACCTAACCCCGCATGCCCAAATTGATCATATGTTTGCTTCTTTTGCGGATCACTTAGTACTTGATACGCTTCGTTTATTTCTTTAAAGCGTTTTTCAGCATTAGCTTTGTCCGCATCTGCGACCATATCAGGATGATGCTCTCTAGCAAGTTTCCGATATGCATTTTTCACTTCTTCTGCAGAGGCACTTTTTGCAAGCCCTAAGATATCGTAATAATCTCTGGCCATACTCTAGGACACTATTTCACCTTCTACAGGATTAGAATTATCATCACTGGGTGGTGTCTCTTTTGGAGTCTCTGGGCTGTTTTCTTTGGCATACATATGTTCACCTATTTTTAACATTGCATCAGATAAAGTTTTTGTTTTTTCTTTTAGTTCTTCGATTGATGCAGTAGGTAAAGACTCTCGTAAGGCTTTAACTTTAGATTCAACATCAGTTTTGACATCTGCTGGTACTTTATCGCCAGCATCTCTTAATGCTTTTTCAGCTGTGTAGCACAAGGTGTCAGCCGTATTACGTACTTCAACTTCTTCTTTCTTTCGCTTGTCTTCTTGAGAATGCAGCTCGGCATCTTTGACAAGTTTTTCAACTTCAGTCTTATCAAGGCCAGTGCCCCCTTGGATTGTTATCTTTTGTTCTCTACCACTTGCTTTATCTTTTGCAGTTACATGCAAGATACCATTGGCATCAATATCAAAATTAACTTCGACTTGAGGCACACCACGGGGAGCTGGGGGAATACCATCCAAAATAAACCTACCAAGGGATTTATTATCAGCAGCCATTTCTCTTTCACCTTGCAAGACATTGATCTCAACACTTGTTTGACTATCTGCTGCCGTACTGAATACTTGTGATGCATTAGTTGGAATAGTGGTATTTCTCTTTATGAGAGGCGTACTTACCCCACCCAAAGTTTCTATACCAAGAGTTAGTGGTGTTACATCTAGTAAGAGTACGTCTTTAACATCTCCTCCTAAAACACCGCCTTGAATAGCAGCTCCAAGAGCAACAACTTCATCAGGATTGACACCTTGATGTGGGTCTTTACCAAAGTAGTTTTTGACTACTTCAACAACTTTAGGCATTCTTGTCATACCACCAACTAAAACCACTTCAGATATATTTGTCTTGGCTAACCCAGAGTCTTTTAATGCTTGTTCAATTGGCTTGAGTGTTTTCTGGATCAATTCATCCACCAACTGTTCGAGCTTGGCTCTACTTAGTTTAATGTTTAAGTGTTTTGGTCCTGTTGCGTCTGCGGTAATAAATGGAATATTAATCTCAGTTTCTTGAGCAGAAGATAGTTCAATCTTTGCTCTTTCAGCTGAATCTTTAAGTCTTTGTAGGGCTTGTTTATCCCCTGACAAATCAACCCCCTCTGTTTTCTTGAATTCATCAATTAGCCAATCAATTATTTTCTGATCAAAGTCGTCTCCCCCTAGATGGGTGTCTCCACTTGTAGACTTGACCTCAAAAACACCGTCACCAATTTCAAGAACAGAAACATCAAAAGTCCCACCACCCAAATCGTAAACAATTATTTTTTCTTGACTTTTTTTATCAAGACCATAAGCCAGAGCAGCTGCGGTTGGTTCATTAATTATTCTTTTTACATCCAACCCTGCAATTTGCCCAGCTTCTTTAGTTGCAGTTCGTTGCGCATCGTTAAAATAGGCAGGAACTGTGATAACCGCCTCCGTTACAGGAGAGCCAAGATATTTCTCAGCATCTGTCTTCATCTTAAGCAATATTTTGGCGGATATTTCTTGAGGGGTATAAATAGTCCCATCAATTTCTACACAGGCCATATCGTTTTTGCCTTTTACTACTTTGTAAGGCATGTCTTTTACATGCTTTTGGATTTCTGGGTCATCAAACCTTCTCCCCATAAGTCTTTTAATACTAAAAACTGTATTCTTTGGGTTTACTACTTGTTGCCTTTTAGCAGGTACACCAACTAGCATATTGCTACCTAGAGCAACAACTGAAGGAGTAGTATTATTTCCCTCATGATTGGGGATAACTTTTGATTGTCCCCCCTCCATTACAGCCATTACGCTGTTAGTGGTTCCTAAGTCAATACCAATAATTTTTGCCATGTTAACTAACCTCCTCTACCCTTTCGGGTGAAAATTAAACTTTAAATTTACCTACTTTAACTAATGCTGGACGCAACAATTTGTCTTTAAACATGTAGCCCTTGCGAGCTACCTCAAGTACACGAGAATCATCGGCTTGATCCTCAACTTCTAAGGTATCTAGAGCGTCCATTGTAGAGTGATCAAAAACCTCACCCACAACACTAAGCTCAGTAACCCCTTCATTTTCTAGAATGGTTCTAAATTCTTTAATAATCATTTCGAGAGCTTTATCACTAGTATGCTTAAAGAGCATTTCTAGATTATCCAAAATGCCCATTAACCTTCCCACGATGCCAAATGTTGCAAAATCAAGCATACTAGTTCGCTCCTGTTCGTTTCTCTTTTGCAAATTCTGATAGTCCGCAAGCGCTCTTTTCCAGTTATTTTCAAATACACTCAGTTGTTCTTTAAGCGCAGCTATCTCTTCAGTTGTCTTTTTATTTTTACTATCTGTCATGTTTAGTTAATGGAGCAGGTACTTACCAAGACTCACCTAAATCTTCTATTAGTTTTTTAACAAACTTAGCAGCTGGAATAACAGTTTCATAATCCATCCGCGATGGTCCCAAGACAGCCAAGAATCCAGAATTTTTACCTACAATATAAGGTGCAAAAACAAGTGCTACATTTGTTAAGTTTTCATTGCCCAGTTCTTCACCAATTAAGTACTTAACTTCTCGCGGTGAAAACGATGCTTTTTGAAACAGCTTTTCTATTAACTCATGTTTTTCAACAAGATACAGAGCCGATTTTGCGGTGTCGATGTTCCAAAATTCAGGATGATCTAAAATATTTACTACACCGGCATGATAAACAAAGCCATCATGAGTTGTAGCTATAGCCATAAGGTTTGTTATGTCAGCAAGGCCATTTACTGCCTGGAGAATCATTTTGTTAAAGTCGTATCTTACTGGCCACAATCTCTGTTTTAAAGCAACTTCCTGCAACACAGGAAATTCATGCTCATCCATAAGTTGTTCTAAAAATACTCTGTATGCACGAGGAGTGGGCACTCGGCCAGATGATGTATGCATCATATCTAAAAAGCCTTCATCAAGGAGTTTTGCCATCTCATTGCGTATAGTCGCTGCAGAACAAGGAAAGTGATATTTCTTAACCACAATACTAGAGCCAACAGGTGTTGAAGAAGTTAGATATTCACGAATAATTGCTTCAAGCAACTCTAATTG
>CAZLZI010000020.1:0-15547 GCA_964563965.1 uncultured Candidatus Saccharibacteria bacterium
CGGCACCGGTCTGAAAAACCGGCTATGTGGGTTCGACTCCCACCCTCCCCACCAAATTACCTTTTTCAAAGATCATTCTAACTGCTGTATAATTTCCATATGAAAACTGCAATTGTAATGCTGTATGGCATGGTTTTGCCAGACAGAAAAGAATATACAGAGTATCTTAAAACCGTTTTAACCGATATTAGAAATAAAAGTATTGAAAAAGTTATACTGTGCGGTGGATATACCGACCCAAAAAGAGCAAACAAATCAGAGGCAGGTACCGTAAAGGACTTTATGCTTACAGAAAATCCAGAGTTTACTAACTATGTACTGGAGGACAAATCAATTAACTCAAATCAAAATCTTGAATTTGCAACACAACATGTAACAGATTATGATGAAATATTTGTTTACTGCGACTTAATAAGAAAAGCTAAAGTTATCTGGATAGCACTTTATTTTCTTTTTGATATGAAACAAAACGATATACTAAATGAGTTTACTAACTTTATTAGCGGTAAAGATATTTATAAAGACTTCAACTATAAAAATATGTCTATAATTAGCTTCGAGCGAGGCGGACGACATTTTGAAGAAACAATCGGCCAAACTTACGCATCGATTCTGGATGTTATGAGTTTATTTAACAAAGAAGTTGAAAAGGCAGACTTAGAACAAAGAAAAAAGGATTTTGGATTAAAGTAAATTTGGCACCGATACAACAAATGTTCGCAACTTCATTCAACAGGCAGGTGTTTTAATGCTAATGCCTAGATCACATAACAAACAATTGGGTACAACATTCGATACAGTAGCATCCCACAGCCACCATGTGGCTGTTATTGCATATTGCGTATCTCGAATGGAAGGGCTTTCTCATGAGAATGCTATGAAATCTTTAACAATGGCAACATTTCACGATCTGGCAGAAGCAAGAACAGGTGATCTTGATTTTGTTGCAAAACATTATGGGAAAACTGATGAAGAAAAAGCAGTTAAAGATCAATTTAGTGGCTTCGATTTTGGAAATGATTTACAAAAACTACTAGAGGATTACGAGGAAAGATCCTCACTTGAAGCAAAATGTGCCAAAGATGCCGATAGCTTAGAGCAACTCTACCAGGAATGGGTTTTAATGTGGCAAGGAAATAAACTTGCACAAAAATGGTTTGAATCGGACTTTAAAGATAGAGTACCGGGACTTAGAACTGAGTCTGCTAAAAAATTGGCGCATGAAATGAAAGATAGTAACCCGCAAGAATGGTGGTGGTCCCAGTTTGTTAAAGACGATATGGCTATTGATAAAGAAAAATTACTGGGTAAAAGATAAGTCTTTTGTAAAATAGTTCACAACTTCATTCACGATAGACCACCATTAAATCGTGACTGTAGTTGCAATATAATCCAATGGTTTACAAGTTGATAAAGAGTGGGAAGTCGAACTTTTTAGTGTTAGAATAACCTTATTATGAAAATTAAAGAAGTTTTAAATGGTATATCAAAAGAAGTAGAGAGAAACGACACGTTTATTCACCTTACTGCTAACGAGAATAGAATTTCAAAAACTGCAAGAACTTTTTTATCTGCAAGCATTTCAGATAGATACTATTTTGGTGGCGGTGATAATAATTCCGTTGTTGCAATGGGGGATTTCCTTGGACTGGGTTTTAATAGTGTTGAAGAACTAGTATCTATGGCTAACGAAGCCGCTAAAGATATGCTTTCAGCGAATGCGGTAAATTTGAATGTTTTATCAGGGGTTCATGCCATGATGTCAGCTATTTTGTCTGTTACAAATCCTGGTGAAATGGTTTTAACTGTTCCTAAAGATGCAGGAGGCCATTTTGCTACAGCGGGAATACTAGAACGAGTTGGGAGAAAGCATGATTATGTCTCATACGATTTAAAGAATCTAAAATTTGATGTGGAAAAGACAGCTGAAACTGTAAAGAAATTGAATGCAAAAGCAATATACTTAGACGTTTCTTACTATCTAAACTCTCATAACTTAAAAGAACTTCGAGAGGCTGTCGGAAACGACGTAATAATAATATATGATGCCAGTCATACAATGGGTTTGGTAATGGGTCAACAATTTCAAGCTCCATTAGTTGAAGGAGCTAATGTAATTTGTGCGAATACACATAAAACACTTCCAGGGCCACATAAAGGAATGATTGCTTTTAGAGATAAATCTTTAGCGGAGAAAGGCAATTCGATTATTGATGGTTGTTTATATTCCACTCCTCATATGCCACACTTGATTTCCTTAGCAATAACTATCTTGGAAATGAAAGAATTCGGACAAGAGTATGCTAAGCAGATTATTAGTAATTCAAGAAGCATGGCAGCCGCATTTGCAGAATTAGGATATGAAGTGCGTAAAGCTAACAATGGGGAGTACTCAAATAATCACCAGTTCCATGTATTTATAGATAATTTAGGTGACAGTATAGAGCTATACACAAGATTAGTAAAAAATAATATTTCAACAAATTTTGACTCACCTCTTGGAGGCAGATTATTTATACGGATAGGTACACAAGAATTAACAAGAAGAGGGTTTAAAGAATCAGATCTTAAAAAATTAGCAGAAATAGTGAATAAAGCTCTAAAAGGTGAGAATGTAGTGGATCAAGTTGCCAATATAAATAGTAGCTTTAACAGTATTGCATATTCGTTTGATTCTGCATGAATAAGTTCGCAACTTCATTCACGATAGACCATTATGACTGTTTCGCAGGGTATCGTTACCTTACCGTCGATAACTAACTTATCATGGTATATGATTCTATTTTTCTGAGTTACTATATCCAAGAAATTTATTCTAAAAATATTGTATGGCGTTTACTTGGGATTCTAACTGCGTTGTTGATAATTCCTGTGACGGTAAAACTAAAGTTATATATGAGGCTCGTTAAAACTCTATCCGGCTAACTAGAGTCTACATTTTTCATCCTACGGCAATAAATTGGTTACTATCACATTAGTTAGGTATACTTGTTTTATGAAAACATGGAATCTCAAATTTGCATCTTACAAATCACCTGATGATATATTTAACTTGATTGAGGATGGAACAAAGACAATAGAAACACGTCCTTTAGATATAAATTCTGAAGGCCATTACGAACATATTAATGTCGGGGATGAACTTGTCATGACGTCACTTGATTCTGGAAAAGTAATAAAAAGAACGGTTAAATTTGTACACACCTATAAAAGTATAAGCGAAATGATAAACAATGAAGACCCGAATGCTATCTTTCCTGGCGTTGAAACATCAGAAGCATTACTTAAGATTTATGAGGAAGTAAAGTTTAAATGGGGTTCTGATTACAAATATAGAGTTGAGCACTACGGCATTGCCGCAATAGGTATTTAATACTTAGTCTGATCCTATAATCAGGTGTTCTGCAGTTACTATAAAGACGTTATAAGAAGAACGCAATTAAGGTAAAATTATAAAGTAAAAAGATGGATAAATCTGAATTTTTGCAAGATGTTGTCAATGGGTGGATGAAAGGGGATTTGGAACGAATGATAAGGAATATTCGACCTGATCCCAATGAGTCGGGAAATATAAACTTTCCTTTAGCACTTTGTACGCTCTCATATATGGAGTATCTAGGGAGTTTTCTACTAGGTGTAGATAAAGGCTATATAAATAATGTTGACGAGTACATTAAAATTTGCTTTAAAAATCCCAGTGAATATCCTGCACAAATTCTATATGACTTAATGAGAAATGGTCTAGCCCATGATTATTTTCCCAGATGTGCAATAAGTAGAAATGGAAAACATCCAGCCATTTATAGAGGTCACAGCTTTGACATTGTGCTAGACGCTGAAACACTCGTTACAGACTTTATTTCGTCACTAAATAAATTTGGTGTATTACTTCAAGATGATAAATTTACAAAACGAATTACGGAAACTATCAAAAAGATTAATGACTGGAAAAATAAGCATCACGACTACATTGAACATCTAGTTGTACAAGAAGGAGATGGAACTCACGCCACTCCAAGCGTGGGTTATATGGAAAATATGGGAGATACAGGAATGGGTTATTACACAACTAAAAATAGTGGCGCAAGTGGATTGCAAGGACCAATTAACAATCTAAAACCTATTTCTACTAATGAATACAATAATCCCGACAACTGAGCATATGTAACCATTTATTTATATTGTTTGTGTAAATACACCATCATAAGCGCACAACATTATTCAAATGTAATCAGTTATATTTCTACTTAATACCAGTGACTAGTGTAAGGCATACCATATCTGATACCATGAGCTTATGAAAGACTTTATTGAAGCAGCTCGTAATTTTGTATACGCTGAACAAAAACGCACTGGAATGCCATTGAAACAACATATTGATTTATCATGTAAAAAGGCAAGAGATCTAGCGCAGAGATTACATGCTGATGTAGACATCGTTATTACAGGTACATTATTAATGGATTGCATGATTGGCGCAGCTATACAAAGGGGCAAAGTAAGTGAGCATATACAAATGAGCTTAGAAAAAACAAATGAGTTATTAGAGCAAGCAAACCTTCCACAGAGTACAAAAGAAAACATACGACACTGTATTGAGGAACATCACGGAATAACAAACTTTTTTTCCCTGGAATCAGAGATATGCTGTAATGCCGATTGTTATCGATTTGCATCAACCCAGGGTTTTTACTATACAGTTAGGTTTTTTAGAGATATGCCCGATGATGAATTCCTCAAACTACTTAGAACTAAATTTAATGAAAAGAAAAATGCTTTGACTTTAGACATGTGTAAAGAAGAACTGAAAAGTGATCTGATAACCATAAATGAGTTTATTACAAGACTAGAAAGCTAACTCTATACATTTTCTATAGAAGTTACATAGCAACCCAAACACTAATCTACTGATATACTGGACTTATGGTTAGTATTGAAACACTTAAGAGTTATCTACATACAAAGTTTAACACTGAATTTATATTAGAACCGATAGTAGGCTTAGGAGAAGTAAATCAACTTTTCAAAACTGAAATAGACGGTAAAACATATATTTTAAGAGTTAATATTGAAAGTGAATTTGAGACCTTTGTGAAAGAATGTTGGTGCTATGAACAGGCACACAAACAAGGTATACCAGTTCCAAAAGTTATAGAGTTAACCACAAGAGCTGGTGTAAGCATTATGCTTATGGAGTATCTAAAAGGTGAGAATTGCTCCACCATGCAAAGCAAAGATAAGCATACTCAAGTATATAAGCACCTAGGAGCATATGTGAATAAGTTGTCACTCATATTACCAAGTGAGGACATAGGAGACTTAAAGTCAGTAGCACACGCTACTAGTTGGTTTTACACTGACTACCTTGGGTATGAGCTAAAACAAACTGCAAATGTCGATGATTATATTGAGCTAAGTGTTTTGCAAAGAAACCTGTTAATGAATGCTATAAAGCTGTTAAGTAATACCAAGTTTTCCTTTGTACTCTGTCATGGTGATATTTCTTTAAAGAACTGCATGTATGTACACCAAATTCAGCTCTTATATCTAATTGATTTTGGAAGTGCAGAAACGCACATTAAGGACTATTACGAGATAATGCTTAAATGGCTTAATGTTATATACAAGCAAAAACTATCAGAAAGTGATTTCTGGCAGTTTGCCACAGGTGTGCTAAGTAAGGATGCTAAGAGTTGGTTTTACGATAACTTAGACTTAATAAAGGCGTTAGCACTAGTCTATACGCTAGATAAGTATCGGTATGCACACGACAAAGCTCCAGAATGGCTGAGTGACTACCAATCTCGTTTTTATTCAGTTCTTGCTTTAATTGCATAAGAACACATCAAGTTAACAAAGTAATTCCACTATATTCTGTGTTAAGCATTTAAACTACATTACATGTGTGAATTTTCTTAGTACTTACGCATACTGTAATATTAACTCATGCAGCTTAATACCATAGATACATTTAAAGCAATTTGGTTAAAGACCATTGTAGGTAAACAGATTGCTGATAGGTCGAATGATCTCCACAGCTTTCTATATGACTCGTATATTTCCAGAAATGACGAACTAATTAAGCTCTTAAACATTACTATTCCTACAAGTACTCAAGTAAAGTTTTTACAAGAGCTAGTAATATGGTTTTCCACTATTAATACATCTGCACTAGGGTTTTTCCCAGTGGGTATAATTAAATCCAAAGGCTTAACTTGTGCAGGTAATACTCTGCTGACCTCAACACTTTTAAAGAACATGGGCTATGATGTACTTTATGCAAGACCAGCGGGTCACTCACTTAGTTTAGTCCGGTATGAAAATCAGTATTATTGGGTGGATACAACTAATAATATACTTGAACTAGTAGATATCGAGATTGAAGAAAGAAAAACTTTTTCAATTGCCACACTTAAATCTACAAGTGACAAGATTATATATAAAACTGTTCCTATTTTTGAACATAAGTCTAGTATTGTGAATGTTTTTGGTAATATCGAGGCCTTAAAGAACCAGACTCAATATGATGTAACTGTTAAGGAGTATCTAAGGGAGAATACTGATATATATAAGCTAGATTTCCATAGTCTTACGGAGCTGTTATTTAAAGAGTACTTTGATTATGTAAGGTACGATAAAGAGTTTCAAAAAGAGCAGAAACGCGTTGGCCAATTACTCCATAACTAATAATAGTAAAATGAAGCTTAAAGCGTAAAATAAACGGTCAAGCTAGGTTATAAATCTTAGTCCAAAGCCTCTTATAATTACTTTGGACATCAGCATCTAATATAAAATCAGCTCGAATCTCATCTATAGTTAATTCACTTCCATACAGTGTACCTAGAAAGTCAGTTAATTTGTTTTGTATGTCATCTTGATCTGCTTCGGCAGTCTGTATATTACCTAGAGTTATATGTGGCGTAAACTTATCTAATACCCTTAGATACCCATACTTATAAATATATTCTTCCTCTAAAGCATCTGTTTTACCTTCAGTTATTCTTACCAGATCCTTTTCTCTTATGTATCCATCTCTAATAGGATTTAAGATAGCTATAAGTTCTTTATGAAAAGTCATGGCCTCTTCCCCCACAATAGGAATCGAGTAGAACTGCTGTTTCTCTTCATACCTGAGGGTACCAAGTTTGAGCTTAAGCGGTTTTAACTTCTTGAGATAGTTATCAAGTCTATCTTCGATATCGTGCACCCTGTAATCGGGAAAAGCCATAATAATAAAATTAAAATGAGGTTCTGCGTCATACTTATTTCCATACTCCTTTTTCAGAAATGCTTTAGCTGCCATGATGTTGGCATTATGTACTTGTGTTCCAACAGAAAGTGTATTGGGAGTCGTTTTTATTGCCATAAAGCTATTTTATATTAAGCTTATAGGCGTTCAAGGACTAAAAACACTAACTAGCTAGACACAAGATGCTAAAATAGGGGAAGTGAAAGACTTATATAAAAACAAGAATGTACTTATCTTCGGTTTGGGACTGAATGATGGGGGCTTAGGTATGACCGAGTTTTTTGTAGGTCAAGGTGCTAATGTAACCGTAACTGATAATAAGACTGCAAGTGACTTACAAGCAACATTAGATAAACTTGCTCACTATACTTCAATTAAGTATCACCTAGGAGAGATTCTTGAAAGTGATTTTATTGCTAATGATATTATTGTTCAAAATCCTGCTATCAAACCAGATAATAAGTATATTCAGCTTGCACTGAGTTTGAATAAAACAATTGAGATGGAAATGAGTTTATTCCATCGACTATGTCCATGTCCCATCATTGGGATAACCGGTACACGAGGTAAATCCACTACGACTGCATTGATTTACGAGATGCTTAACCAAGCTTTCGGTAACAGAGTGCTTCTTGGAGGCAACATTGGTAAAAGTGCTATTCGTGAATTACCGCAGCTAACACCAGAACAGCTTGTAGTACTGGAACTATCTAGTTTTCAACTAGATACCATGGCAAGAGTAGGCCTAAGTCCTAACTACGCTCTGATAACAAATATCTACGAAGATCATCTAAACTGGCACAGTGATATGACTGAATATATTAAAGCTAAGAAGACTATTTTTCTTTACCAACATAAGCAGGATGTTACTTTGTTAAATGTAGATAATGAACACACCCGCTCATGTGTAAAAGACGTGCCCTCAACTCTTCTCACCTTTTCTTTAAAAGATGCAAATGCAACTTATTATATGGATAGTACAAACTGTATTTATGAAAACAAAGTCTTTCTAGTAGATACAAGTAGTGCGCTGCTAGTGGGAATGCATAATAAGTACAATATGCTGGCAGCAATTGCGCTGGTTAGACAATTTTCTGTGCCAGCTCCGACTATTCTTGAAGTCTTAAATACTTATACAGGTCTTGAAGGCAGACAGCAGTTTGTTCGCGAAGTAAATGGTATTAAATATATTAATGACACAACTGCTACTAGCGTTGAAGCTATGTTAGCCCTACTGGATAGCTATGGGAAAAACTACAAAAAACGACTAATACTCATTTCTGGTGGCGTAGATAAAGGCCTTGATTACTCCCGAGTTGGTCAGCAACTTGAGAACTACTGTAAAGCAGTGGTTTTATTTGAAGGTACTGCATCTGAAAAGCTAAGTCACATACTAGATACTGATGTTGTGCAAGTAGAAAGCTACTTCAACAGTATGCAAGAAGCTTTAGCCTGTGCAACTAAGATTGCAGAAGAAGGGGACCTAGTGGTACTTTGCCCAGGGGCAGCTAGTTTTAATATGTTTAACAATGAATTTGATCGCGGATCACAATTTGTTAATTTGGTTAATAAGCTCTAATGTTAACCCAAGCTGAACTTTCAAAACTTACTCTTGCTTCTCTTAGGAAGATTCATATGATCGGTATTTGTTCTCCATTTGCGAGTTTTTGTGCTCAACTTCTTTTAGCAAAGGGTATTATGGTTACAGCATCAGAGCATAACCAATCTGGGGAGGAAGCAAAGACTTGGATTGAGAAACAAGTGCTCTATCCAGGGTCCCACAATGCTGATTTTATAACTAAAGATCTTGACTTAGTTATCTATCCTAATGGAGTCATTCCAAATAATCCAGAGTGTATAAAGACTGAAGCTTTAAACCTTCCCAGTATTACCTTAGGCCAATTAACAGGCTTTTTAACCCAAGATCTTAAAACAATTGCAGTTGCTGGAACACATGGCAAAACAACAACTGCATCCGCTATAACGTATATGTTAGCCAAGCTTGATACCTTGCCTAATTTTGTAGTAGGGGATGCGTTGGTCAAGATCAATAAACTTAATAAGAATTGGAACTATACTACCGCATCTAAGTATTTTGTAGTTGAGGCGTGTGAATACAAAAAACAATTCTTAGATCGTGCTCCCAAGCCATATATAACTGTAATAACCAATATTGAATTGGATCATACAGATTTCTATCCAACACAAACGGAGTATAATAAAGCATTTGAAGAGTTTATTGCAAATACTCAAGAGACATTGATCATTGATTTAACAGCAAGTAACTCCCAAGAAGTATATAAAAAGTCACAATATAAACATAATGTCCTTGATGTGGCTGATTTTACTAACCTTACTGTTGAGTCAGAGCTTATAGGAAGTATGAATCAAAGAAATTTGATCCGCGCGTATTTAGTTGGCAGTGCTTTGGGTTATAGCGACACCGCTATCAGAACTGCGCTAAGCACTTTTTCTGGACTTACTGCTAGATTTGAGTACCTTGGGTTATCACAAACCCAAGCACCTATACACTACGACTATGCGCACAATCCTGCCAAAATTGCATTCTGCTTAGCAAATGCAAAGGAGCAGTACCCTGAAAGCAGAGTCATTCTTGTTTTTCAGCCGCATAGCTATGAAAGAACCCATACTTTTAAACATGCATTTGCAAATGCACTAGCGTTGGCTGATGTTGTTCTTATACCAAATATTTTTTCTCCAGCAAGAGATATGGGGTCTGTGCAAGATATATCTCCTGAAGACTTTGTGGAGTTCTTAAAAACAAACACTACTAATAAAACAATCATACATACCAAGACTTTTGACATTACCGCTCAATGGCTACAGGACCACACTGATAAGCATGATGTAATAATACTTGCCAGTGCAGGAGATTTGCGAAAACTCACACCTTTAATTTTACATACTTAGACTATGTTATTATGACCTCATGACTTATAAGCATTACTCGCTAAATACCGCAGATGAAGTGCACACTTTTTTTGTCTCATATCTACCGCTTGTTAAGCTATGTTTGCAAGACTTTGGTGTGTTAGGTAACTTTAACTTTTCAGGTGATCACTTGGGTTTACAAGTTGGATCCGCTGTTGAGTTTGATGCAGTACATAAACTGCTTACTAAATACTGTGAAACTATCACCGAAGGAGTCATACATAATAGACGTAATAATACTTATAAGCTACATGATTTTATTACGCATGATGGTGTAGAACTGCAATCCATTGAAATGTTTGAACCAAAGCCTGATGCGGATGTTTCAAAACTGAAACTTGGGTTTGAGCACATAGCACTCTATAGTCCAGAGTACACTGCGGTGTATGAGCATTTTTGTACTAACGATTTACCTATTGCTAAAAGTGTAGACATGCATGGTTCGAAATTTTTTAAAACAACCTTTATGAATTTAGTAGAGATTGAGTTTCGAAATGATTACTTGTGGCAAAGTCTTAAGCAAACTTAGCCATATTTTATTGCTTATTGAGTTGAGATTGTAATTCTGTATATACAATTGAGGATATCCCCGCTATTACTGTAGATAAGTCATCAAATGATGTACCCCGAGTCATGATGCATATAAGATAGGGACTTTGCTTCATATAGACTATCCCGCAGTCGTGTAATTGTTTTTCATTCGCATCTTCGTAATATCTTTCGCCAAACTTATGAGAGACTCTTTCATGTGGTATACCTGCAACTAACCCTGAATTAAATTTGGTCTCACTTAGAAGTTTAAGTGCTTTTTCGGAATAATCTCTATTAAGGTATGATGAGTTGTACAAGATTCTAAAGAACGAGGAGTATTCCCTAATAGACAAAACATCTCCAGTTTTGCTTGCTCGGATACTGCTAGAATTTATTCCTAGGTCATCAAAAACTTTGTGAAATTCAATCGTAGTCAAATTATTTTTAAGTACAAGATATGCTGTATTGTCAGAATTAATTATCATATGTCTTATCAGTGTATCTGTTGGGTATTTTCGATTAGCTACAAGTAGAGATTTAGGACTGTTAAAAGTGGGTGGTGCTGTTTTTGCCACCACACCATCTACGACTAATTCTTGCTTTAAAATACTTGGATCATATTCAGCTTTTTTGAAATAAGTCATCATTAGAGGTACTTTAGTAAGACTAGCTGGTGTAAATAGAGTTGACTCCTTTATTCCAAACCAAGGGCCGTTGTTTAAATCTCTGTAATATACAGCTGCATCCTTAATAGTACCTGCACTCGTCTGGGTGGTAATATAGTTTTCAACCTCGCTTTTTATTACGGCTATTTGTTTGAAATTTGCAATATTTGCATCACATTCCAACAATGGGTTAATAAACTTGTAATTTTCTTGCAATCTTAATTCGTTTAACACTAAACTACTACCGGGATTTCTTTTCACGGTGAGATAAGCAATTAAATAGCCAAATGAAAAGATAAGGCAGTAGGTAAAAAATACAAAACTATACCTGCGAATTAAGATTTGTTTGTCATGCATACATTAGTGATTATACTCGAAATGAGATTTCATGTTGCTTAATTTGTGTTTCTAAAAAGACTATAATACGTGTATACCAATATGAAAATCCTTCCCTTGTGGTCTGATGTCGTGCAGGCTCGTAAAAAAAAGAAACAAAGTATCCTAGCAAGGCTAGTCATTATTTTTTCTTTTCTACTTGTTTTGTTTTCAATGCAGCATACGATTGCTCAAGAAGTAAGACAGCGAACCATTAGACTTGAAGCTAAGCAGATAAAAATGGGGGGTGAATTGGCAATTAACATGGGACTTTACACTGGGAAAAAGATGAGACTGCAAGTTGAGGGAGTTGATTTAACCAAGCAAGATTTACGGTTTAAGTATGATAGCCAAAAGAAGAAACTACGAGTGTTAGACAAACGAAGCTTAAAACCGGGCAAATACAAGCTGTTTTTATATGATGACAAAGATCTAGTATATAAAACTGACTTTTTGTGGGGTGTACTTGCGCTTAATACTGACAAATCAATCTATACTCTTGGCGAATCTGTTAAGTTTGCATTTGCAGTCCTTGATCCTAAAGGCGATATGGTATGCGATGCTAAGTTGACACTTACGATTGAGCATGAAACTACTAAAGAGCAAGACATACTAACTACAGACCAAGGTATAAAAGTTAATGAAGTATGTAAGCTACATGCCTATACACTCATTCCTGATTATGAAGCTACATACAAACCACTTAGCAATGGGAATTATTCCTTAAAGCTTAAAGCTGTAGTAAATAAAGAGATCTATGAAATACAAGACACATTCAAAGTTGAACAACTGCCTAACTTTGATATTCAACGTGAAACTGTTACCCGCGTGTATCCCATTGAAGAATACCCTGTTGTTATAACTATTAAAGCGAATAAGGCGTTTAAAGGCATTGTCAAGGAAACGGTTCCTTCAAGTTTTGATATCTCAGAGCTATCTGATGTAAAGGCTTTTGATGAGTACATAACGGGAGATGAAGAAAGTTACTTACTTTGGAATGTAGATCTAAAGCCAAAGGAAACTTTAAAAGTTGGGTATACGTTTGATGCCCCAAACAAGAGTCCTGATTTTTTTACACTTGGTAAACTTAAACTCATCCGTACAGGAAGTTTCTTAAACATGTCTGTAGATGAGTATGTGAAACAATTAAACACCAGTTCTTTATCAAATGAAGCTTCATCCTCAAGCATAGACTCTACAGAAACTATAACAACACAAGAAGAGGCTTCAAATATTGTACTAAAAAAAGAAGTAATAGACTTTGAAGAGCTTAGGTTTTGGCAATTGGCCAACGACGCAGTTGGTCATGCGTATCCGACTAGAAAATACACTACTGGATTTGAATTAAATTCAACCACTGCGGGTATGGAATATGATGCTAATATTAATACACCCGCAATTTCGAACTCTATTTACAGATCCGGATCTTATTCCCTCAACACTGCCTTAGTATCTAGTGGGACGGAAGGAATAAACCATGCATTTGACTCAGTTGATACAGGAACACAACATTACATAAGAGCATATTTGCGTGTTGCTACTGCACCAAGCGCAGAAATTAAGGTAATCGAGATGTATACAACAGGCGCCGCATCAAGAGGATACATAAAGATGACTACTGGACGCACATTGAAGCTTTATGATGGTAGTAATACCTTGATAGGATCGGCTTCTTCACCGTTAGATTTAAACACTTGGTATAGAGTTGAGATTATGATTGACAGTGCTGGCGCAGGTTCAGCACAGCTAACACTAAAGCTTGATGGTGCAAATGTGTCTTCAACTACAACAGGTACTCTTGCATCATATAATAATTTTAGTATAGGTATTCTTGAAACTGCCACTGCTGACTTTTATTGGGATGATATAGCGGTGAATGAAGAAGATGCTGTAAATGAAGACAATTGGCCAGGGGATGGTAAAGTGGTTTATTTAAGACCTAATGCAAATGGAAGCGATACAGGGTGGACAAATACATACACAGCAGTAGATGAAGTTACACCAAATGATGCAACTGATTACATTTCATGCAGTAGCGGTACTGATAAAGAGGACTACGAATATCAAGGTTCTTCTGATGTAGGCATTGCATCTACAGACAATATTAAATTGGTTGAAGGATGGATTAGAACCTCATCTGATGCAGGTACTGCTAGATCACATACATTGGCTATAGAATATAGCGGAAATCAAGATCTACCCCCTGCAGCCACAACTGTTGCTTCCACGACATGGTATACCGAAGATGATACTATGCCACGAGAAAGTACCGTTATCAGTTATAATCAACCTGGTTCGGACTTTATAGAGCCTATTACGCCTACAATGCTTGACTCATTTTCAACTGAGTTAACAACATCAGATTGCTCTCCAACAATCAGAGTTACTGCAATCTGGCTTGTTGTAGAATACTTCTCGGTAGAAGGAGGTAGAGTGTTTTCTTCTGGTTTTGAGCTACAGAGTACGACGGCAGGTGTAGAATGGACATCCGTTTCTGGATCACCCGCCATATCTACATCAACTGTAAATGGAGGAGCCGCTTCGTTAAGAATTGCCTCTCTTTCTAGTGGCACCCAAGAAAGTTTAACATACGCTTTCGAAGCAACATCCACAAACACCAATGGGCCACTTTACTTCAGAACATATCTATATATTACAACTGCTCCCAGTGCAGAAAATCGGATTATCAGTTTGAAGAATTCGGCTGGTACCACTATCGCTTATTTAACCTTAGACAACTCGCGCATATTAAAAATATATGATGAAGATTCAGTAGTTGGATCTGGATCTTCAGCCCTTTCTACATCTACGTGGTATAGATTAGAGTTCAAGTTTGATGCTACAGGTTCTGGTAGCACAGATGTAATTGAAGCCCGACTTAATGGAGGTGTCTTTGCCACATCGAGTGTGAGAAATCTTAGTTCAGGTATTCGTACATTGTCTCTTGGAGCCAACATCAACTCCGAGGCAAATACTACGGGAGATCTGTACTATGATGATGTAGCGGTTAACAAGAATTTGGGTAACTTTCAAAATTCATATCCCGGGGTTGGTAAAATTGCTCATTTGAGGCCGGATGGGGCGGGTTCTATAGGCTCATGGACGGGTGGCTATGCAGATGTTGATGAAATCACACCAGATGATGCCTCAACTAGATTATCCACTTCTACAGTTGATGCAATAGAAAGAGTTACGCTTGATGATACAAGTGTTCCAGGTATTGCCTCAGGTGCTCATATTAATTTAGTATCACTTGGTGTTCGGTATCAAAAAACTGTGACGACCGGTGCTTTAGCCGTCTCGCTTTTGGATTCTACAGGCTATTTTGTTGAATCTGAATCAATAAATTCTTCTACATCTTACGACACTAATAGTGACGTTGAACCAAAAACATACCCCCTTACTATGTATACCAGACCACAACTGAATACTTTATGGACAACTTCAGAGCTAGATTCTGCAGAATATAGTGTGCGCTACATTGACAACACCGGTTCGCCTAGTATTTTTGTTTCAACTGCATGGGTTCTTGTGGAATATTATGATCCAATAGATGTAACAGGGTCATGTGATGCTTTTGATCAAACTACTGACTGTGGAGATACAGGAACAGTACGCGTTGCAATAAATGGTGAGTTAGTTTATGCAAAGCAAGATACTATAGCTGGAAGTTGGACTGTTGATGATATACCAAAACCCTCAAGTAGTGACATTGTTACAGTCTTTATTGATGGGGCATCGGATACTGATGAAGCAGTGGCTGTTACCCAATATG
>CAZLZI010000021.1:0-11298 GCA_964563965.1 uncultured Candidatus Saccharibacteria bacterium
TAAGTTCTCCAAAGCCAAAAAGTTTAACAACTTAGTTGAAGTTCAAATTGGAACTCTAGAGAATGAAAAAACAACAGCTTATCTTAGAGGAGAAACTTGTCAGCCAATATTTTATAACTACGGTCTGGTGAAAGACTCTATGCGTAAAAAGCTTCCTTTTGGTATCGCTCAAATCGGTAAAGCTTTTAGAAATGAAATCAAAGTAGGGCCATTCTTTCACAGAACTCGTGAGTTTGAACAAATGGAACTTGAGATGTACGTTCATCCGAAAGATGCTGATGCTTACTTTAATAAGTTTAAGACTTGGACAGTAGACTGGCTTTTAAGCCTTGGTGTAACTAAAGACATGATAAGACTACGAGATCAAGAATTCAAAGAACGCGCTCACTATAATAAAGTTGCCACTGATTTAGAATACAACTATCCGTTTGGGTGGAAAGAATTCCAAGGAATACATTACAGAAGTGATTGGGATTTAAAAAGACACGGCGAGTTTTCTGGAACAGACTTTACCTACAAAGATGAAGAAACAGGGGAGTCCTATATTCCGCATGTCGTTGAATACTCAATTGGACTAAACAGACTCATGTTAGTGCTACTTTTTGATGCATACACTATTGATGGAGAAAGAACTGTACTAAAACTAGATCCAAAAATAGCACCTTATAAGGCAGCAGTGTTTCCATTAGTCAGAAATAAACCTGATATTGTTGAGAAGGCAAGAAAAGTATACACAGACTTACTTGTACAAGGCATACATGTTGATTGGGATGACAGGGGTAATATTGGTAAGAGATATTTAGCCCAAGATGAGATAGGAACTCCAGTTTGCATAACTGTAGATTACACAACTCTTGAAGATGATACTGTAACCATACGAGATAGAGACACAACTAAGCAGGAACGAGTACAAGTTTCTGATCTTCTTACTAGTATTAAGTAATTGTTCTATTGGAGGAACAATGACACTACTTGAACAAGCCACAGACTTTGCTAAAAATTTTCACAAAGATCACACAAGATTAACAGGGGAACCTGTATATGAGCATTGTCAAAGAGTTGTGCATATTCTTCAGGAAGAAGGAATAACTGATGAAAAGCTACTTGTAGTTGCTACATTGCATCATGTACTTAAGTACGATAACAGCCAGGAACTCCAACGCAAGTTGAGTATGACTTTTGGAGACGATTTAGTGTCCCTACTACTTGCTTATCAATCATTGACACTTAAAAAAGTTAAAAGACATACAGACTTTCAATACAATGAAAGACTAATGGTTCAGACTTTTTTAAATCTTGCCGATAATATGGATGTGTTAGTTATCAGGCTTGCAGATAAATTAGCAAATTTAGTTGCCAGTTTTACTTTAGATGTGGAAGCAAGATCTAGAATAGCGCAACGCGCTCTTTATATTTATGCTCCTATAGCAAGACTTGTTGGCTTGTCTGGGTTTTTAACTAAGTTAGAGGAGCAGAGTTTTAAGATACTCTATACAGCAGATTATTATAGAATTAACAGATTATTAAAGACCATAGAAGTAGATGCTCATGAGTTTTTTAAAGATGCAGGTTCCTTTGTTACCGCCACCTTACTCGAACATGGTATTGCATGTAGTTTAAAGTTTCGCATAAAACGACCTTTCTCCATATTTAAGAAGGAGAGAAAATATCTTGCTCAAGGCAAGGATCTAGCTGATTATTTTCACGCTTTTCCTGATGTTGTGGCAATGAGAGTTATCGTGGAAACTGTTGAACAATGCTATCTGGTTGACACCTTACTTAGATCAATTTGGCTTTCTGCTGATGAACACTATGAAGATTTAATTTCAAAACCACGACCTAGTGGATACAAATCTATCCATTCAATTTTTAGAGTTTCTGAAAAGTTTAATCTGGAAGTTCAAATAAGAACACATGAGATGCATGAATACAATGAAAATGGTGGTGCTAGCCACATTTTCTATAAAGCAGGGACTAACTTTAAGTCTAATTTAGAAAGAGATCCAGATTGGCTTAAAAAGCTAAACTACTGGGAAAAAGATATTGCCTTTGATTCTGCTGGTGAGGTAAAAGAGAAGCCGTTTTCACGCAAGATTTATACTTTTACCCCTAAAGGAGACATCATTGAACTTGATAGAGGTGCAACAGTTATAGACTTTGCATATGCTGTACATGAAGATATTGGTCGAAACTTTACGGGTTGTCTTGTGAATGGAGCTATCGCTAAAGCCTCTCATATATTAAATGATGGTGATGTTATTGAAATTAAAGCATCAAAAAAACAAAAGCTACCAAGTCGAGATTGGCTTGAGTTTGTTAAAACATCTAAAGCTAGAAATCATATTAGAAAGGAACTAAGTGCATAAATTATACGGTTTCAATCCACTGGAAATAAAATACGCTATTGTATTGGAATAAGTCCTTGTAACGATCGCACTATTACATTAACTATTGTCAGAAAGTTCCCATTGACGTAATTTATATGTAATTGTTATTTATATTAATAATTGATGGACATAATATATCAGGAATTATTTAGACATGGACTAGAAGAGCTTTTGGAAGACAAGGAGTTTCAAAAAATAAATCCCAAACAATATTTCGAAGCTGCACACGAGGCTTTCTATGATGTTATGGCTAATATTTTTGAACCTAAAGAAAACATAGAATCGTATTTGTCACCGGATTTAGGGTTTGTTCAATTACAAAACATATTAAGTAGCTACAAAGATGAGAAGAGCTTCTATTCTAAACATTATTCTCGTATTCAAAGTAGTCACGATCTAGTTATTGTAGTTCCGGCTAAGAACGAGGGTAAAAGCATTTACTATTGCTTACGATCGCTCATTAATGAAGTCAAAAAAACAAAGTTAAAGGTTTATATTGTTGTTTGTATTAACAATACTATTGATGATACATTAGTTAAAGTAGATCAAGTTCTTCAAGAGGTTATGATAGACAACTTGACAAGTCGGGTATTGGTTTTTAAAGAAGGAGTGGAAGTTTCTCTCCCCAGCATACTTAACCAAGGCTATTTAAGTTTATTGGAAAGCGATTCCCTAGTAGGAAATGAAAACGATGTTTATTTCTGTACTTATGATGGAGATGCGGTAGTCTTAAATGCAAGTAAGAATTCTGTTTTCGATATCCAAATTAAAGAATTAAACAGTGATCCAAATTTAGTACTCATAAGTGGACATAGTGTTGATCTAAGAAGAAAATTTACTGTTTTTCATCATTATGCTAATTTAGCAACTAGACCTGAGATAGTTACGAACCTTTTACCTAAACCTTATACGCATGGCGGCGGTGGAGGCTTGTACATGAGACTTGCATCATTTCCCGCCAATCTTTTAAGTAATAAAGATTTGGGCGGATTGTCATTAAACATAATCGCCCATATGAATAAAAGTAAAGAAGAATTAAAAAGAATACCATTCCACAAGTGGGTAGTTAGAACTAACGTAAACACACTCACAAGTCATCCAACAAGAACTAATTTCAACGATTGGTTAGTAACATATAAAGGTTACTCAAAATTTAGGAAGAAAGCTCAAAGCATACTTGATCCAGAAGTTTACGACCTTTGGGAGGCTAAGAGGATGGAGTCTAAAAACTATCAATATAGTATTCTTTATAACATGGCAGAGAATTATTTTACACTTAAAGAATTTGCAGGTTATTTGCTAATTAAGAGGTATGTTTACGATAAAATAATGAGCTCTGATCAGATTTCTCGTGAGAAGCTGTTAGGTTTTAGCCCTCGAGCGCATAAGAACATATGAATTTTAATGTACCTAGACTTTATAGCCTAGTACTGCCTGAGTTTGAAAATGATATTGAATTTAGTCAGCTCAAAAATTACGATCCTGCTTTCATGGAGTCACTTGAGAGAACAAGATCCATTCATGCGCGGTACGGTGTTGGAGTATTCGAGAGTGAAACTAAAGGTTTAACAGCATCAGAAAGGGATTTTTTGGTAAATAACGGATTAGATCCTAGTAAGTTTTACAGTATTAAATCTGCTGGAAGGTTGGAATACGCTCATACAAGTCGATATTCCATAGTAAGTAATAGTGAAATACTTATAAAGTTCTTCCCTAGTCAATTAAAAAAGCGTGATTTGTCAAGCTTGAGTAAAGAAATCCGTATCAACAAATTACTTACAGAAGCTTTATCTAGCAAGAGAGTTACTCTTAACGGGGCTGAGTACCATATTTCTGTTCCTCAGGTGATAGATTCTAGTGAGGGGGAATACTTAATCTATGAATTCATAAATAGTGAGTCTTCAATTTCTGTGCCCCAAGCAATAGGGATATACAATGAATATAACAACTTAACTTTGGATTATGCTCTATTGCAACAATTTCATTATTCATATGATACTTGGAGGGAAAACTTTACAGAAATTGCTAGAAAATCAGTTAATGCAGGTATTGTTAAGCTGAATTCTGAGTTTTTGCTCAAGTTGCTAGAAAATAACAAAGATACTTTTACAGCAACTATTGGAATTGTCCACGGCGATCCAAAGCCGCAAGATCATATATTGATAAAAGCAAATAAAATATACTTAACAGACAATGAGCGAACAATGATTACAACAAGGTATTATGATGCTGCTCTACTCTCTATTAATATGCATAGATACGGTGAGATAATGAGTTACGCTGTCTTAGCTCAGGCATATAAATTAGAAAATGATGCATTCCTGGATCTATTTCTTCTGCTGGAGTCTTTTCTAATACTACGTGAAATCTACGTAGTTTTTACAGATCCTAACATCAAGTCTAGTAGTATTTCGAAAATAGGTGTTAAAAAGTATCGTGATTTTAAGATCTTGCTTAAGAAGCTTACATACAATTTATCCTTTTTATATCTAGATGTTAAGTTTGTTGAGGTAGAGGAGCTATTTAAGAAATTCGACCTGTCATATGAATAAGATAGTTTTAGATTTGATCCCAGAAAACATTTCTGTATTAGGTTTCTTTACTAGTCAAAGTTCTTCTCACGCTGATATCACAGTCACACAAAATAATGATTTTCTTCAACTGTCGTTACTGTCTCCCCATTTCCCCCAAAACGAATTAATAGTGCTAAATAAGCTTTCGATGCAAAATGGAACCTTTAGTTTTAAAAATACAGCTCCTGGTTATCCGTATTCGTTTATGTATTCTAACAACGATACCACAGGTACCATCAAAAATTTAGTTGATGAAATGAACATAAGTCACAGGTTTTCATACAAAGAAAAGATGGTTGAACTCACAAGAGCTAAACTAGAAATTTCATATTTTTCCGAACTAGAGTTACTAAGAAAGTACTATTTAGATGAAGTTCCTGAACTATATATACATTTATACTTTACATTGGAGACATTAAATTATTTAAGCTTGACTAGGGGTATAAAATTGCACCCTAGCCACATACGGTTGGCTTTGCTTCATGATATAGGTAAGCCTTTATACTTGCTTATTAAAGAGAATAGACTTTACGATCCTGTTTTGCTTAATAAGTTTGCAAATCGAAAAAAGGATACAGAAATTTCACTTGAAATAATATCAGAACTTGAAGACATTAATGGTGATAACTATGACCTACTTATTAATTTTTTGCATGATAATTACAAAGATGATTTACCATCTTCTTTAGTAAAATTATCTGAATTGTTATCCTCATATTATTTGTTGGCTATTTCAGAAGAACTTGAATTAGCTTTATACTTGAAAGCTTTGTCCGTTGCTTCTGTATATAAAGTTGATGCTAAGTATTTATTAAAGAAATATATAAAGTTGTTAGATATAATTATAAAATGAAAATTGCTTACTTTACCCAAAACTTTAAAGTTCAAGACAATATGAAGGGAATTGGATACAGATGTTGGGAGATTGGTAATGTTTTATCGGATTACTTCGACGTTATACTCTTTGTACCAAATGAAGTTGATGACCTGCTTAATAGTAAAAAGAATAGTAAATTAATTATTACGAAAAGGCCTGACATTAACACTATAGAAGCTTATATTAAAGAGTTTGATGTGTTTATTCTGGAATCTTGGGAGGACCCAGAATTAGTCAGTAAGTTGATTCAACTAGATAAAATTATAATTACCGATAGTCTCATTTCACCTATAGAGTTGTTAATGGTGCAGAAAGTGAAGAATGACCCGAACAGGGACTCATTGTTATCAGACTTATTGAAAAGTTATTCCAGACAGCTTACCCATTCAGATTCAATAATAGTGGGTTCTTTTGAGGAAAAGCTGATTATGTTAGGAGTTCTAACAACATTAGGTAGGGTAAATTTTTTCACTTTTGAATCCGATCCAGAACTAAACGATCTTATTAGTATTGTTCCTCCGGGGTACAGCAAAAATTACAATGAAACTGTGTTGTTTGAAAATATTTCCTCGAACGAAAGTGATACTCTAAGATTAATTTGGAATGGCGGTTTGTGGAACCATTACTCCCCAAACCTGTTAATAGATGTGGTAAGAGAGTTAAACGACAATGGTTTACCTACGAGTTTGTTGTTTATGTATACTGCGATGAATACACCTACCGATGTAGCTAAGTCCGCTATAGAGTTTGCTAAGGAAATAAATATATTAAACAAATCTATATTCTTTAACGATGAGCAGGTACTGTTCCATAACAGATGTCCTTATTTAAACACCTCTGATGCAATTGCAATATTTTACGATAAGTCTATAGATGCCCTTACATCGTTAAGACTAAGATTTCGTGATTCTTTACTATTTGGTAAACCTATTTTTGTTACTAATTACGGCATGTTGGCAGAGTTAGTAAATAAAGAAAAGATCGGTATAACAGTTGACATGCATGATAGAGCTAGTTTGATTGATGAATTGCCTAAGTTGAAGACTAACTCAGACTTCTATAAAAATAATATCGATAGGATTAAAGACCCTTTCATATATGAGAATTCACTTAAATCTCTCATTCACTTTATTAAAACTGGTAGAAGATCAAGCGATAGAGTATTTTGGACTAATAATTAACTAGCTAGTGTCCTTAAAAATTCTTTATATTCTAGTATTTGAGCGTAATTTTTAGGCGCGTAATAAATTTTAATGTTCATATGCTCAATATTTTTATAATATAGCTCTTTTTGTTTCGTTAAGTACAATAGTTTTTCACTTTTTGTATTTTTTGCTAGTTCTACGTCTAAGGGAGAATCGCCAATGGCTAGATCGTATTTATTGTACTTTTGGTTTAATAGGGGCTGGGGTTTAAATGTGTTTTCCACGATCTGGTCTTCAAGTGAAAATACATCTTGTATAGAATTTACAATGTCTAGATCATTAAGAGCTTTAAATATAACTGTCTTAAACATAAACGAATATATTGTTCCGCTGACTCTTAAGCTTTTTAGGTAGTTCGCAAATGGGTTAATATTGTATGTATCTTTAAACTTATAGTTTTGTAGAAAAATTTCTGTAGATTTAGCATAGGCTGTCATTAATTCATCAAAGTGCATCCTAGTTAGATTTGCTATTTCAGCTACAAATGCGAGTTCTGAATTGTATCTCTTTGCTTTATAGGCTTCTTGAAGAGCAAAACTTTTTGGTAATTCTTGAGAAAGAAAAAAAGACCTATTCTCGGAAATGAATTCTTGTGTGGAGCAAATGGTTCCATCAAAGTCCCATAGAATTGTTTTAATCATGAATAGGGCTATTATATTATATTCTAATGATGTCTAGCAATCTGACCCGAAACGTGATAATAGCAAGTATTTATCGTGTGTTCGGGTAATATTTGTATTGACTGCTGATGTCAGATGGTGTTTATTGGATATAAATGGTGATTCTTGGTGAAACACAAATCTTGTATCTGTTACTGGTTAGTTCCATATGAAAATGTTTCTTGGGGAATACTTCCCAAATGTAACAAACGGATCAAGACTAGCGCTTCCCAAAAAGCTAAGAGACCAGATCACAGGAGATGACACCATTTTGTCGAAAGGCTTTGAGAAATGCATCTTTTTGTATGATAGATCTGATTGGATGCAAGAAGCCATTAAGCACGTTGAAAACCCAATAAGCGATCCTAACACTCGAGAACTTAAGAGATATATGTATTCATCAGCATCAGAGACAAGTATTGATGGCCAAGGCAGATTAGTTCTACCTCAATCACTTAAAGATTATGCAAACATTGGTGAAAAAGTGGCAGTAATTGGAGCTGGGGATCATATAGAAATATGGGATATTGACCTT
This sequence comes from uncultured Candidatus Saccharibacteria bacterium, assembly GCA_964563965.1. Lineage (GTDB taxonomy): Bacteria > Patescibacteriota > WWE3 > UBA101185 > UBA10185 > CAZCAQ01. The sequence goes on from CAZLZI010000021.1 coordinate 8,237, forward strand.
TGGCAAGAGCATTTAGGTAAAATATCTGACAATTTTGCCAACGGTGGGAACTGATGGAAGGATATCACGTACCGGTACTGATAAATGAAGTACTGGAGTATCTGCACATTGAAAAAGGAAAAAAGTATATTGATGCAACACTTGGTGATGGTGGGCACACTATAGAGATATTAAAACTTGGGGGACATGTTTTGGGTTTAGACTACAGTCCATTAAGTCTTGAAAATGCTGTACAAAGGATAAAGACACTGAACTTAGCTGCTTCTTTTACACCTGTTCTCGGGAACTTTGCACATATTTATACACTAGCTAAAGACTATGACTTCTCAGATGTATCAGGCATACTCTTTGATCTTGGTTATAGCTCAACACAGCTAGAAACTGAAGGCATGAGTTTTTTACAAGACCAACCACTTGATATGCGAATTGATAAATCACTTGGAGTTACAGCAAAAGATCTTGTGAATGCCTTATCAGAACCAGAACTTGCCAGACTTTTTCAAGACTTTGGTGAAGAGAGACTTGCTAGAAGGTTTGCTAAAGCAATTGTAGATTATCGTCGCCTAAAGAAACTAGAAACCACAACTCAGTTAGCTGACTTGATCAAGGCTTCTGCTCCTTTAAGTTACGACAATCAACGGATCCATCCTGCAACAAGGGCTTTTATGGCACTTCGGATTGCAGTTAATAACGAACTTGAAAATTTAAGAGACGCACTGCCTCGGGCTGCACAGTTAATTATGGAGTCTAAGCTGCCTGCCGGGCGAATAGGAGTAATATCCTTTCATTCGCTCGAAGATTTCATAGTTAAATCCTTCGGGAAAACTGTGCAGCCTGTTATAAAAGAGCTGACAAGAAAGCCTATTGTACCTACATTGGCAGAAACAAAGGCAAACTCTCGGGCTAGAAGTGCAAAACTTCGTGTCTTTGAAAAACTATTATGAAAATAAAACACTGTAAAACATCAAAAACAATATTTTGCTTCTGTCTGTTTGGGTTTATCATTACTTTAGGGATGCAAATGTTTGTGTCCAACAGATTTGCAGTTAAAGGTGCAGAGCTATCTACACTTTTAGAAAAACAAAAAGAACTTGAAAAAGAAATATATGCCAAGGAATTAAAACTTTCCCAATTATCCTCCTTAGCCTATGTCGAAAAAGCCGCTAGTAAGAGTGGTTTTGTTTCCAGTACGCATGTAGTTTATCTAGATAGTCCTACATTTGCTGCAAATATAAGATGAGGAGACGCAAAGTTGTAGCATATGAATTTTTACGGTCAGATGTTTTGGCCCTTGGTTTTGGTTTACTCTCTTTTATCTTCATCGCAAAGTTATATACCATTCAAATACAACGGCATGGTGTATTGTATGCAAAAGCCCAAGAACAGTACCAAAATTTGTCTACCATCCAAGCAAAGCGAGGAAATATCTATGCTAGAGACATGCAGCCGTTAGCAGCTAGTCAAAAGGCCTATCTTCTCTACTTTGAACCTAAAGTAGTGACTCATAAAACTCAAGTGTCTCAAACACTGGCTACTATACTTGCCGAAGATAAAGAAGAGCAAGATACACTACTTGCTCATTTTAATAAGTTACTTTCTTTAAATCTCTTTTGGGTAGCAGCTAGGCATGAGATTTTACCAGAAACAAAATCCAAGATCGAAGCCCTTAAACTTCGTGGTATAGGTTTTGAAGAAGAACCAATTAGGTTTTATCCTGAAAAGCGCCTTGCATCTCATGTACTGGGTTATGTTGCTAAAAATAACACTGGAGAAGCACAAGGCTACTTTGGAATAGAAGGCTATTTCAATGGTGATTTAATAGGAAGACCAGGGAGAGTCATCCAAGAAAAAGATGCTTTGGGTAATCCCATACTTGTTGGTAAATATAGACGCAATGATCCTATCAATGGTACTGATATTGTTTTGACAATAGATAGAGCTATCCAATACATGGTTGAAAAGAAACTTGAAGCAGGTGTTAAAAAATATGAAGCTGACTTTGGGAGTATTATTGTAATGGATCCACTGACAGGAGAAATCTTAGCTTTAGCTAATTTTCCAGCATATGATCCAAGCAACATTGTTGTCTATTCTGATAAAGAACACGAACAGTATTTTGATCAACCTATCAATTATGCTGTTTCCGAGGTTTATGAACCAGGATCGGTTATTAAAGCACTTACAGTTTCTGCAGGAATAGATAAAGGTGCTATTACAAAAGATTCTACATTCAATGATGCTGGCCCTGTAGAATACTCTGGGTATACAGTCGATAACTGGGATTTAAAACATCATAATACTCAAACTATAACCGAGCTCCTACAAAAATCCAACAACATAGGATCCTCTTGGGTAGCTCATCAAGTTGGTGGTGAGCAGTTATACAAATACTTTCGTAGTTTTGGCTTAGGGAGTAAAACTGGCGTGGAATTAGAAGGTGAAGATTCAGGCTTTCTTAGACATGATAAAGAGTTAACAGCAATTGATCTAGCTACATCTGGTTTTGGCCAGGGTATGTCTGCGACCCCTTTGCAAGTACTTAATGCTTTTAATGTTATTGCAAACGATGGGATACTACTTAAACCACGCATTGTACGTCAGTTACGTGATAGTCAGCGTACTGTTGAGTTAAACCCAAAACCTATTAAAAAAGTGCTGTCAAAATCAACGGCACATACAGTTGAGAGCATGCTTGAAGATGCTGCAAGCGGAGGAGAGGCTAAGTACTTTGTCATCAAGAACTACAGAATAGCCGGTAAAACAGGAACTGCCCAAATTCCAAAAGACGGTAAATATGATCCAAAAGAAACTAACGCTACATTTGTCGGGTATTTATCAGGTGAGAAGAAAATATCTATACTTGTAAAACTTAATAGGCCAAAAACTAGCCCATATGCATCTGAAACAGCTGTGCCTATTTGGATGGAAGTAGCAAATGAGATCATTAAATACTATGGTATTGCCCCTGATAGAGACGTAAGTCTATAATGCAGCTATGGATACGCAAGAAGTAAGTCTAAACGGCCCCTTTCCGTTGGCTGGGTTTTGGACAAGGTGGTTTG
>CAZLZI010000021.1:11398-14837 GCA_964563965.1 uncultured Candidatus Saccharibacteria bacterium
TACAAACAGACGCTCTATGATATGGCTTCAGGCGTAATTGTTGTAAACACTTCCCCTTACTACCATCCACGTTATCCACTACAGATTTTACCTCAAGAATAACTTAAGGTTTGTTCTCAATGGTTGCCGACGAGTCATCAAATACTTTCTTTAGATCACTCTTGAATACATCATACGAGCCCCCAATTGGTGCCAGTACCCAAGCACCACCATATTCTGCCATAGGAGGAGTGAATAGGTAGTCATAATCCATGTATTTGGAAGTTATTTGATATTTCTCCCAGTCTTTATGTAAATCCCAAAGGTACGTTGCATCAGACAGGGCTATATTGGTGTCCATTCTGCCTTTTGTTACCATATCCAGTGCTTTCGCAATTTCCATGTTTTTAAAAATACTTTCAGGTTGTTTTACAGCTTGTAACATGCCTTTTAGAATAAGATGTTGTCTTTTCATTCTTCCCCAGTCGCCATTATCGTTATCTCCTTTTCGACTTCGGGAGAATATGAGAGCTCTTTTGCCACTTAACTTTTCTTCGCCTTGAGTAAATGTTACCGTTTGGTATTCAAAAGTTTCATCTACCGGGTATTGAGAATCAGTGAACGTAGTTTCAACAGTAACCGGTACACCTCCCATAGAATCCACTATCCATTCAAAGTCTACAAAGTCAGTCAGTATATACTTATCAGGTTTTATGCCCGTAATAGTCTCCAGTGCTGTTTGAAGACCACTCCATCCTTCGGATGAGTAGGTGGCATTTAGCCTACCACCATTCCACCAAAGATCTCTTGGTAGAGATACGAGGAGTGCTTTGTTTTTTGCTTTGTCGATGGATACCACTACCATAATATCTGTTCGATAGCCTTCATCTTTACTCCTACGGTCTATACCTAGTAGCACCATATTAATGCGCTCTTCAGTTTGCAACTTGCTACCTGTTTTAATTGTTGTTTCATTTTGCTTAGCAGGTGCATTACTTAAGGGTTCGATTACTTTTTCGGTGGGTCTTAAGCTAATATATGCAATGTAAGTAAGAAAGAAAACAGCAAGTGAAGCCATAAAGACTAGTATATATTTTGTTAATTTCATAGTATTTATTTTACCGCAGACCGAGCATTCTACAATGAACAAATGATAATGTACTTTAAACCTGAAATTTATACTGTGCTCATTTAGACTGTGTTATTCATAGCCTTTATCATTCGTACTCGAGAATACAAAATGATCCTGTTAAGATATAAGTATGATTCTTCGTAAGACACCGGAACAGCTTGACGCACAATTCAGTCTTATAGATCCAAGACCCACGCTCGACAGTGGGGGTTTGCACAAGGGTTTGATACACCCCTCACGTGGATCGGAATTACCATCAACTTCTGATATAGAACGTTTTTATAATGAATTTGTAGGTCCTAGGTATCCCCACTTGTCTGACAATTACTTTGTTCACTTTCCTGATGCTTACGCAGCGTATGTAGCTAAGTTGCGTGATCTACGTAAGACTCAAGCAGAGCAATTTGACCGACTTGGACATCCGCATTTCCGTTCCGCTGATTCGTATTTAGTTAGTCGAATGCATCTGCCGGAAGAGAGCAAATACATATTAGAACTCATGAACTCGCGTTTTTCCCAAGAACTCTCACCTGCCGACGCTTTAGCTGGTATAGAAAATCCCAGCTTTGTGGCAGCCAGGGTTGCCGCCCTTGCAGCCAAAAACCCCCGTGAGTTTTCTGAGTTGGTAGGCCTAATTGACGCAGGGGATATAAAAACATTGCCGAGGCTTTTAGGTAAGGAAACTTTTTTATCTTTACTGGCAAGTACTTATGGTAAGGATCCTCGTGTCATGGTGTTTATTTACCCAACTTTTGTAAACCATTTTGGTTTGGAGGTTGTAAGGGAGTTTGTACCTTCTGCGATAACAGCTTGTATAAATGAACTTAGGAGCTTACCGGAGTTGGAACAGAGCATTGCTGGTGCTGGTAAATTCGAGTCTGCTCAGCGTGATTACTATATTTTACTTAAGTTTTTGATTGATCAAGCACAGAGTGATTCAAGCAAAATACTAGAACATGATCAGATTAAAGGGTATGTGGATCAAGTAATACAAAATATCCCAAATCTTAGTTTTTTAGGTCTATCAGATTCTTTAAGAATGCTAAATGGCTTGGGATTAGTATCCCATGATCTTTTTTCAGACCTGCTATTAAAAGCGGTAGACGGAAATACTATTAACGCATATCAAGCCGCTAGCTTCTATGTTGATTTACTGACTCCAGAGTCTTTTGATTCTTTAAGCAAGCATGCTGAGGCTACTGTTCTTGCTTCTAAAGAACCTATTAGTTTGTTATTTCAAGTGGAAGGGCTACTATCTCGTGAAAAGGTCAGAGAAATTATCCGTAGCAGTATTGAGTCTAATTCTGAAGAGGTTGTGTGTATGGAGTTTCTTTTTGAGTATTTTGAGACTGATGAGATTGCAACTCTGTTTACACCGTCTCGTTTGATTGAGATTGCAGGCAGTATTATGGGTAGTGAGAGTTTTAATGAGATGGTGGTTTTATATTTTGAACGAGGTCTTATTTCAGAAACAGAGTTTTTTGAGTTGGTGCGAAATTCGCTTGATGTAGGGGCTGGTGTAGCTTTTGGGCTATTACATTTAGAGCTACCTGTAGAAACAAAACACAAGATTATAGCTATGCTTCACGAAGCCGCGACACCTTATGAGTTATATACTAACCTCAATGCTTGGCTTTTATTGGAGTACCCGGATACTGCAGATCACCACGATGTAATAAAGGCTCTAATTTTGGACGGAGCGAGCCTTTCTTTTGTTCAGCTATACATGCAAGGTTTATACAAACTTGGTATCGCCGGACAGGAAGATCAGATAAATATTGCTGCTCTATTTTCTGAATCAGAGATCAAGGATTTGGTACAGGAACTGGTTGCATCTCCGCATCTAGCTATTAGTCCCTTCAATCTGGACATCTATAATTTGCAGCTGCTCTTTACTCCCAACGAGCTTTACGAGTATGTGTTATCTCCGCTTGCGGTAAAGTACCCAGAGTTTCTTGTTAGCGCAGCTCGTGAACTTAAATACACACCTGTGGCTGAACAACTCACAGGATTGATGCGAGATGCTTTGCAAGCCCCGCTTTTATTGGATCACTTTGATATAGCTGTTGATTATTTTGGCTATGATTGGGCTTATGGACAAGCTAGGTTGCTTGTTAGTTCCAGCATGCCCGTTACCGGAAACGGATGGGTAAAGGTGTGTAAATATTTAGCCACCGAAGATCGTGCCAGCTATATCACTACTTGTACTGATGCAAACCCATTTTTAGTAATAAAAAGTTGGGAATCGATTGCTGAGTATGTAAGTGATATTGATATAACCAAACAATCGGTATATTCAGAGGCAAGGCAAAAATACGCAGATGTTAT
>CAZLZI010000022.1:0-14548 GCA_964563965.1 uncultured Candidatus Saccharibacteria bacterium
CCTTAGATAAGGGCTTAATAAGGTTGGAGGGTAAAGAGTATGTAATGCAGGATGGGGATATCGTAGAATTTAGGTTTGGTGTCTAGATCTATTATAAATTATTGATTTCTTGAAAAGTATAGGTTATTATAGCCTGTGCCTAGGGAGTTGGGAAATTCTAGTAGTACTAGACGCAAGAATCTTTCCATATCAATTAAATAGGTATAAAATCTACAAACTATGAAGACATACGAATTGATGCTAATAACAAAAGGAGCACTTACTGAAGAAGGTGCTAAAGATATTTCAGAGAAAGTAAAGACTAATATTACCTCTCTTACTGGAGAACTTGTCGAGCAGTCTACACTTGGTAGAAAGAAATTTGCTTACTTAATCAAAGGTCAAACCGATGGGTTCTATGACTTTTTCAAATTCACCATGGATGAAGCTAAAATTACGGAGTTAAAATCCAAGCTTAATTATATGGATTCAATAGTTAGATATTTACTTACTGTGGCCTAAACAGTAGAAGGAGCAACGATGTCATCACGCAGTTTAAACAAAGTAATGTTGATTGGTAACTTAACTAGAGAGCCAGAATTAAGATATACGCCACAAGGAACAGCAGTATGTAGTTTTGGTTTAGCCACAAATAGAGAGTGGAATGTGGATGGTCAAAAAAAAGAAGCTGCCGATTTTCACAACATTGTAGCTTGGGGTAAACTTGGAGAGCTGTGTGGACAACTTCTTGCAAAGGGGACTAAGGTATATGTCGAGGGTAGACTTCAAACAAGAGAATGGAATGCAGAATCAGGGGACAGAAGATATAAAACAGAAGTCGTCATAGATGAAATGATCATTTTAAACTCCAAAAAGATGGGAGTTTCTGATGATCCAGCTGCTCCAGCTGCACCACAAGCAACAGATGATGATACCAGCTCACCTACCATGGTAGATGATGCAGATATAGATAATATTTTAAATCAGATTGATTCTAATGACTAATATGGAACAAACACCTAGAAAACCAAGCAGACCAACCGGTTGTCACTTTTGTACAACTAAAACAGAGCCAAGCTATAGAGATACACTAGTTTTACGAAGATATATCTCTGATAGAGGTAAGTTAGTTCCTGGAAAAAGAACACAAACCTGTAGTGCACACCAAAGAAAAGTATCTTCAGAGGTAAAAAAAGCCAGATTCATGGCACTTTTACCATACACTGACCAACATATGCTTTGAGGGCTTTTTCTATTACCCTTGTGATGTTAGAATCTTTGTATGCCCGATTGCTCAGTATATATAGGACCCTCAGTAATTTCCCTAAGTCTTTTCTTTGAAGACCCAACTCAAAAACCGGTATTTTACACATACCCCTACAGTTTTATAAATCAATACCATACCGAAGAGCAGAAAAAGAAGTTTATAGATGAGCTATTATCGGCTTTTCTTGCGGACCATCAACTTGATAGCGCATCGGTAAATTGTGTTTTTTGCAGTTTCTACGAAGACTTTATCTTCAGAAATTATAAAAAAGCTCTGGGCATGTATGGTTTATATACGCATGATACAGGCAACTTCTTTTGTGCAAATGGTGTTGTTATTTCCCAAGGCAACTCCCTGTTTGCAAGTCCATATCTTAAAGCAAATCTAGTAGTTTCAGCGGAAAGCGAAAAGCTTAATGCGATTGCTAATGCTGAACTTTATCCCTTTAACTTTGTGAATGACGAATTCAGCAAAGGGCTGTATGACGATTGTATTCTTTATCTCTCATCCTTACTCAATGTATCTCCTCAACAAAAAGAAAATCCCTATGAAACAGGACATGATGTGACCTTTACGGGAGATAGATTTACCTATTATAGCTTTGATAAAGAGTCTATTTATTTGCTTATGCTTGATTTGATAGATAAAGTCGGGATCTATAGAGTAAAAGTAGACACTAATAATGTAGTAACCCATACCAAGAACATGGAAAGAACAAAAGATAAATTCACTACTAATACTAAGAGCCAAATATTTTCAGTAGGAACAATAGTTAAACTTAACAGTGCGGCAGAATGCTATGTTGAAACACATATAGGAACAAAACAAGTTTTTCAATTGCAACAAAACGGTCTTATAACTATCCCATTACCTGTTGGAGAAAAAGCAAAGATTACCGTTAAAATGGCAGGAACTAATACCTTTGAATCTCAAGTAGTGGGTGGTACCTTAGGTATAGTCTTTTACAATTATGAAAAGAAAAAAGATTTGTTTGCAGGGCTTACCCAAACCTATGCTAAAGAAGCTAAGAATATTATTAGAGAAGGACTTTTAGAGTTATCTTAATATGAAACAACTGATCCCAAAGATAGCTAAACTCGTTTACTCCAGAGATATTTATATGGAGCGGCCTTTACCCCTTAGAGGCACTGTGAATGTGAAGGTGGGGGATAGTGTTGATCCAATTACTAAAATTGGAATGACAAAAATCTCAAATGCTGTGTCTCATATACCTGCAAACCTCTCATTTGCCAAAGGTAAGTTTGAGTCCGGTTTTGTATATACAGGGGAAAAAATAGGGCGAAGTGGACTGAAGAAGGTTATAGCTCCGTTTGACGGCTATATTTCTAAAGTTGATCAGCGGTATGTCTTAACGCAGGAACCTAAAGAATACTGGGTATTGTCTGGTGTGTGGGGCGAGGTGGTCAAAAAGGTTGAGAATATCTCTGTTCTAATTAAAACGCAGTGCATAGATATTAAATTAACTGTTTGTTCACATAAATATATTAGTGGGGAACTTATTGTCTTTCCGAATCCATCTAACTTGCTTCAAATGCAGTATCTAGAGAACTTTGCAAAAGATGTATATGGTAAGGTTATCTATCTTGGAGAATTTGCACCATACGATGCACTTGTTCGTGCTGCTGATCTGGGAGTAGGAGCTATTATTGCAGGCGGAGCTGATAAAGTAACTTTCGAATATGCTAAGTCAAAAAACATTATCTTGGGTTTAATAAACGGCTTTGGCAATTTAGAAACTCCGGATTATATCTTTGACATAATTAAAGAGGTTTCAAGTAGGTATGTTTTTGTTTTAGGACAATCAAACACACTTCGGATTCCAGTTCCTTCGATTGAGAAAGAGACATCTGCTAGTTCCGAACTTGTAGAACTTGTAGAAGGACTACGTGTTCAAGTGTTTCAAAAACCATTTTATGGTATGACAGGAACAATTAGTAGTGTACAAGGCAGTAATGTTTATGTTAATCTTAGCGGTGCTAATGAGCCAATTCAGTTTTTATTGCCCAACATATTGGCTGTAGATTAAAGTTATGACGGCATTAAATAAATTTCAAAAATATTTAATAATTTTCTTAAGTCTCTTTTCTATCTTTTTCTTAGGTTTTTATGTGGGTAAGCAAGACCTCGATGCCAACTTTGTAAGAAAAGATTTCAAGGTCGAAATTACTCGAAAAGATCCTCCTGCTAAAGAACTTGATTTTGCCCTGTTTTGGGAAGTATGGGATGAGGTTTCAAGAAATTATCTAGAAAAACCTGTTGATTCCAAAGCAATGATGTATGGAGCTATTCAAGGAATGGTCTCATCATTGGGGGACCCTTATACTTCCTTTTTACCTCCTTCAGAGAATAAAGATGCTGAGGATTCCTTAAATGGTACCTATGAAGGTATTGGAGCGGAACTTGGTTTTAAAGAAGAACAAATAGTTGTTGTCTCCCCATTTGATGGCTCACCAGCAAAAGAAGCCGGTATACGCCCTGGAGACATCATTATAAAAATAGGGGAAGAAAGTACATTTGGACTAGATTTAACCGAAGCTGTTAAAAAAATACGAGGGGCAGCAGGCACTACTGTTAATCTAACAGTAGGGAGAGATGGGGTTAAAGAACCATTCAATGTAGTAATCAAAAGAGGCAGAATAACGGTTGAAAGTGTTAAATGGGAAAATAAAGGTGAGGGTATTGCCTATATTCGAGTTAGTCGCTTTGGTGAGGATACCAACAGACTATGGGAACAATCTGTTAAAGAAATAAATGTTCAGATGCCTGAACTTAATGCTATAGTTCTTGACCTACGCGGTAATCCTGGAGGTTATTTAGATTCAGCAATCTTCTTAGCAGGGGAATTTTTCAAAGATATGCCTGTAATTTATGAAGAGAATTCGGCAGGCAAACAAGCGGAGCGTGTAACGACACGTGTGGGTTCATTCATTGGTGTTCCTGTTGTAGCGCTGATCGATGGTGGAAGTGCTTCAGCATCTGAAATACTTGCTGCAGCGGTAAAGGATAACGCCAGTGCTGTTCTTGTTGGGGAGAAATCCTTTGGTAAAGGTACAATTCAAGATGTAGTGGAGTTTCCTGATGGCTCTGGTGTACACATCACCATTGCTAAGTGGTTAACACCTAAAAAAGAATGGGTACATAAGAAAGGCATTACACCTGATAAAGAAGTCAAAATATCTGAAGAGGATATAAAAGCAGAAAAAGATCCGCAGCTTGATGAAGCACTTGAAACAGCTCGTAATTTTTAACCAAAAGGAGGTACATAAATGATAAAAACTACTTCTACAAAACCAATAATGGAAGGGGAACTTATAACCCCAATTGATGACTCCAAACTCAAAGATAAGAAGAGACTTACTAAGATCTTCCTCTTAACTGCAGTACTAGCTCTGCTAGCCACTGTATTTACCGGAGGGGGGCAGGGAAATGTTGTAAAAAGAGATAACCCTGATCAAGTTTCGGTAACGCTTCCCATTAAGACCTTTGGTGAAATGGTAAATGACATTAAAGACTCTTTAGGGATTAATAAAAAATTAGATGCTTTAAAAACACAAGCTCAAAGAGAAGAAAATCCACTTTTTTCACGCCAAGAAATTGTTAGTCAAGAATCAGCAGTAACTAAAGTGGTTGAAGCATCATCAGCTTCAGTTGTTTCCATCATTGTAAAACAAGTGGGCTTTGATCCCTTTAGCGGACCTGTTTCATCTGAGGAGGGGATAGGGACCGGATTTATTGTTGATAAAACGGGCTTAATTGTTACAAATGCGCATGTTGTGAGTGATACAGAAAGTGATTATTCAGTAGTTCTTAAAGATGGTACTACATATGAAGTAATTGATATTGATCTTGATGAAGGATCAGACCTAGCTATAATCGAGATTGCAGGCAAAGATTTACCTACACTCCAACTTGGAGATTCAGGGAAACTAAAAGTAGGCCAGACAGCAATTGCAATTGGCAATGCTTTAGGGAAGTTTTCAAATACTGTTACTGTTGGTGTTGTTTCAGGTGTAGCTAGAGAGCTTACAGCTTCAGGCGCTTTTGGAGAAGCTAAAAATTATGAGAATGTAATTCAAACTGATGCAGCCTTAAATCCTGGAAATTCTGGTGGGCCACTGTTAAATACCGCTGGACAGGTAATTGGTATAAATGTTGCAACAACTAGGGGAGCAGACAATATTGGGTTTGCTATCCCAGTTAATGTACTCAAGCCTATTCTTGAAGGCTTTTTAAAAGAGGGAAGGATTATAAGACCATACTTTGGTGTTTCATATACCATAATATCTAAAGAGATTGCAGTATTGCGAGATTTTCCTGAAGGCGCGTATGTTTCTCGCGTATTTGAAGCAACGCCTGCAGAAGAAGCGGGTATTCAAAGAGGAGACGTAATAACTAAATTTGATGGTGCATTGGTAAATAGTGATAATTCTTTAAGCAATCTTATTAGACAAAAGAAAGTTGGCGATAGCGTTGAGATTGAACTAAATCGGGATGGTGAAGTGTTTACAGTTAACGCTAGTCTTAAAGAAGCACCTGCAGTAGCAAATTAGGCGGTTGGTAACTGCTCAAGAGCTGTAGTTATTTCGCTTAGAATGTCATAGACATACCCGCTCATAATGCGTTCAAGCCCAAACCAAGATTTATTAACTCGATGATCTGTGAGTCTATCTTGCGGGTAGTTGTATGTTCGTATCTTTTCACTTCTATCACCGCTTCCCACAAGTTCTGACCTCAAATCGGCTACGTTTTTAACTTGTTGTTCTTGCATCATGGTATAAATTCTTGTCTTTAAAACTTCCATAGCCTTCTCTCTATTCTTGAGTTGAGATCTTTCTTCTTGGCATTCAACAACAATGCCTGTAGGTACATGGGTTAGTCTTACTGCTGTTGATACTTTGTTAACATTTTGGCCACCCTTACCTCCAGACCGATAGAAATCCATTTCGATGTCCTCAGGATTTACTTCAATATCGATTTTATTCAATTTAGGAAGTATAGCTACGGTTGCAGCAGAGGTATGTATTCTGCCACTTGCTTCGGTTTTAGGTACTCTTTGCACTCGGTGCACACCAGACTCATGTTTTACTTTTGCATATACGTGACTACCTTTAAGCTCAAAACTGGCAGTTTTGATACCTCCAACTTCGCTCTCAGACATGCTTAAAGGTTCAAATTTCCAGTGGCTAAGTTCCGCAAGTCCGTGGTACATATTATATAAGTCAAGAGCAAACAAGGAGGCTTCCATGCCACCAGTTCCAGCTCGTACCTCTACTATGGCATAGTTCGGATTAATGATAGTTGGTATATTGGAAGAAGATTCTTCACTATTGCCATCCATCGAGTTTAAAGTTGCTTCTAAGCTACTACGTTGCTCACTAAGGCTTTTGTTTTCTATCTCCACTAGAGTAGCCATTTCAGGGTCTGATAGGCCTAAGGCTTCATTTTCTTTGATTTTTGCGTTAATGGAATCTATCTCTGAAACAATATAGCTTTTAGCATCACTCATATAACTTTGGAGTATCTAGTTGTTAGTTTCTTTGGCTTGTTTTAAAAGTTCTTTATAGGATAAAGCATCAGGTTTTGCTTCTTTAGTTTTCTTTGCTTTTTTACCTGATCCTGCTGCTGCAGCTTTTTTCTGGAATTTCTCAATTCTACCTTCTGTATCGATAAGTTTTTGTTTACCTGTATAGAATGGGTGGCATGCGCTACAGATGTCAGCTACGATCCTGTCTCTCGTTGAAAGGGTTTCAAAGCTGTTACCACAGGCACATGTAATGGTGATTGTATTAAGTTTTGGATGTATATTTTTCTTCATACGGCAGAGACAAATATAGCAAAATTAGCTTTTTTTGTCTACTGTTGGGGGCTGAGGATGTGTTGGCTGTAGCTCATAACAAACAGTTATTTCATCGGGCATTTTCAACTCCTTTCCAGGGATGAGCGTTCCAATTTTATCTTCTCTATCCCCATCCACATCTACTTGCGATATAGTAACTACTCCATTTTTATCAATGGTTGGCCATATGTTCATTCTACGCATTGCTTGAAAATCAGGAATACGCAATTCATCTAATAAGACAGTTTCTTCATTTTCTTTTATTGCAACCACTCTACCTCCACCTAAATAGAGTGTCTCTTTATACCTAGGATTATCATTGCCATATTTTAAAAATATAGATTCTCCCATATGCTCACAATAATAGCACGTAAACCTCTGCCTTGTGTTATGATTTATATTCCGCAATAAATATCCCTAGTCCAATAATACCTGAACCTAGTAATGCTACCGTTGTAGGTATTTCTCCAAGCATAAAATAGGCAAATGGCAGTGTAAACACAGGCATAAGATAGGAAAATATCGCTGCAAAACTCACAGATACACGATGCAGACCCCAACTATAAAGAGTATAGGCTGCAATACCACTTAATATTGCCATATAGAGTACTCCAAGAATAACATTTGTTTCAAATAGCTGGATATCAAGATCCAGATTTGCAGGAGACAATGATGATTTAAGCACTAACAGAAGAGTGAAGAAGGCTAGGGCAATATAAAAACTTAATGAGGTTTGCATAAAAGGGGAGTACTTATAGCTATGTTTTTTGATACCGAAGAATCTTAGAACATGGAGTAAGCGAGATGAGTTTTCGCCCATGAGCGATTTTGATAATACTATGTATGAAGCAAAGCCAAAGTTATAAATTAATACAAAAATATTTCCCAACACACGCGAAGGAGCAGCACTTGAAGCACTATGCATAAGTGCAGGTTCAATAACAACTACTGCGGTCCCAAGTATGGCAAGCAGGATACCAATTTTATACCGAAGTGAGATTTTTTCTTTATAAAAGTAGTTTCCTGCAGCGACTTCAATAATTGGGGCTACAACACCAATGATAGCTGCATCTATTGCTGTCGTGTATCTAAAGCCCTCAAACAGAAATAGCATGGAGCCATAACCCAGCAAACCTAAGGCAATCAAATTTGGTAAGTCTTTTAGATCAATTTTTGTTCTTTTAAGTTCAAGATAGACAAACGGCAGCAAAATAATACATGTAATTAAAAAACGTATAAATAAAAATTCTATTGAAGGAATGTAATGAAGCGTTAACTTAATGACTGGTCCTGCTGCGGCCCATATTAATTGTGGAAAGATACATGCTGCCCATATAACAAGAGGGGAATATGAGGCAGTAGGTTTCTTCATACTATAAATTCTAGCTTACTTTTTTAATACTTTGAAGAAAGTCAGCCAGTGGTATGGTCTTTTGCTGTGAGGAGGCAAGTTCTTTAATGGTTACAGTATTGTTTTCTATTTCATTTGGGCCGATCAAGATAATATTTGCAACATTGGCCTTGACCCCGTATTTAAGCTGTTTCTCCAGCGCTGTTGTTTCTTCCAACCATACTTGAGTTGAATAGCCTAACTCTCTGATCAATGAGGCTATGTTTGTTGAAACTCCAAAAAACCCTGGTTGCGGCCACACCGTGACTAAGTAATCTATAGTATTTGAAAGTTGAGGTACTAGCTTCCATGATTCCAAAAAATTAAGCAGAGTAACATCCCCCATACCAAAACCTATACCTGTTAGATTATCTCCAGTAAACAGTTTAACAAGATCATCATATCTGCCCCCACCATACATTGCTCTTGTATTCTCAGGATTTAAATCGAATTGTTCAAAAACATTTCCGGTATAGTAATCAAGTCCTCGCATAATACTAGGATCAAATTGGACATATTCCTTAATACCATTCTTTTCGATTAAAGTAAGTAAGTCTTTAAGTTCACTGGCATATGGTTGGTCGAGATATATTTGAGGATTGTTAAATAAGGCATTAAGAGAGCGAAGCTGTTCTTGGGTAAGACCTATTTCTTCTAAAAGTAGTTTTTCAAAGTCAAGGGAAGTAAGTTTTGCTTTTTTATCTATGGCCTTTTTGAGTACATAACTCTGATTTGAAGTAATTCCTATCTGGGTAAAGAATGAATCCATGAACCTTCTATTGTTGATCTTAATAACAAAACTACTCTTAGGAGCTTTAAATTCCTGCATGATAGCTATGGCTATAGAAAGCAATTCAAAATCAGCTGAAACAGTTTCTACTCCAAAGACATCCACATTTAATTGAAAGAATTCTCTAAGTCTTCCACGTTGTGGTTTTTCATAACGCCATAAATTAGGTATTGAATACCACCTAATAGGTCGAAGTAGTGTTTTGTATCTCCCTGCAACCATGCGTGCAAGAGTAGGGGTCATTTCCGGTCTAATGGCTACTTTTCGTTCACCTCGATCTGTAAAACTGTACAGTTGCTCATTTACAAGTTCTGATCCTGATTTTGCTTCGAATAATTCAAAGTTTTCAATAAACGGACCATCATATTCAACATACCCATATGACTTCAACACTTTTTTCCAGACATCAAAGATGTAGTTTCTAAGTAGCATATCTTCGGGGTAGAAATCTCTTGCCCCTTTATACGGCTGTGTAGATAGTCGCATAGTGGTATTGTAACACCTACATATAATCTGATACCATTGCATAAGTGAATTTCTTATTTCTTTTCAGGAGTGTTCTAAAATGACCACAGTACAAGGTATTAATACTTTATCTGTACAATCGTATGCACCGGAGCAAGTTTCAGAACTAGTTGGGCACTCGAATACAGACGAGGTGAAGAGGATTTGTGCTAACATACTATATGAGCAGGACCAACCTCCCGTACTTAAAGATTTATACGGTGAGTGGCAGCACCACGAGGCGGGATTATCACCGGAGAGTCATGCTTGCTTATTAGCCTCAGCCATGCACGGTTACCTTACAAGACATCTTGTTGCAGGAAAAGCTTTGGGTAATGCGGATGATGAGCGTGACCACGTGAGACTTGAAGAGCTTAAATCATTGTTAATTTCAAATGTTATGGAGGCATATGAAAGAGGTAATACTGATCCTGCTTACAAAGCAGAACTTAGGCGTGATCTACTGTATTTACGTACTGTTGCTGTGCAACCGGTAAACCCCGATGTAGGATCTGGGGCATCGCTGTTGCTGGAGTTGCATGAACAAAGTAGACGGGTATACTAAAGTCGTTTTACTATACTCATAACTATCACAAGTTATTTTGTTGTAAATAAGCTGGTTAACACACTACTGAAGTATGATAATATACTCCTATGGAAATTACATACATCGCACACTCATGTTTTAAGATAAAAACTAAAAATCAAACCATCGTTATTGATCCGTACGATCCGCAAACTACAGGTTACAAACTCCCAAAACTCTCTGCAGATATTCTTTTGATTTCACATGATCACGCTGACCATAACTTTAAAGACAATGTTACTGATGTTGGACTATTAGTTGAAGGTGCTGGTGAGTATGAGAAAGATGATACTTACATTTATGGTATTAAAACCTATCATGATGATAAAAAAGGAGCAGAGCGGGGGAGTAATACCCTCTATTTGATTGAAACAGAAGGCTTTAGTCTACTGCATTTAGGAGATCTGGGGCATGAATTAGAGAAAGAAACACTTGAGAACATTCCTCAAATTGATGTGTTATTTATTCCCGTAGGCGGTAAGTATACTATAACTGCTGCAACTGCTGCCAAGGTAATATCGTCACTTGAACCGTCATTTGTAATACCAATGCATTACCAAACCAAACAAGTTACAACTCTTTCCAAAGAATTAGCACCTCTTGATACCTTCCTCGATGAAATGGGAAGCGATACTAATGGGAGCCTTGAAGAACATGATAGTTTAAAGCTAACCAAGAGATCAGAACTACCTAACGATACGGAAGTGTATGTATTAAAACCAATTTTTTAACATGCCTACTAAAGAAACAGTTGAAAATAAAGCGGGGGTCCCACCGCATGACTTAGATCTTGAAAAGTCTGTATTAGGAGCACTGCTCATTGATGAAGACGCCATTGTTAAAGTAGTAGAATTCTTAAAACCAGACCATTTTTATCGAAAAGCCCATCATGATATTTATTTGGCAATACTTGAACTGTATGAGAAAAGAGAGCCTGCAGATCTAGTAACTGTGCCCGGACATTTGAAAAAGGTTAAGAAACTGGATGATATCGGCGGGGTTTCGTATCTGACTGAACTGGTTAATTATGTACATACCTCTTCAAACATTGAATTTTATGCCAAAGAAATAAAAGACTATGCAGTTAGACGGCAACTGATGTCTGCTGCCTCGAGAATTGGAGATTTAAGTCTTGAGAATTCTGATGTCGAGGACGTGTTGGATCAAGCCGAACAATTGTTGTTTTCAGTGTCTCAAGATAGTGTGCATCAAGATTTTGTTCCTGTAAAAGATACGCTTGAAATAACATTTGAAAGATTAGATGAATTAAGCAAGACAAAAGGCGCAATACGAGGAGTGCCAACAGGTTTTAAATCATTGGATAAGCTGCTTTCAGGACTGCAAAAAGAGAACTTGATCATTCTAGCAGCACGGCCTTCTATGGGTAAATCTTCTTTGGCTATAAACATTGGCCAATATGCCGCATCAACAAAGAAAAAAGGTGTTGCAATCTTTTCTCTTGAAATGGGTCGAGAGTCAATTGTAGATAGAATGATTTCAGCACAAGGAGATATTGATAACTGGAGAATCACAACCGGGAATTTGGAAGAAGAGGACTATGAGAAATACAGCATTGCAGCAGCTGAACTTGCGGAAGCATCCATATTTATTGATGACACTCCCGGTATTAGTGTTTTAGAAATGCGAACAAAAGCAAGACGATTGATGCTTGAGAACCAAATTGATTTAGTAATTGTGGACTACTTGCAATTAGTTAGGGGAAGAAATCTACAAAGTAGAGTACAAGAAGTTTCAGAGATTTCTTTAGGCCTTAAAAACCTAGCCCGAGAACTAAAAGTACCAGTGTTAGCACTCTCTCAATTATCTAGAGCAGTAGAACAAAGAGGAGGGGAGAAAAAACCACAACTGTCAGACTTACGAGATTCCGGTTCTATAGAACAGGATGCTGATGTAGTCATGTTTCTCTATCGTCCAAATGAAGATGACCGTGAAAATTATGGACTGATTATTGCTAAGCATAGAAATGGTGCAACAGGGGAGTTTCCTCTGTACTTTAAAGGAGATAGGACTAGATTCTTTGAAGTGTCTAGCTAAGTCAATATGAGCGAAACGTTCACTGAACCACATGAACCTAAAAACCCCCCACATCATATAGGAAGACTTGCAGCTGTGCTTTTAGTAGTTGCTTCAATGGCGCTGCCTTTTTCTAAAGAAAATAAACAACCTAGTGTTGCAAGACCGACTGTTGTCTCTCTTGTTGATCAATCATACATTGACTCTTTGGTTAGACAGGGCTACACTCGAGAAGATGCGGGTCTAATCGCTAGTTTGCCTCCCATTTATAGACAAATATATAGCCACAATGCAGTAACAGTAAATCAAGATACTGCACTAGGTTTTGTAGCATTTGCAGAATTATGTATTAATGCACAGTATGAAAATTCTGGGGATTCTGAAATAGTAACCATCCCGCTACCTACAAACACTGATGTTAGGTTGGAGATACCAAGTAGGGAGGGACCTCAAGTCATTTCAGATACTAGACCACGATTTACGATCAGTTTTAATAGTGAGCCTGGAGGCTTTCCTACAACATTTCAGTTCTATTCGACACTCTCCGATGAGAAGGCTGTACAGGCTGCAGAATTTATGTATTTTGCTGCACAGTCTGGTACCTTAAGCCTTGTTTTTGAACAGATGGACAATGGGGGGCGGATGTTAAGTGCCTACCAAGATAAGCCTAACGGTTGGGAAACGTATCTGCTCCAGGAGACATTGCCTTTGAAACCGCTATATATACCGCAACATGATGTATAATCCTACTATATTTGTTTGCCTTGGTGGCGGAACTGGTATACGCGTTGGTCTCAAAAACCAATGAGCGCAAGCTCGTGTGGGTTCGACTCCCACCCAAGGCACCAAAAAATGGGATATATCTTAGAAGAAAAGCTTTTGATTGATGTAGCTAACAGCCAGAGTAGTCGTGGTAGTAAGATTGTGTTTACTCATGGAGCATTTGATCTCTTTCATGTTGGGCATTTAGAACTTATTAAAAGATCGCTTAAATTCGGTGATCTTATGATAGTGGGAGTAGAATCTGATGAAAGAATTCATAAGTATAAAAATTCATATAGGCCAGTTGTCAAGCACGCCGAGAGGCTAAAGGTGATAGCGCATCTTAACTGTGTTGATTTTGTCTTACCTATAGTGGGTAAGTTCGATAAAGACTACTATTTCAAATTATATTTAAAGCTCAACGTACATGTGCTAACCCATGGCATTATGTTTGGAGTTCCAAAAGATCAATTGAACAAGAGAAGTAGAGAAGCATATGTGGGAGGAATGCAGATAAGGCGAATTAGGCATAAATTCGAATATGTGACTACAACAAAGATAATAGACTCAATTCTTAAGACTGGGGATGCATTACTATATAATCCTACCTAAAGGATCTTCATTGCATATTGAGAATTTTTTCTAAAAACAATCTAAATTTTAGGTATTTGCAAAGCAAGTAATGTGATATCACATACTAGCTGTCTTGGGATTAGAGTGACGTATCACTGAGACAGTTTCTCTTTGATTTCTTCTTCTATGTCTGGGTTTTCGAGAAGTCTTTGGAGAGCAGTCTTGGGTTTACCATATTTTTTGGTAACTTTCGAGTCATTTCTAATTCTTTTTAACTGCATATATATACGGTCATTGGAGGTATTTAGACAGAATTAGGTTAGTATTAGTCCTTTCTCTATATTGTGCATGTTCAAGAGCACTTCATAGTGTCTTTACACCTGAATTTTAACGTCCTTTCAGTGTCATTTTACATGATTGGATTCAAAATCTTCACAAACACATATATCTATTGCTATACTAGAGTTCAATGAACAGCGTAATACGTGCTGACGGGAGTGGTAGCAGGCTTTACTCATTGACGTGTGCCACAAATAAATATCTTCTTTCGGTTTTCAACCAACCGCTGATCTTCTATCCCTTACACACCTTAATACCAACAGTAATATTAGATACTTTAATACTTGTAAGTCCTCATTACGCTTGTGCTGTTCATAAAGCAAATTCAGATCAATATAGTTATGCCCATAACCGCTTCGATTGTAAAGCTGTATCTTTCCTGTTTGCAGAACTGAAAGGATTCTGGATTGGCGCATTTGATATGTGTCCTATAGTATTATATAATACGCGTATATGAGCAGATTAAC
>CAZLZI010000023.1:0-14243 GCA_964563965.1 uncultured Candidatus Saccharibacteria bacterium
TAAACTATTCCCAAAACGGGCTTGTGCTTTGCTTTTTTTGCAAAGCGTCTCCTTTGTACCACACCTATTAGATGCGCCATCTAAACAATATCTAAATACTCCTCATTGGTCAATAAAAACTACTGGGATATAATCAAAAGGTGCATAGACACATTATTCAATCCCCGGAATGGGGGAGGTTTAAAACTGAATACGGAAACACATCTATTACTGTAGATAACAAAATACAGTATACAACCCATCCCATACCGCTAACTGACTATAAATATGCATATGCTCCAAAGATAAACACCTTCTCATTTGATTGGGATAAACTCAAAGACAGTTTAGTAAAAAATAAGTGTATAGCCATCAACTTTGACGTGCCTAATATCTTAAAAGGCAGTCCTGAACAACATACTGCCGAGGAAGTATTAATCAAACACACTTGCCGAAAAGCCCCCAGAGATACCTTTGCAAAATACAATATCTTACTGGACATCTCCCATGATGAAGAAACTTTACTTAAAAACATGCACCATAAACATAGATACAATATTAAACATGCTACAAAACACGGAGTTAAAGTCTCTTTTGGTGAATCCTTAGAAGATTTTGATAAGTTTTACGCCTTGTTTGAAAAGACTGCTGTTCGCCAAAAATATTATATACACCCCAAAGCGTATTACGAAAAGATTTGGAAAACATTTAAACCGCTAGACCTAGCTCATATAAGTACTGCGTATAGTGACCAAACTCCTATAGCATCTTGGATGCTTTTTACGTATAAGGATGTTTTGTACTACCCATATGGAGGGTCTGATGACGCTTACAAAAACTTACAAGCAAGTACACTGCTCTCATGGGAGACAATAAAATTCGGGAAGAGATTGGGCTGTGCTACTTTTGATATGTGGGGAGCTGCTCAAGATCCAATTGATACCAAAGATCCGTGGCATGGGTTTACAAACTTTAAACTGCGCTTTGGAGGAAAGCATGTTGAATACATGGATTCCTATGACTATGTAGTAAACGAAACTCATTACAAACTTTTTAATACGGCAAATAATATCCGATGGAAATTACTGACACTCAAAAAGCTATTTTAGAGATTGAGGACATCAGGCAATCAGACGCGTGGTTTGAGTTTTTAAAGCTATACGGATGGAAAAAACTCACGATAAATAAAAAAATAAATGTGGCAATGCTAAAAACTCCTTTTGGTCAATTTGCAAAAATACAACGTGCTGGTAACATAACACACCAAGACTTATCCAAGATAAACAATGTATTGCACAAAGAAAAGTCGCTATTTATTAAAATAGAACCGTCGCTGATCCAAGATCTAGATTTACTAGATAGCAACGACTTTCGAAAATCACGTGGTTTTATGGCACCACCATCGACGCTATTCATTGATTTGGGACAAAAAGAAAACGACCTGTGGAATAGCTTTTCTCACAGTGCTAAATACTCAATACGACGTGCAGTACGTGAAAAAGCTAGAGTTGAAAGAATAATTGCACCTGATGAAAAACAATTGCAGTATTTCTACGAGTTAATTAAACAAACAACTAGACATAAGAGATTTTCAACAATAAGCCTTCCCAATTTGATTGCTACTACAACAATATTTAAAAACAATAGTATTTTATTCCTTGTATACAACGATCAAAATGAACTACAAGGTGGAAAATATTTTCTGACTTATAAATCATGTGTATGGTACATGTACGGGGGCACAAGTGATGAGGGACGAAAAAGCAAAAGTGGCTACAATTTGGTATGGGAATCATTCCTAGGTTTAAAGAGATTGGGCTTTGAATGGCTTGATTTTGAAGGAGTGGATGATTCGAGGTACTCAAACACCCGTCAGTGGGGAGGCTTTTCTCACTTTAAGGAAAAGTTTGGGGGTGTTGTTATTCAATTTCCTTATCCAAGAATTAAATATTATTCAAGATTATTTAAGATTGCAACACGATTCGCACGAACGGATGTCTAGTAATTCCCTAGCTAAATTGATAAGCTAATAACAAATTATATGACCCATGCCCAACATACTTACATAAGACTTTTGCTGTTTATTTTGTGCATATTTATAGTGCTAACAAAGGTTTCTGTGGCTAAAGCTGCGACAGTCTTAACCTGTCAATTAGATAACAAAATTATGGAATCACAGGCAAAGATTGCAGGAATTGCATCAAACACACAAGCGTTGACAACGCTAGCGTTAGTTGACAAGTTTGTAAACATAATAAAAGATAACGGGGTAAAAAAGACAACGCGCAACTTACGCTGGGATTTGATAGAACAAAGCAAGGGTACATACACATGGGATGTAGCTCATTTAGGAACTGGATTCGCAGATACTATAACAAATAAGTTACCAAGTGACACAGTTATCTTCAAACTTGTGTACTCTGCGAAATGGGCATCGAGCAATCCCACACATCCACGCTATTGGGGCAGTGTGCCTACAGATATGGATGCATGGAGAGAGTTTGTTCGACAAGCTGTAAAAAGATATGGGTACGGAGAAGGAGGAGCCAGCAAGGTTAAAGATTGGGAAATCTGGAACGAACCCAATGTTTATGAATATTGGTGGGGTACTAAGGAAGAATATGTTAACCTGCTTAATACAACGTACGACACTATAAAAGCCACCGATTCACAATCAATTGTTTGGGGACCTGCTTTGGTGCTGTGGCCCCAAGTCTTAGTTAAAACAAACAATGGATATAGGATACCGATTAAGGGAGAGGCGATGTACGATAAAAATCAAAAACTGTGGGACTTATTTTACTTAATCTTAGATGAAGGAAAATTTGACGGATACTCATACCACGTGTACGGTTCGTCACAAGACGCCTACGATGTGACTTTGGCCATATCCAATAAACTTAGAGAATACCCAAAACATGCAAACAAAAGGTTGCTACTTTCAGAGACCAATCTGAAAGTTGGACTCCCTAACTGGGAGACGGACTGTCCATATGGACCCGAACCCCAACAAGCAAATGAAGATCAAAAGAGACAAATATTACAACAGAGGTATGCCTGTACGTTTAATGCGGGAGCTGACATTGTTTTGTGGTTTCCTTTACAAAATCGTGTTAACAACAATTGCCCTGGTGGAAGTCTAAATGACGGGGTAGTAACAAAAGAGCTAGATTCGTTGCCGGCACTGGCAAGTTTAAAAGAAGTAACAGAAGTAATTGAAAGAAGAACATACGCATGTAGTGTGCCTAATAGCGTAACAATGGCAGAGGCATGTACTCAACAAGGTTATAGGGTTACAATTGTATGGAACATTATTGAAGCAGCAACTCAATATGTGGTTGCCTATGACGATGATTCTAGTTTCTGGTCGGATTTTAATAGTAACCGTGAATATGGAGAGATGGTCAAGTGGGAAACTACAAATAAAACTAGTTGGTATAAAGAATTTCAAGACAACACACAAAGATACTTCGCAGTAAGAGTGGGTAAAAGCCCTTTGTGTACGCCGGACAGGTCGAAGTACAGCACAGTACTAAAAACAAACGCACCAATTTGTAGAGAGGAAGATCTGAACAGAGATAATTTTATAAACATAGAAGACTATGAACTACTCAAGAGAAACTTTTCATTCGAAAAACACGTACTCTTTAATAAGATAGTCAAATATTTCAACACAGGTTATTAAAAAATGATAATTATTAAAATTCTAACTTCATTTCTTGCACCTAAAAGACTCATCGCCTTCTTCATTATCGGATCAATCTTATTTGGTATTTATAGATTTCAAAAGCTTGAAGCACCGCTAAATAAAGGCGTTCAAGGCATACAGACTGCGTCCGGAGTAATGCTATCCTTTGGTGATCAAATACATCCACAAATCACAAATTTGCGCATACTGCCGGGCGAAAGCAAGTCTTTTTACATATGGCTTGAAAGCAACACAGAGCAAAGTTTAACTAATTTTGGAATAACTCTTCTATACAATCCTAACACCATACAATCAATTAACATTGAGCCAACTAAATGGGGAGAAGCCTCCCCTTTGGTACTGGGCAATGACAGATCTACAACTGAATTTATGGGGAAAGACTATCAAACCCTCACACTTTCTGTCGGCAGTCCTTGCACACCGGAGCGCTGTATAAAACTAACTTCTAGAAAAACTCGAATTGCAAAAGTTACAGTCACGGCGCAAAACACACCTCTGGAAAAGGATGAGATACTTATTCACTCTAATAGTGTAGTTATGGGGCTTAACCAGACAGATAATTTATTCAAACCAGATATTAAAGTAACAACTCTTACTATTAATAAAACTTTTCCACAAAGCAACCAACTATCAATCAGAGCTCGAGCATTAGGACCTAACCAAAACACAACCTTGATGGAATTACAGATACGCACAGCACAGGGGACCTATGTACCACTGCACAGATTTAACATCTCTGGTAAGACATATAGTGAATACAGCTATACCAGCGCTAGGCCTCTTGCGCCTAATATACTTAGATTTAAATTCCTAAGTGATGCAGGCGCCAGTAAAGACCTAGAAATAGATTACATCAAGATCGGAGACTACATTTATCAAACTGAAGAACAAACAACATTCTCGACAGGAACGTGGCAGAATCAGACACTAGGATGCTCAGGTGGGTTTTCTCAATCACAAGTACTTCACTGTAATGGTTATTTTGAATTTTTTAAAAGCTTATAAAAGCTATCGATACGCAGCATATGGACATATGTTTCTGTAGTCACACCATTTGCAGATCATTCCTGGGTTTGGTTTAAAGTTACCTGCATTTATTTCTTGTGCTGTATCCAGAATTCTCTTTTTACTTGCCTCAATTAAAGCCGGATTTGCAGTAAATGACATCTTCTCCCCCGACTCGAGGAAATAGTACGTAAGTTTTACGGGAGTTAACCTCATGGCATTAATAACACCATATGCATATATATTTAATTGATCATCAGTATCCCCACCTTTATTTTTTGAGGAACCCGTTTTGTAATCTAGTATTTCCACCCCACCCTCAACCTCATCAATGCGATCAATCTTACCTATAAACTTTGTACCTTCGAGATAAAGTTTAAAACTTTTTTCAATGGCAATGTGTTTAACACTCTTTGAGCTATTTTCTTTGTAGTAATTTTCCAGAAGTGTTTTTCCTTGTTCAAAACGAAGTCTCTCATGGTCTTTATCCAAATAGCCGGCAGGTACCCATGCCTCTTTATAATACTCAAACAACATAGCTAAATCAGGAGTCTGCCCAAGCAGTCGCTTGGTATGATATTCCTTCAATGTTTCATGCATACTCTGCCCAAAGCTTAGTACATGACTCGGAGGAGAAGGAATATTTAACACATATCTAAATTTGTATTGTAAGCCACAATTCGTATAGGTATCTATCTGCGAAAAACTTAAAACATCAGGAACGGCAAGTGTAGGTAAGTTATGTAAAGAAGGTCGTTTGTAGCCACTCTCTACGCCAAAAAGACCTAGTTGGGAGGCATCAGAAAGAGTACTTGTCGCAATATCCTCAATTGCATACCCTGTTTCTAACAGAAAACCACTAGGTACCGTTTTTTTCTTCCCTCCATAGTCTTTTGCAAAAGTCATATACAATCTTTTCTTAGCTCTTGTCATGCCTACATAAAACAGACGACGTTCTTCAGCAATGTGCGTGTCTCCCTCAGGCACTTCCTCTTTCAACAGCGCATCCGGGATGGCGATAGCGGGTCGCCTGTTGCTAGATGGAAATCTTGAAGCGATAAGATTTACCATAAATACACACGCAAACTCAAGACCTTTAGAAGCATGAACAGTTAGAAGACTGATAGTATCAATGTCTTCAATTTCTGCTTGGCCTGGATTGTCTCCTGCCTCAAGAAGATACTCGAGTTCATCTATGTAATCTATAATTGTTGGTATTTCTTTTTTATCAGCAGTAAACTGAGCTTCAAATCTCTTAACTGTACCTAGAAACATATCTAAATTCTTAATAGCAAGTTGTGTTTCTATAGACTCCTCTTTCAAGAAAGCTGTAATGTAGTTTAAATCCGTCAAAACCTCATAGACAAAAGTTGCTGGCGTAAGCTTTAGAATCCAAGTTTGGTATTTCCTAATTCTGTCACAGAAACTTGAAGCTTGAGGGGAGTTAATGGCTTGAAGAACATCCCAAACACTCTCTCGTTTCTTTCTTGCTATAGCTAAAAACCCAGCAATAACATCTGGCGTAAATGCAAAGGCATCTATACTTAGCACTCGTACTATGTGATCATCGCTAAACGGATTGGTAATAAAATACAATAGATCTATAACACTTTTAATTTCAGGTTTATCATATAGTCCTCTATTACCTACCAACTGATAGGGCAGTCCGTGTTTTCTTAAACCTAAAACAAAAGCATCAAGAGATGCATTTGATCTCGCAATAATAGCAATGTCTTTATAGGTGAACCCTTCTGGTGATGCTAAAAGCTGTAAGATTTCCTGCATCACAAACTCGACCTCATCAAACTGTGTTTCAAGAGATACTATTCTAGGTTTGATCAATTTTATGTCGCTGTTACTAGTTAGCTTTTTAGAGATATTAAGTCTACTCTCTAAAGTTTCGGGATTGTTGTTTTGAATAACTTTGTATGAGCTATCTAGTATTGCTTGCGTTGATCTATAGTTTAAAGTAAGGGTTACCATCCCAGCATCTTTATAATCAGTCATAAACCCTAGAATGTTAGCAACCGCAGCACCTCTAAATTTATAGATGGATTGTGAATCATCTCCCACAACTAGAAGAGAACGTTTAGAGGTCTCGCTTGCAGGATATAACAGCTTAATGAGCTGGTATTGACCAAAGTTAGTATCTTGAAATTCATCGACAAGTATATGACTAAACATATCTTTATAAAGCTTTAAGACATTTGGCCGCTTGGTGAATAGTTCATAGGTATAAGCCACAAGGTCTCCAAACGAAAGGGCTGCTTCATCGGCTTTTATCTGTTGGAATGTCTTATAAATATGAGCTAACTCATTCCATTTTATGCGTTCCATATTTGTAACCTCGTCTATGTCGAAAGAGAACTGTTGAGCATAGCTTTCCAGATCGGTAACTGAAATAGTTTCATCTTGAAGTCTGGATATAAATTCAAGTATATCTGTAATAAATTTTGTTGGATTACCAAGAGGTCTAAAGTAAGCAAGATCGAATTTAAATAAATGTTTTCTAAATAACAACCATTCATAAGGTTTTGTTAAAATTCTAAATTTTGTATTAAGTCCTATTTCATAGCCATGCCGTTTTAAAACACGCTCGGCAAATGCGTGAAAAGTGCAAACCCAAGGTTCTTCATAGCCAAGCGGCATAACTTCATCAAGTCTATTGACCATTTCTTGTGCTGCCTTGTCTGTAAATGTCAATGCAAGAACATTTGTAGGATTTATAGATTTGGTT
This sequence comes from uncultured Candidatus Saccharibacteria bacterium, assembly GCA_964563965.1. Classification (GTDB taxonomy): domain Bacteria; phylum Patescibacteriota; class WWE3; order UBA101185; family UBA10185; genus CAZCAQ01. The sequence goes on from CAZLZI010000023.1 coordinate 7,431, forward strand.
TGTATTAAATGTTTAATGCGATCTGTGATAATACGAGTCTTACCAGTCCCAGCGCCTGCGATGACAAGAAGGGGGCCACGCTCGAAATAGACAGCTTTTTGCTGTGCTTCATTAAGATTAGTCATATTAGATTAACTTTGGGCTGTCTCCATCACCTAAGGCTTCGACATTCTCAATCTTTGTAAATAAGCGTGCAAAACTACTTTTAGTACTTTCAAAAGTTTTATATGCATTGTTAATATGTTTTTCCAGTACATTCATTTCATCCGAAAACTTCCCAGCATCTACTTTTAGACCCATAAGAAGTTGGATCACCGTACCTGTGTTTTTCTGAATCTCATATGACTTATATGCAAGACTTAACACCTTAAGCATGTAAACAAAAGTGTTTGGTGATGTTAGAAATACAGACTTGTCTTTGGCATACTCCTCGATCTCGGGTGAATTTAAAATTACTTCATAATAAATAGATTCTGAAGGAATAAACATTACTGCCTGACTCATGGTTTTCTCCCCAGGTTTAATATACCGAGTGGCAATCTCGTCCACTTTCTTTCTGACATCTTTAACAAACTCTCTTCGATAAACTTCTTTGTTCTCGTCTGGGGCTTCTACCATTCTTTTAAAATTATCTGAAGGGAACTTAGAATCAATTGGGATTATGCCATCTTGTATAAAAACTACAAAGTCACAGATTGTTCCTTCTGCAAATTTATATTGCTTTGCAAACAAATCTCTTGGCAAATAAGTAGCAAGGATATCCTCTAACATTTTCTCACCAAGACCGCCCCTTAGTTTAGGTGAGCGCATGACATTACTTAAATCTTTGATATCTTTACCAAAGTCAGTAATAATCCCTAAATTATTTTGTACATCAGAAACTAGTTTAGCTGCTGTTTCGAGCCTGTCTGAAATGTGCTTTGTTTGATTTTCAATAGAAGACCTGTAAGAGCGTAACTCTTCACTTAGTGATTGTTGCTGTCTATCCAATTTGTTATCAAGAACATCGGTATTTCTCTCCAAGGACCCTTTCATTTCCGAGAGCCAAGTTAGCAATACTTTTTGAGAATCATCCTTTTTCAAGGAAGATAGTTGATAGAGTGCAAAAGCAACAAGAAGCAAGAGGATAACAACAAGGATAATTAATAATATAGCTATGAGTTGAGTCATGTGGGTATTTTATATCTTTTTTGGACAATGATAAACTAAGCATGTATGCCAAGGTTTATGTATTCAACGCTACTTCTCACATTCGTCTCTTTTAGCGCATTACTATATCTTATGCTAAACAAAAACCCACAAGAGCCGAAGGCACTAATGTTTTTTCTGATTGCTTTAACCGGCTTGTTAAGTAGTATCTTCTCCATAGTCTTGTTCTATCTGGCAAAGCGCACTAAACATACCAAAGAACTAGTGGAATTGAAACACTTGTACAGACGTACCCTTAAGAAAAGTATTTTTATTACCCTCTACATTATTGGCCTGATGATCCTGCGCATTACTGATGTGTTTTCAATCCTAACCACAGTTCTGTTTACAGTTACTTATTTTCTATCCCCTTATTTGCTATCTAAAGTATTTAAGTAGAGTTTCTCTAGTTCGAGATCTTGAGTTAAATTCACACTCACAGTACTTTCAAGTGCTTTGAGCTCCCGCTCCATTTCAGCAAGATATAAAACATATTGCTGCATGCGGTTTTTGGTCTCTGTTTGTTCTTGTATGGATATGCCTACTTTTCCAGTAGTAGTATCATCTGAAGTTGGCGCAAAAGGTATGATAGTACCTGTCTTTTTATAGTTAGTGTAGGCTCCCATCACCACAAGTATAAACAGTCCCATAATAATAAATCTCTGAATGAATTCTTTATCGGTATGCATTATTAATTCACCTCCCAAGATACAGTGTCAGATAAACGCACCAGCACAGTTGAGGCTTTTAACATGTGGGTATTTACTGCTATAAACAAAGTGTAAATTTCAATCAGGTTTTGTTTTACTTGGCGTGTTATTTGGCTGGTTTCCCCTTTCTCGTAAAGCTGTGCTGTTGTTTTTAACTTTTCTTTTATCTCTTTGAGGTTGGATGCGGCCCCATTAAGCTCTTTCTCTGCAATAGTTGTATTTAAGCCACTCTTTTTTGCAGCAAGGACTTCCTTATCTAATCTTGCATGTGTACTGTTCAAGGCTAAGTATAATTTTTGAAGTCTATAATAATGATAATTTACAGATAAAAAGTCAGCTAAATCAGCATGTATCTTTAACGCTACATTGGTAGTCTTTTCAAGTTCCTCTAACTGCTCAGGTTTAAATGATACCGCACTAAACTTAAGTGCAGTTACTTGTACTCTCACGTCATCTACTGCTAAAGTCAATCCCTCATCTTGCATCTCTGGAAATGTCCCCAAGAATGTGGAACTTACAAGCTCGAAATACTCTCCAAATGCTTGGATTTTTTTTGCAATCAAATTTCTGCCAAACACCTCGGCCTCTTCACACACCACAGGGTCTTGTTTGGACTGACAGTCGTTTTGAAGTTTAACAAATTCAGTTGCGATATCACTATAAGTCTCCTTATATTGCAAATAATATTGTGTACTAGCAGCATACGTTGTTGTATGTAACAGTCCAATTAGTACCATGAGTGTAAGAAGGCACTTGTGCATACGTGTAGTTTACCACTAGAGTAAAATACATATATGTTAATTGACTCACACGCCCATTTAACAGACGCAAAGCTGGCACACAATCTTGAAACTGTACTTTTGTCTGCGCACCTTGAAGGGGTAGATAAGATAGTAACGATTGGAACATCTCTAGCAGACAGCCAAAATGCTATCAACCTAACACAAAACCATAGTGAACTCTATGCAGGAATTGGAGTATATCCTGATGAGGATAGGGACATCGCAGTAGCTGACATTTATAAGTCTTTAAGCTTATTAGCTAAAAACCATAAGGTTGTCGGCATAGGAGAGACTGGTATAGATATACCTAAAGAAGGTGAGGCTTTTAATTTACTCCGACAACGTGAGTTATTTGAAACACATATTGAGTTAAGCAAGAATACAAAACTGCCACTTATTATTCATAACAGAGGAGCAGACACAATGGTATACGATACATTAGTAAACCATAAGAGTGATCTTTATGGAGGTGTGTTTCATTGCTATACAGGAGACGCTGCTTTTGCAAACAAAGTATTGTCTCTTGGGTTTTATATTTCTTTTTCAGGCATTATCACCTATAAAAATGCGCAGATACTTCAAGACACTGCAAAAAAGATACCCCTAGATAGACTGCTTATTGAAACTGATGCGCCGTATCTCACCCCCCACCCTTTTAGAGGGCAGGTGTGTGAACCAAAACATGTCACACTTACAGCACAGGTACTGGCTACTCTCCTTAATATACCCGCTGAAAAAGTTGCTGAAATAACATATAATAACGCAGTGACCCTTTTCCCACTGCTTGGAAAGACCATATGATTGCACACTTCGTAGAAAAACATGATAAAAAAGTACAAAGGTTTCTTGAAATAGTACCAGGGATATTAACATGGTCCCTGATACTCTCGCCTATTTGGGTTGGATTATTATTTCCAAAAGCAATCATTGCATTCTTAATATTCTTAACTGTCTATTGGATATACCTTGCTACCAAAGGAACAATAGGCGGCATATTGGGGTACAGAAAATTCAAGAAAGAAATGAGCACGGATTGGATGGCAGAGCTAGATAAACTGGATTTTTCCACTTTACCGGATAGGCCCACACTGCCTAAAAGTCTTCAAAATGTAAGGCATTTTATATTAATTCCTATGGTCAACGAAGGGCTTTCGGTATTAAGCACAACACTCTATGCGCTACTCAAACAAACTTTTCCTACAACCCAAGTAACATTAGTTTTAACTATCGAAGAAACATACTTTGAAGAATCAAAACGCAATATTTTAAATATACTTGGAGAGGACATGCATAAGTTTGAAGAAATACTCATATACGCACACCCTAGAGGAATTGACGGAGAGGCCATTGGAGCTGGAGCAGCAAATCGAGCCTGGGGAGCTAAAAGCGCAGTTAAACACTTCTTGCAAACTAACAAACCCATTAGAGACTATATTTTTACAACCATAGATGCTGATCATGTGATGGATGAGCAGTATCTTGCAAGACTTACACATCTCTACTTATCATCAGATAAAAGAGATTATAAGTATTACTCAAGTGCTGTATATTTATTTAATAACAACCTCTGGGATGTGCCTGCAATGATGAGAATTGAAGCAAACTTTGTAACCTTAGGAACACTATCAGACTGGGGAGGGTGGCATAATCCAAGTACCAAAGACACATTTTCAGCCTACTCAACTTCACTGCAAACACTTATCGATGCGGATTATTGGGATGTATCCTTGGGCATAGACGACACTATCTTTTACTGGAGAGCCTTTTTTGCAAGAAATGGGGATTTTAAAGGCGTACATCACTATATACCGTTTTCAGCAGATGCTGTTCAAGGTAGCAACTATATTGATTCATATAAAAGTCTTTATAAACAACTCCTTCGCTGGGGCTACGGTGTTATTGATTTTCCGCTCTCAGTTAAAGAATTCTTTAAGAACAAGAATGTGCCACGAACGCTTAAAATTATGTGGGTAATAAACCATCTTCATAAACGGGTACTCCTAATTAATATTGTATTCCTTATAACTTTTGGCTTTACCATAACTACCTTTGTAAACCCTGATATAAAACAAACTATATTTGCATACAGCCTGCCTAATATAATGAGTTTTATTTTAAGCTTTACTATGATTTTTTTGATCCCAGGGATAATTCTTCGAGCTAAGATTGCCAAACCAATGCCAGAGCATTGGCCAGTCTGGAAAAAAGCACTGCATTTTATGGAAACTCCCTTGCTGTTAATTAACCTCTTAACTTATTCATTTATACCTTTTATAGATGCACAAACCAGAGTTATGTTGGGTAAGAAACTAAAAGATCTCTACCATACACCTAAAGTAAGATGAACTTAATTAAGAATTTAAAGAAAATTAAAATCTATATTGCACTTGCAGGCGGTATCAATCTTTTGCATTCAATGTATGTCTTTCTACGTGCTGGGTATTTAAACACACAGATACCTTTTTGGTATTCATTTCCTTGGGGAGAGAGTCAACTAGCACCAAGAGATACTATTTTCCTCCTACCTATATTAGCTTGGCTAATTTTAGTGTTTGGTATCTTAATAATTCTCGGGACAATGCAATACCATATCAGGTATGGTAAAGAAACAGTCGCTATGTTTCTAATTGCATTTTGTATAACACTCTTTGCAGCATCGATCAGAATAATCACTATTGCATCTATTCCGTTCGAACCACTTATAAACCCACTTCTTCTTAAGATGGCGCTTTTATTGGCGACATCAGCATTACTTTCAATGCTAATTGCTAGAAAGGTTATTGAGCTCATGGTAGATAACGGAATTGTTACAGATCCGGGCAGACACAAACATCCAGGGATGGTGCTTATCAAACCTTCAGCACGGGGCGGAGGTTTGATTTTTGCTTTCTCATTTGTTCTTATGACCATCTTATTCGTGCCTATGAATAAATATGTTTTTGTCTTGATACTTGCAACAATTGGTAGCGCCCTCTTAGGACTTGCGGATGATATCCAAAATACTAAACCTAATACTCCACTTAAATTCTTAGAGAATCCACTAATAAGACTTACTGCCCAACTACTAATTGCAGCATTTATTGCATTTTCAGGCTTTACCATTGATTTTGTAAGTAATCCTTTTGACGGTGTCCTGTTTTTAAACAATGCGAGTCTAACACTCTTTGGACTTACTTTTGCTCCCCTTTCTCTACTTATTACCATACTGTGGTTAACATGGATGATGAATATGCTCTCGTGGTCTAATGCTATAGATGGACAATATTCTGGTGTTATGGGCATAGCAAGTATTGCTCTTGTACTACTTACTTTAAGACCGGGGTTTGATAATGCCATTCTTGAACAAGACGTGCTTGCAACACTAGCAATCATTATGGCTGGAGCAAGTCTTGGTATTCTGCCGTTTAACTGGCATCCCTCTAAAATTATGTGGGGCTTTGGTGCAATCTCAATTGGATTGCTGTTTGCAACGTTATCTATTGCAACCAGAGCAAAAGTACCTGCTTCAATCTTTGTAATATTGATCCCGTTTATGGATGGAGTCGTAACTTTACTGCGCAGAATACTGCAAGGAAAGTTTCCTCTCAAGGCAGACAAAGGACATCTACATCATCTCCTCCTAGATCGTGGCTGGGGTATTAAAAAGATTGCTATTTTTTACTGGGCAACTACAGCACTCTTTGCAGTTGTTGCTATTGCAATAGCAGATAAAAATTTACCAACCCTTATGTTAACGGGCGGTGGAATTGTGGCGTTTCTAATTATTGTAGTGAACTTACAAGCAAAACAAGTGAAATCCCAACAACAACAAGTTGAGTAAATACTCCAAGCACAATTGGCGCTGAGGTATTTAACTTGCGCTGAAACTCATGCATCTTTTTAAAAAAGGTATTTGCATTTTTCATATAAATACTTGGACCAGTTAAGACATCGGGCAACACAGACATTACCCCTGACAAGAAAACCGTAAGCGCCAGTGTAGTATTGTGTAGTACCCAAAGCGCATAAAGTGTTGCTGTTAATCCAACAGCTATTCCTGCTCCAAAGTCTGCCATAACTGCAAGAGGACGCCACCCTGTGGTTTTTTGTTCTTTAGTTGTATGGGTATAAAAATCCCAATGAGGTAAAACATC
>CAZLZI010000024.1:0-14053 GCA_964563965.1 uncultured Candidatus Saccharibacteria bacterium
CATGTGTAGAAAATATATTTGAATTGATAAACACTGACTTAAAACAAGATTATATGAAATAAAGGATAGTTAGATTGCGAAACGGGCAGCAGCTCTATATAATCTTAATATGGCAGATGAATTAGCAATATTATGGAGAAAGCCAGAGCGTGAGAGAGCAGAGGAGCTTCTAGCAGAACAGATTAGAGCAGGTAAAGAATGGTTGAATATGGCAGATGAATTATATAATGGACCTGCAAAAAGGATCGATGATTTCTACTCTTCAAAAGAAGCTTTTAGAGAGGAGACGGACGGACTTGAAGACTTACTTGCAGATTCCACTACCACAAAACTTCAGGTAGACACAAATACACGGGAAAGACTAAATGCGCTGGATTGGATGGAGGAACGTTTAAAAACATGGGATACTAGGAGAGAACAACAAGAAATAACACAACAAATAGTTGACTTTAGGGATGCAACTTATGCATTAAAGCAGCTGATACAAGAGCAGCAGGCTACGGTAAGGGCTGGAATGAGCGAATCCGTTACTACTACTGTAGCTACACAAATATAATATAGAGGCACAAGCTCCATCTAAGTATGATCTTCAATTTACACTTTTAAACTGACAAAAAATAATCTGGTGGAGATGGGGGGAGTCGAACCCCCGTGTTGAAAACCTAAATATACAAGTTTACAAGCTTTTTCTCAATTTTCTTAAGAAGTAGGGTTTGAGTTACCCGTAAACCTTCAGCAGACCTGTGTTTGCGCTGCGTGCGCTTGGCAGTGCTACATAGTCAAATAATACTGCCTCATTCCGGTATTATTAGGCCTAGTCAACTGACCCGGAAAACAGAGGGTAGACCTACACCTAGTTTTAATTAGGCATATACAGCAGCATAAGCTGGCTGTGCAACTTTAGAGTTGGCATTTATTATTTGCTTAAGGATTAACAAGCTTTAAGCCGCTTGGCTTGCCCATATATTTCGAATTTCCAGTCAAATCCTTGGCATCCCCAGATTGTTAAAGTGCTTGCGTATTTTAACAAAAAATTACTAGTTTAGAAAGGAAAGGTTGCTAATAAGCGCTGCGTCTAAGGCTTTTAAACATTTGATCGGTTTCTTTCTGCATCTGTTTTTCTTTTTCGACCTGTTTTTTCTCAAACTCTTTCTTCCCTCGCACAACACCAAATTCAAGCTTTACGTAATTGCTTCTAAGGATCAGCGCCAAAGGTACTGCTGTTTTTCCCTTTTCAGATATTTCTTTAACAACCTGTCCTATTTCATGTTTCGTTAAAAGTAGTTTTCGATCTCTTTCTTTTAACTCTTCTGAAAACATACCGCCATATTTTGAGTAGCGATCAATCTTCAGACCAATAACATACAGCTCTCCATTACGATGAGTAATGTAGGAACTCTCCATATGCCCTTTACCTTCTCTTAAAGCTTTCACCTCATAACCCATAAGAGCTATCCCTGCGATATACTTTTCCAATAGCTCGTAATTAAACAATGCCTTTTTATTTCTTGCAAGCATCATAAGGTAACTTCCAAAACTTTAGTTCCAACCAACAAGTACATAGTTTTCTCGTCATTTGTAATAGTAAAGTCTTTTAAGTCAGCCCACTTAGTTTTTTCTGCATCCATGTACTGTTTCTCAAACTTCCCATCCTTGGCTAAGACAACAATCCTATTACTTTCAAGATCTGAAATATAGAAACTATTAGAATCCGCAACAGTATAGATCTTCCCTGGTTTTTTTATCGGAGAATCTATATTAGCAAGTACAAAGACGTCTTTGGAACCAGCAGTAAATTTTGAAATGCTACCATCACTATTTAGTGCGTATATACTAATATCAATTACAAACGACACTGCATTTGTAAGTGAAGCATCTGCGGTCCACACACTATTGGTAAGTGCTACTCCAGTTTTGGTGTACTTAACAATCTTATTATCATCTATCTCATAGATAAAATCTAAATAAGGGAGGACTAATTTAGGATTGGGCAAGTTATACGTGTTAATAACTTTTGAGGTTTCCAGATCATAAAGTTTATAAGTCGAAGCATCCGTAAATACAATCGAAGTTTCGTCAAAACTTAAATTTTTAATACTTGGAAAGGTAAGGGGCTCAGCAACAAACTTGGCGGTATCCAAGGCAGATACATAGATCTTGCCGCTAGTATTATCTACTACTACCAGCTTATTGTTTACTAATTGAATTTCGCTTGGCTTGGCTTGTTCATCTACAAGAGCCAAGTCATAGAAAACACTTGATTCAACACGTTTCAAATTTAAAGCAGAATTTAGAGATTCCTCAATCTCCTTGTAGACTCCCTGAACTTGAGGTAGTTCTTTTACTTTCTCCACTTGGTTTTCAACACTCTTAAGAGTTACGAGATCTCTTTGAGAAAGCTCATCTTTAGCGATAATATCTTTTCCTCGGTTAATAAGTTTTTGGAGTTCTTCTTGTGCGCTTAAAGTACTGTTTGCCTGATAAAGCATATAAACCGAACCGATAAACGCTGTAAGTACTAAGATTAACACCAAGATTGCAAAAACTTTTTGTGGTTTTGGAGTAGTTTTAGGGCGTAGTTTTAATATTCCTTGTTTAAGTTTAAACACACTTTTATCGGATTCCTTTTTGATACCCAAACTAGTATTTGCAACTTGAATATCAACAACTTCACCTTCTGAAAACTCTTCCACTACTTGAAATTTAATTACAAGTGCAGAAGAACCTGCTTCAAGATCTGTTTGCTTAATAGGAGTAGTACTTTTAAAAATCTTATCCGGCCCAAATTGATCAATAAATGCTTTGGAACTTAAAAAAACAATGTCCCCATCTTTAACCAGTCCGGAAGCGATGGAGAAACCGCCTTCAGATATTGCATCAACTTCTTTAAGTATGCCTTCTCTCATTATATAAACGCCCATCTGACCAAATGTTACGATGTAGACAACCTCACCCCAAAGAACGGAAATTGAAATGTTGAAGTCAAGATTACTACTTAGATCTTTGCCCATTGAGGCTATTTTGTCCTTAAGTTCAAGAACTGCTTTTTCTAAAGGTTGAATTGGCGAAGAACTTTGTGCTGTATAGTAAGAATTGTGCAAAACATCCGTAACTACTTTAATAATTAGTTGCGTATCCACAGCTTCAGAGGTCTTAAGTTCGAAAACCGAATATAGGGAGCCATGTGTTAAACCAGCGTTCTCATCATCAGGTTGGATACTTAGTACACTGGCAAAATGTGCCTCTTTTTCTTCGATTATAGGACTAAGGGTTTGCGTAATTACTTCAAGTTTTCTTTTCATATTAAAACGCAGCTAGTAGTGCAATTAGTAATAGGAAAAAAGTCGCAAAGAAATGAACTGATGCCATAAAAACAAACACTGCACCCCACACAGTTTTGAACGTTGTATTCATGAGTTGCACTTGCCGTAAAAGGACAAACGCAAATACAACATACAATAATATCAAGGGTACCATTAAGATACCTATCAGTTGATAAAACACATTTAAAAAACTAACATCAAGCATCAGTACCTCCTCCTGTATTTTGTTTAGATTTGGCAACTAAATCAGAAATTATATCAGCAGCTCGTGCAGGTTGTGGTATTTCTTGAAATTCTAATTCTCTCTTTTCCGCAGCAGTTTGAATTAAAACATTACCGAAATTAAAAGAGACCTCCACCACCCCTGTTATGGTATGTGTTACATCTTCAACACTTTTAAGAGGAGCCTCTGTGATATTCCTATGAGAAAAGCCAGTAAAATCCATGTCTACAATTCTTCTATTGGTAATTATATTTACGTTATAGAACCAGTTCATGTAATTCATAAAGGTATAAAAAAACCAGAAAAAGTACCAAGAAAGAATAACTACAAAGGTTACATCTTTTGGAAAAGCAACAAAAATAGGATCCTCCATAAAAACTGCCAATGACCCAAGAAACATCGGAGCAAAAAACATCAAAGCAGATATTAATAGCCAAGGAATGTTAGTAATTAAGGATCTCCTTAATAAAAGGATAATAAATTCCCCGTCATCTTCACCATAAAATTTTGTTGATTCCGGTCTTTCTAAAAAAGCACCAAGTAGCATTGACATGGCTGTATTATAACATTATTCGAATTCAATAAAAGCTAAGCTGAAATCCCTTTGACAAGTTAGAAAAAAGTATTATAACTACAGCATGACAACACCAAATATGCCAAATAACGAACAACTTTCTGAGGGAGTTTCTAATGGAGGAGCCGATGCGGAGGATATAGTCAACACAGCCTACACCGTGCCTGATATAGATAAAGATGCTACCGCAGCGCGTGATAACGAGGGGGTGACCGCAGAGACAGTAGATAAGCTTCAAAGCGGTGAGTTCCCGCTAGGTTAATCCTTCTTTATCTCATACAATCTGCTTTTAATAGAGATGTAACCTGGGGCTCGTAGGTTAAAGACTGTTTTGAATCTATCTCCAGAGATACTTACACTACCCTTATCTGTTTCCATTCTAATGGATGCTGTTTGACCGTTATTCCCAATACTTGTTGACACACTTGTGACTTTGGCATAACCCCCACCATACTTCTTTGCCTTGTCTCTCATCTCATCAATACTGTAAGGATCCCCACCCCAACAGCTGGTAGTAGTAGGAGAAATATGCGATTTTTCATCACTTGAACCTTCATCCCAAACAACAACGGCATTAAGGATATCCGCCATTTCTTCTTCATCTAACCATGGATGATTTCTACCGCATTTATCCGAATTAAAAGTGTAGCTCTTTGAATACCATGCCCAATAAAACCAAGGAGATTTTGCACGTTTCTCATAAGCTTGGCTTGGCCAATCCCCTTTTTTATCCCAACCAATACTATCAATGTAGCCGCCGGTTGTAGATGAATACATGCCATGACTATCACCTGAAATTATTTCATTTTCAGTGTCATCAACCGCATCTTTCCAATCCCCAGGGGGATCATCTGATTTACTCTTTAAGAAGACTTGGCAGGACTGAGAAGTACATATAGATTTACCTGCCTTGACGTATCTATAAGCATAAGTTCTTGCCGCCACCGCCTGTGCTTTTAAAGCATCTTTTGGCCAGTTGCTTGGCATTTCTGCAAGACCATAGAGATATTCTTGAAAGTCCATCTCCCCATAGCCGTCTACATTTATTTTATCGGGCATATCGTCATCCTCTTTGACATCATTATCGTAGTAAAATTCGATAATCTTTTTATAATCTTGCCCGTCCTCGGCCCGACCCTTTGCTCCGTACTGACTCATACCTTTGTAGTGAGTATAGGCACCGTATGAAAAAGCTGCATATGCTGGGCTAAATGGAGCAGCTGGCACCTCTGCACTTGGAGAATCATAATCTCCAACTGTGCCATTATCTCCACCTGATTTAGCATTTATAATGTCTTGCTGTTTTTTAGATAAATCAGAAATTTGTTCACTTAAAGAACTAAGAGTCTTTTCAAAATTCTTCTTCTGCTCACCCAATACATTAAACTCACTTTGCGCAGCCGTCTTCTGAGCATCAAGTTGTGCTTTAAGAGATACCAGTTTTCCTTGATCCGCTTCAATGTCTTTTTTTATTTCTTCCGCCTCTTTTTTATCTTGCTCAAAACTATTTATTTCTGTATTAAGGGAATAGATTATGCGAGTGGCATCTTCTTTTATTGCTTTTTCGATTGCATACGCATGGTTTGCATACTCAAAACCATTTAGACCGGCAGGAGCTTCAAACAGCAAAAAAGACTCAAAGGGGGTTAACTGCCCATTTTGATAAAAAGATCTAATGGCTTTATTTCTTACAGACACTTTGTATTTTAAAGATTCTTTGCGATCACCGAGATTCTTACTAATAACTGCAAGCTTGCGTGAAAGTTCTTCTATTTTCTGGGTAAGCTTATCTATTTCTCCTTGGGTGATAGAAGTTTTTGTGGACAAATCCGAAAGCTGTTTGGAGATCTCTTCTTGATCTCCTCTTACATCGCTTAGTTTCTTTGAAGTTGACTCATACTCTTTCTCTTTCTTATCAATTTTTCTTTCCAAACAATCAGCCTTATCATCAAGATCTTTGTAATCATCACAGTCCTCGGCAAAAGAGGTATTTAATATAGTTAATGACAAAACACAGATGGGTAATATAATTAATATAGTCCGGATTAAATTTTTCCAGGAGGGCATGAAAAGATTATACCAAATTAAAGTTATACTTATATGTACACTGTTACTTAGCACACTAGTCGTGAAGACACAAACCAGCCATGCTCAAGAAGTATTAGAAGTAAGTCCAAAAAGTAGCGCCTGTGGTCAAAAGCTTACTATCAAAGCAGGTATGCTAGATAAGGTGAAAGCATATACTTTAGCTGTTGAATGCAGTGATTTTGCCTGTACCAATCCCCCTGGATTTAAACCGCTAGCATACCAGATTCCTTTAGGATCGGTATCCTATGTGAAAGATGAAAGCTTTAATATAAACTCCAAGTGCCCGACCGCCCAAGTAAAAGCTCCCGCTGGAGCATATACGGTAAAGTTGATTGAGGGAACTGCAAAAACCACCGTGGCAACTGAAAGTTTTGACTTAGAAGACAAAACACCAACTGCATGTCAGCTAACAATTGATCCTGTTCTTGAAACTACCCAAAATACCAGTTATACCATTCAAGGCAAAGCTGGGTGTAAGTATAAAGTCAGCATCATTAGCCCAACAGGTACAAGACAACTTATAGAAGAGATAACACTTCCGGGAGCCGGTACCTACAATGGGATACTTAATAAAACACTAATAACAACCAAAGGAAACTATAGTATTGCAGGAATTGCAGATCCCACATGTAAAGATTTATCTGTAGATGACAGGGAATGCTCAAGTGCAACTACCAAAGTTATAGATGGTACCTGCACTTATTCGCCGCAGGACAAGAAGTTTAACTGTCAGCAATGTGCTAAAGGCAAACTATGTAGTGTTTCTGGAACCTGTGTTACAGACTCTGTAGGAAGTTGTATACCGCAAAAACCAACTGAACCCCAAACTGATGCGGATGATACAGATATAAGTAAAGTCAAAAACTCTAACACTAATATTTTCAGCAGACTAAGAACTGCAAGTACGTCATCTTTGATAGGCATTTTTATAGGTATGGCAATTTTTGGCTTTATGGGTTATAAAGTTCTAGCCTATAGATTACGAAAAGACTAAACTTTATGAAAGTGACAAAACTATTATTTATAATACTGACGGTGCTTATGCTAGTACTACCTATAAGGGTGTATGCACAAGCAGAAGATCCTCAACCATTTGAACCATTGCCAGGGCTGGATTATAAAGATTTTGGTGGATTCGATGAGCTTCTTGCTTCACTTCGAGGATTACTAGTGCCTCTTGGCTTTGTCTTGGCACTCATCTTGATCGTAAAATGTGGTTACCAGTTCATAACTAGTCAAGGTGACCCCTATAAACTAAAAGACGCTCAAGAATGCCTTACTTCTGCTATAATTGGTCTAGTGGTAGTATTGCTCTCAGTGAGCATTCTAAACACATTAATTAATTCGACAATTACAAATCTTTAGAAGGAGGTGTAGTAACAATGAATTTATTATCAATTTTAGTAGCACCGGTTTTGGCTCAAGACGTAGGGTCAGATAAAGTCATATTCGGCAATATAGCCGGTATTACAGACCTTAGAGGGCTTTTTACCTTTATAACAAACGTCACCATAATTATCGGTGTGTCTTTGGTTGTTGTGTTCTTAATTCTTGCAGGTATTCAATACATAACAGCAAGAGGAGATGTCAAACAAGCAGACGCAGCAAGACAGGCATTAACTAATGCAATTATCGGGTTTATAGTTGTTATTGCAGCAATAACAATAAGAACTGTCGTTCTTAAACTCGTAGGAATTGATGCAGGCGTGATCGATGACATCGCACCAACACCATAGTTTTTATTGAGAAAATACAACCCCACCAGTGTGGGGTTGGTTTTTGTCCATGAAAATCGCACAAGCCGACCCATTTAAATACATTCCAGACGAAGACCCGACTACGGGTATTAGAACATTTAAAAATCTAAGCGAATGGGCTATTTATGCTATCAACCTCTTTGCAATCATAACCTTTAGCGTCTCTTTAATAAGTATTATAGTGGCAGGTATTAAATACACCATGTCAAAAGGGGATGTTAAAGCCACTCAAATGGCACAACAAACGCTCATTTATTCAATTGGGGCCATGGTTGGAGTTTTATGCTCTTATGTCTTCTTCAGATCCCTGCTTGGAACGCTTAATTTCAGTGAAGGAACAGGGTCTATTATCGACTTTGTAGGAGGCTTTAGCGAATGAAAAACAGAAAAATACAGCTACTTATATTTATCTTTGTTGCTCTCATAGTAAGCCTATCTCCTCTACGTGTAGCTTTTGCCGCCCCAACAGTAGGTTCAATCTGCTCTCAAATGAATAACAAAGATTATGTTGATAACCCACCGTTAGTTGGTCTGGTATGTGTACTTGTCAGGGTGTTTAATTACGGGATAGCAGCAGTCGGGGCTGTGTTTGTGTTCTATTTCATCTTTGCCATGTACAAATACGCAACCTCATGGGGGGATCCCAAAGGCATGCAAGCAGCACAAGGCACAATCACCAACGCTATTAAAGGTCTGGTTATCGTCATTGGAACAATCACCATATTTACCATTGGGGGAAATCTTCTAGGACTTAAAGGAGAATACACATCGTTCACGCAAAACATTAATCCGTTTAACATGCTTATGAATGCCATATGTAGTTTTCTTGGTGTTGCAGGCATTAAATGCGATTAATAAACAAGAGTCGGTGCTGCATCAGGGGGAGTTACCAAGTACTGACTGTATACAAAAGGGGCTTTCAAGAAATTGCCTGTAAGTCCTTTAGCTGAAATCTCCATTTGAATAGCTTTATCGTATATCCATGCATCTTTTGGAAAGATTTGAAGCACATGCTTGCTTCCTTCTTTTAGTTTGAAACCTATGTTGTGATTAGGCACACTAGTGATAGCTACGCTTGAGGCATCTAGTGGTTCAGAAAACGTGATACTGATAACCATAAATGTTTCAAATGATTGCTTAGGTCCAGAAGCAGGATCCACTGAAACAACGCTAAGATACTTCCTTGAATCAACAATTTGTGGTGGGGTTACAACTTCATATGGGGTAGGTAAAAATGGAGCATTCATCTTATCACTTAATAAAATAGATAAAGTTATCAAAGTAAGAATAGTTAAAATTACTACCGCCTGTGGGTAGGTATCATATATTTGTCTAAGTTTTGCAATGATATTATTCATACTTAACTACCAGCACACATCCCGGTACTTTCCGGTGAAAGTATATTGCCGTCAATATCTTTTACCTCTAGGTGAACGTGGGAGTTTGAACCCCAATCCCACACCGTACCAACACTGTCTCCTGGCATAAGTTTATCACCGGTACGGACAATTGTACCTAAGTGCACGTATCTGATTGTACGTACTAATTCATCAGCAGCATTAAAACCAGAGACATCAACCATAAACCCATTATATTGACCTAATGACTGCCCTATCTTCCAATAAGCAATGCCCGACATGGATGGAGCACATACAGTAGTACCAGCACCACCCGTAGGAGTAATATCCCATGCTCTACCATAATAGTCAGTTGAAGTTGGCTTGCCTCGACAGTAGTTTTTTATACTATCCCCAGAATCATCAAGAGCAGCAGTCGGGCCTTTAGAAACACCCCATGTCCCACCGCCACCATTAGTGGGGATATTTATGCCACACTGTGGGATACTAGCTGGCACACTATCCCAATAGTCATTCGAACCATGTCCTCCAGCCTCATTACCTGAGTAGGATCCGATTTCATTTTTAACACCGCCTGCAAAGATGCAGCCGTTAGCACAAGCGCCTGTAATAATAGGTCCTGGAGGGGCAGGGCCTGGAGTTATTCCAGCTTCCAAGTTGTTATAGCTATAAGGTTCAATAGGAGAGATATTTGAAATAAGAGAGCTCATAAAAATCATGGGTAATAAAAGAACCAAGCCTACAAATAAGAATATGTACATTATGTATTTAGTGGTAGCAACGAAGGCATCTTCAAACATTTGACCAATGAGATCAAAGCGTAATTTAATTAATGCCTTGCTAAAATCTGCAAATATTTTCCCGGTCTTAACACCAACTCTATATATTAAATAACCCACAAATGGTGCTAAAGGCCCAGCTAAAGCAGAACCACCGGTCAAAAGTCCTCCAAAAAGTTTGCCCCCCATGCGCTCGATTAAGGCAAGAAGTTTATTTGTTAACAACTGAATCACTTCCGCGCGAACAAAAAAAGCCTTACCAATTGGTATTTTGCCTATTTTAAATAAGCGAATGTAATCTTGAATTAAATTTAGTCGTTGCGTTAATTTTTCTAACAAACCCACGGTGCCTCTGGTAAAACTTAACAAGGACGGGTTAACTGTTGGGCTATTTAATTGAAACCACTTAATTAATTCAAAAAGGTTATAAAAGTGATCATCTCTAAGCAAACCAGTAGCTGGATCAAAAAGATGAAGATTATTATTTATTTCAGGTTTCTGCAGAAACTTTTTGAAGCTTTGTAAACCCAAAAAGTATAGAGGAGCTGCGCTGTTATTTTCCGAAAGAGGCAGCCCTGCAAACCAACTGGCAAACTCTGTTGCATCCTTCGCATTTAGTAATAAATAGATAAGAGCTTGTTGATCGGTTGGTGCTGTTAAACCTTTTGCAACGAAATCAGCCTTTACCTTAGCAATCAAGGCAATAACAGGTAAAGGGGTAGCTCCAGGTGTTTTCTGCAAAAACGCATCAAAGTTTTTTGAGTCCCGCGCAAGCAGTGAAGCAAAATCCAATGCTTGAGACAAGTGAACACCTCCCGGAGTCTTTATTGAAATAGCGCCGGTAGCTCCAATTATCGTTCCTGCGCTTAAATTGATTGATAATATATTCGCTGTCCATCCTTTTTTATGCATCCAATACGTAACTCGATTTCCTAAGTAATATAGATTAGTCGGTCTAAGGGTACTGCTACCGTTAAAGTAATTTAAATAAGGGTCAAATGTATCATTATCTACTAGCAACCCAAAATATTGATTCTTTTTAAACCAATTGATAGCAATTATTCTAGGGGCTGCAAGAGGTGTCCAACGTAAAATTTTTGATCTTACTAGATTAGGAAATAATTTACCGTCTTCCGCAGCATTAACTTTATCTCTAAAGTGTTCGATATTGTACTTTGCCATATAGGGGATAACATGTGCAATAGCCCTAAAGCTTAACTTCATATCAGTTGGGTTTCTCACTGCCAGTTGTCCAATTAATCCCCGATCATTACCTTGCTGCGGAATAAGGTACTTATTAAGCATAAAGTGCAAGTACTTTGAATGTCCCCCTAAAGTAAAGACATCGTTACCGCCCATACCACCTCCCCAAGTATTTAGAATATTAACATCAGTTTTCTTACCAGTTTGAAAAACCTGTAGTTCAGTTCTAACTCTCTTTAACGATTCGAAATTACCTGCACGAACATCCCAACGTACTTGTTCGTATGCTTTTTTAAGCGCGTCCTCACTCCCATAATTCCCAATTATAGTCTTGAGTGATTTGTCTGCCTCTTTTATGGCATTCTCAAAATCACTTGCACTCTTTCGATGTATGGCAGCAAGAACTGGGTCTGTAGGAACATTAGTAGCATAGTGATCCCGAATTTTCTGAATTTGACTAGAAGCACTAGTAATTAAAATGCCTTGGATACGCAATCTTTCTAATAAAGCTATAGTATCTGTGTCCACATACTTACTAGGGGTCTGTTCCATATGCAAAATGCTTGTGATTGTTCCTTGTGTTAAACCCAACAGAGTTCCATTGGCTGAAAAAAGTTTTTCAGCGAGATTAGCATGAAGTTTATATTCCTCATACTCTTGCCTTAGTCGAGCTTGAGAAATACTTAAAGCAGAGGCAGTGGAAGAAAACAATGCATCCTGTTCTGTAGCAGAAAGAGAATCGAATTCAGTTACTACAGCTTTAAAGAGAGGGGTAAGTAATTTGCGGGTAGTACTTTCGCGCTTACTTCCGATCTTAACAACACGATGGGCCTCAACAAATTTGGATGCAAGATCGGCACCAACATCTAGGGGACGTTGCGCCTCTGCATACTCGAACCTATCATCAGTTCCACCAGAAGCTAAGCCAAGATGAGCTGGTGGAGGTACCACATTTGTAAGCTGAGCAGGTGCTACCTTTTTCTCTAAACTAATCACCCCAAGTCCTGTAAGTGCTAAGTCAAAGGCTGCAGGAGTACCGCCCACATGAGCTATTTTACCCATTAACCTATCTCTGTAAGAATCTACGTATGCTTGTCTAAGTCTGGTTCTTGGGGCACCTCCCCTACTTCCTAGAAGGGATTCCATCATAAGATCATCGTAGGCTGCCTCATACCCTTCTTGTAAACTGAACACACTGTCCTTAATGCGCAACGCCTGGTTCTTAGACCAACCACCCGGATCTTTTATTATGTGTAAAGGATTTACATCATATATGATATCGGTAGCTTTTGGAAAAGCCGTCTCGTCAGTAAGATCTCTAACTACAGCACTAGATTCTACATAATTCTGTCCTGTACTACCCGCTATAGTAAATATGCCCAACCAATCTTTTTTTATCTGGTCCCAGACCGTCAATGGCAAAAGTATAGTACCCGCTCTTATTTCTTTTTCGATGTGATCAATGAATTTTTCCATATCCTCCATCGAGTTAGTAAACTCAACTGGAGGGACCGGAGGTATGAATGGTTTACCACCACCAATACCACGCCCTGGATAGTACCCTGACTGCTCATCACCTTGTTTGTAGCCTGCGTAACCTATACCAACCATAGCATTATTTTATATTTTTGATAGAATTGTTTAAACAAGTACTTTTCATCGCTATGAGAACTTTAACTAAAATAAAAGCAATAACAATAGTTTTTCTCTTTCTCGGATTTCTCACTTCAGTATACTTTGTAAATCGCTCTTTTGCACAAGAACCTCCGGCAGAAGATGCAGGACTTGAAAATGTTACGTACAAAGGTATAGACGAAGCGTACCCACAGATTGATATAACAAAAACAGCAACAGGATTTTCTAGCTCAATGCTTATGGAACCTGCGGCATTTGCCGTCACTGGACAATCAAGCACCACAGCCATCGAAGAGGCAGGAAAGTGCTTCGAGTCTATAAATGCAGGCGGCTCTATCGATGATTGCGGATTGGGAGAAGGTGCTTATGCCCCAACAAACAGCTTAATGGGTACAACAAACTCGCTTGCTATGATGTCAACGCCGGATGTAATACCACTTAATCTTGCGCTTTATTTTAGAGAACAAGTAAAAGATGTACCTATAATAGGAGCAAAAGTTTATGCACAAGGTGAGGGGAGATTTAATAACCTCTTTGGAGCAGATCTTGCATACATGCTATGGAAGACTTTTAGAAACATGGCATACGGACTTGTATCTATATTTCTTGTTGTAATTGGTATTTTTATCATGCTTAGAAAAAAGACTGACCCTAAAACAGTACTCACTCTTCAAGCAGCGCTACCAAAAGTTGTTATCTCTTTAGTACTGATAACATTCAGTTTTGCAATCGGTGCTACAATGACCAACTTCATTTTCCCACTCCGCAAAATCTCTGACAACATACTGGCATCGGTAAAAGACGATATTAGAGGTGAGACTATAGAGGACGGTATAAAGGGTAAGGTGCTTGCAACGTTTGCTGTACCAGTTGTTGTCGGCGGACTGCTTGCGGGAGGCCATGGAGCATTGATTGGAGCCAAGGGACTTATATCTGTTGGCGCACTTTCTATTGTCTTTACGCTTATATTTATGTTGGCACTACTTATAGTGTCGATACTGGTGTATATAAAAACTCTTATTATTTATGTACGTATGCTTGGAAGTGTAGTGTTCTCGCCCCTAATATTTGCATGGGGAGCAATACCGGGAAACGACGCTGCTACAATAAACT
>CAZLZI010000025.1:0-13385 GCA_964563965.1 uncultured Candidatus Saccharibacteria bacterium
AAATATTCACCGGATTTACTTCCATTTACCCGTGGTACTGTAGAGATAAGTGTTTTTACCTATATACCTGGGGAAAACCTCGAGAGACAGATGACTGAATATCTAGGAATTTTATCGGTCGAAGAGTACAATGCAGGCACTTTTGAAGAGCTTAAACCCGAGGAGCTTGAAGTTGCAAAGGCACAACTTGCACAAGACTTTGGTATTCCTGTTCCTCTTAGGCATGCTTTTAGTAAAGCCCTAACAAATTCATCTAGAACTATTGTAAAATCCAGCGACACGGGGGAGTACTATGTACAATTTGCCACTACTGATGCTCATGGAAGCGATAATTATGGTGACTGGTATGAAGTAGACTTAGGCATAGGGACTTTACATTACAGTATTGATGAACCTAATGAAGCGGCTGGAGGTACCTACTCTCCTAGATTAGCATTTCGTCCGACCCGAACGAATAAGGGGGACGCTATAGCTCAATGGGGAGGTTTAAATAGCCCAAATAGAAACAGAGAAATGCAGTGGAGCTTTTCATATAACGAAGCATCATCCCAAGTACTCTCAGATGCTTTATTTCGTCTCGATGCTCTTGAAGTTCAACATGCCGAATGGGGAACTTTTCTAATGTATTTAAATTCATTACCTTAGAGAGTGCGTACTTATATGTCAGATCACGGTGTGGGAGTAGATAGTCTAGGGGGTGTTCATATACTATTTCCTGAAGCTATCACCGTCGACGGCAGTTATGGCGAGGAGCTTATGCCAGTAACAGTAGTTATCGGAGACCCTGAAAGTGGCGTATTTCTTACTTGGCATATCCCTGACTATTCGGTGTATAACCGTAATTATGATGGCAAGCCCTTTGAAGTATCTGCTTTCGCTGGAAAGGAAGTTATTGCTGTACGTTTAGGAGTTTATGAGGATATAGAGATTACATTTAACGATGGTTCAAGCATGTATGTTCACGGTAACTTTGTAAGTGTGCAGTGGGGAGATAGTGTAACGTCTGCTGGTACGATAAGCTTTGGGTTAAAGCCAGCTCCTTATATGGCAGAGTAATGAAACCGCAAAACAAGTAACGCATTTCCTAGTTGGTAACTAGCGTATATCGACTACTTTAATTAATGCTGAAAAGTTACAAACAAATATGTATAATTTAAAGGAGTAATTATATGAGTGATCAACTGAAAAAACCAATTACAGAACTTCCCTCTGGTGAAGGAATGGCTTGCGAAGTAAGCAATGATACCCTTAAAGTTCTACTTGCCTTAACAGCTAGTGGTGAAAAACGCGTAGGTAATGATAGTTTCCTCATGCGAATTAAAGTTGAGCAGGATGGTATGGCTGCTAGGACTTATGAGATGGTAAAGAGAGAAAGGGGACTTGTTGTGCAAGAGGTTGTTGTAGATAAATCTACACAGGCGGAAGCAAGACGGATTCTTGATCCGCGTTTAGATGCTGTTAGTATTGAGAGAGTACTTGCGGGACTTCAATTTGTCAAAGACAGTACGGTAGATACTCAATATGGAGCTGTGGGAACTGTTCATACTATAATAGGTAGTGTTGAAGAGAAAATAGCACTAATGAAAACAGAGACAGAACCTTTACCCAGTGCAGCAGCATTTATAGTAAAAAACCTCACTGAGGAACTAGATGTTACTGTTGATCCATTAGACCGACGTGCTTTAGGACGTGGTATATATGAGTTATATCGTATTGGTGCGATGGCCCATAACTCAGTAGCATCTGCCCATCGCTATCTTAAAGAACAATCAAGAGAAGTTACTCTAGAGGCAGTATTAAGTTACACGAATTCACGTATCTTGGACTCGATTGATAATTTTTTAGGGAATGCCAAAAACCCTCTTCATACCGCAGGTGTTCCACAGAATAGACTTCCTCAATTATTTAAGGTACTTGAAATACCATACACACGGGATAATGCTGACTTCTTAATACCGAGGGATCCAGACAGTGACGTAAGGCCTATTGATCCGCCACCAGGTATAGCTAGGCCCTTTGTTGCAATCTTGAACATTAGACATCCAGAAGGGTTTGAAGTCGGTTTATCAGTACGTAGATTTAATGGTCAAAGTGGTGCCGCAATGATCTCAACAGTGCGTATGACAGACAACACTTTTAGACCTGCTGTCTGCAGTATTACACTCAATTCGGCAGAGGCATATCGACAGGCCTACGATGCTATTACAGAAGGTAGGGCTCCAAAAGGAAGCATCGATCTACCTCAATTACCTGAATATTTACAGTAGTCATTAAACAAAATGTGATAGAACTCCCTGAAAAAGATCTCTTTACTACTTGTCTTAGCTCTGCTTGCAAAACCTCCCCAATAGTGTAGAATCCCCCTACGACTACTTTTAAGCACTCAAGTGGTTGGTGTATAAAATTGCAGTGCTACTCGCTTTTACTCCTGTAAAAGCCTATTTAAACCATGCCAAAAGCCTCAAAAGTACATAAAGCAGACTCAGTGATGAGTAAGTATTTAACCGATGATTCCCTTCTCTCGAAACACTTAGGACTTGGGGAATTTATCGAAGGATTAGTAGTAAGTGTAAGACCTGGAGAAGTACTCGTTGATATAGGTGCTAAATCCGAAGGAATAGTCTCGGGTGAAGATCTAAGTGATGACTACCTGAGCCTTAAACCAGGCGAAAATGTCTTGGTTTCTGTTGTTCAAAGCGAAAATGATCAAGGCTACATTGTTTTATCCCTAAGAAAAGCAGAGAAAGAAAAGAAGTGGAAAGAGCTATTTGACGCTCAAAAGAATGAGTATATCCTTGAAGTAACAGTTCTTGAATACAATAAAGGCGGGCTTCTGGTTGACTGCATGAGCATGATTGGCTTTGTACCCTTATCTCATTTAGATAGAGTGCATTTTGCCAACGATTTAGCCAAATATGCTGCAGGAAGTGAAGCAGAATTAAAAGCGTCTCTTAAGATCCTTTCAGGTAAAACCTTAAAAGTTAAAATTATTGAAATTGATAAAGCCAAAAATAGATTGGTCTTCTCTGAGAAAGATGCACTCCCAACATATAGCGACGAAGCTAAGAAAGAAAAAC
Source organism: uncultured Candidatus Saccharibacteria bacterium (assembly GCA_964563965.1). Classification (GTDB taxonomy): domain Bacteria; phylum Patescibacteriota; class WWE3; order UBA101185; family UBA10185; genus CAZCAQ01. The sequence continues at coordinate 3,078 of CAZLZI010000025.1, forward strand.
TCTCTAAAGTAAAAGAAGGGGATACACTCACAGGTATAGTTACAGGACTTATGCCTTTTGGTATATTTGTTGACCTTGATGGTATCGAAGGTCTTGTGCACATTAGCGAAATAGCTTGGGAAAAAGTTAACAACCCTGGGGATTATTACTCTGTAGGGTCTCCAATTACAGTGAAAGTACTTGGTATTGCTGATGACTCCGGTGGAAAACTAGCTTTATCAGTAAAAAGACTTTCAGAAAACCCTTGGGAACACGTCGATACTAAATACCCAGTAGGATCAATAGTCGAAGGTGTAGTTAGTAAAATCGTTCCATTTGGAGCCTTTGTAACTCTTGAAAAAGGGTTAGATGCACTACTTCACATTTCAGAAACAGCAGAATCAGTTAAAGAGGGGCAGAGTGTTAAAGCTGTTGTTACAATGGCTGATGGTGTAGGACAGAAACTTGCTTTGAGTACAAGAAAATTCCAGGAGGAGTAACACATCTGATGTCACTTGAAAGACTAACAGAAAGAGCACGTGAAGCACTCAAGCTTATGCAACAAAAGGCTACTGAACGAGCTGAAAAGCTTGGCAAAGAAGCAAGAGAAGTTGTGAATGCTATCGAGATTTATGATGTGCTCAAAAGCTCAAACGGCGTTGCTTTTAAAGTACTAAGCAATGTACCCAATATTGAACTGCCTAAGAATAAGCTTGTGGAGCTAGATAGACTAGTTAAAGAAGCCTTCTTTCAAGCATTAAAATTTCAACATACTTATGTAGGTACAGAACATTTACTTCTAGCATTGCTCAAGATAATTGCTTCTAAAGATATGGACAAGGTTCGTGAAGAAATTATTGCCTTAAACCTCTTTCCAACAGGACTTAAAAATGTAGAACAAGATAGTAAAACGCCTTTGCTCTCCCTTTATGGTGATAATGCTACCTACCAGTCATACCTCTCTACTGAAGAATTTATCTATCGTGAAGAGCTTAATGGTATAATCTCAATCCTGCTTCAGAAACAGAACCCCAATCCTTTAATTGTAGGCGAGGCAGGGGTGGGAAAAGAATCACTCATAGGCCTTCTTATTCGCAGAATAAACTCATTGGACGTTCCACCAAAGCTGCTTGGCTTTCATGTTATTGATTTTGATCTTGTCCAGTTTATTGCGAGTGCCTTTAATAAAGGCATCAATCTGGAACAAAGCATTAATATGTTGTTAGAAGAGGTTAGAAGCGTGGGTAGAGTAATTTTACACATCAAAAACTTTCAGAACATCTTCATACCAACAAATTCAGGTGTTGCTGTTCCGTTAATATACTCCCTTTTCAAATCCGGCCTGAGCACTATGGGAATTAAAGTTATCGCCACAATGGATTTATCAATCTACGACAAACTTAACACCGAAAACGCCTCACTTATAAGCAACTTCACTATGCTTGAGTTAAGCGAACCTAATGAAAAGCAAACTCTACGGGTTATGCAATCACGCGCAAGGCATTTAGAGGAATATCATAAAATAAAAATACCAGCCCCTGTGATCAGTTATGCTTATAAAAAAGCTAAAGTTTTGGAGTCTGATCTTAAATTTCCTCAAAAAGGCATAGACTTACTAGATAAAGCCTGTGCCAAGCTCATTTTAAAAGAAAGTAAAGTCCCGCAACGGTATAAAAGTTTAATTGATGAAACAATTGTTCTTGCTGGCAAGATTGATGAAAGTATTGAGTCAGGGGATTATAAAAATGCGTTAAAACATAGGTCGAGTTTACAAAAAGTAGAAATCAAACTCTCCAGTGACGAAAAAAGCATGTTTCTGAGCCAAAAGCTTACTCTAACTACAGAAATAGTTGATATAGCAGTCGAGGAGGAGGAGATGTCTAAATCTCTCCCATTACCAGTAGAAGATCTAAAATCTTTAAAAGATCGAATTCGTAAAAGAATTATAGGGCAGGATGGTGCTATAGATGTGGTGGTTAAGAGCTTGATTAGATCTAAGTTGGGCTTAAACTCCAAAAAAAGACCTGTGGGTAACTTTTTGTTTCTTGGTCCCACTGGCGTAGGTAAAACCGAGCTAGCTAAGGTGCTTGCTGATGAAGCATTTGGGAGTGGTTCGTTAATTAGACTTGATATGAGTGACTTTTCTGAAAAACACACCGTAGCACGGCTTGTAGGAGCTCCCCCTGGATATGTGGGCTTTGGAGAGGGAGGAGAACTAACTAAAAAGATTGAACTCAAGCCACAAAGTGTTGTTCTCTTTGATGAAATAGAAAAAGCGCATCCTGATATTCTTAATATATTGTTACAGATTATGGAAGAAGGCCAACTTGTGGATGCCGTGGGGACTACTTTTAGTTTTAACGAGGCCATTGTAATACTTACAAGCAATTTGGGTACTGAAATTTTGCATAGGAAAGATATAGGCTTTGATAACGAGCTAAAAACAGAAGATAATGTTGAATCCAGACTAACTGCTAATCTTAAGAGATTTATAAAACCTGAACTAATTAATAGGTTTGATGAAGTCATTGTTTTCAGGAGGCTGTCTAAGCAGAGTCAAAGCAAAATTTTGGATATATTACTTACAGAGTTTAAGACAAGCCTTAAGTATAAAAAAATCACACTCACTGTTGAGAAGGAAGTGAAAAGCTTTTTACTTGAGAAAGGGTACTCTCAAGAGTTTGGTGCTAGGTCTATGCGAAGACTCATAGAAAAAGAACTTATAGATAGAGTGGCTGCTTTTATTTTAGATAGTAACATCAAAGATGCCAGTCAAATTAGACTTTATGCCCGTTTAACTAACTCGAAAATAGTAATATCATCTAAGTAATGAAAAAGAATAAATCAGCCTTTATATGTCAGTCTTGTAATGCAACCTTTAGCTCATGGAGTGGGCAATGTGGGGGGTGTGGGAATTGGAACACTTTAGTGGAGACCCTACTTACGCCTGCACAAACCGGTAAACACGATAAGACAAGCTCAAATCTGGGGTTACAAGTAAAACAATTGTCCAATGTATCGGTGACTCAGAGCACACGTATTACAACCGGCATCTCAGAATTAGATCGTGTTCTTGGTGGAGGTTTTGTTCCTGGGCAGGTGGTGTTACTTTCGGGTGATCCGGGAATTGGTAAGAGTACCATACTTACCCAGATGGCGAAAAGTATGACAGACAAAAATGTGCTCTATATTTGTGGTGAGGAAAGTCCTACACAAATAAAAGTAAGATCTTCCCGCATGAATTATGATGGTAAGAATCTGTATCTGCTTTCACAAACTTGTGTGGATGATATTGGCAGTTATTTACAGACCAATACTGGGGGGAGTGGCAATAACTATCACATTGTCATAGTAGATTCAATTCAGACTATTTATACATCAGCATTAGCAGGGATGGCAGGATCCGTTGGGCAAATACGAGAGGCATCTAGTATGGTCATTCAAGCGGCAAAAAATTTATCTATTCCAGTAATTTTGGTGGGCCATGTAACAAAAGAGGGAGCGATTGCAGGTCCTAAGGTACTTGAGCATATGGTTGATACCGTCTTGTACTTAGAGGGGGATTATCAGCATTTATTCAGGATACTGAAGTCTAATAAGAATAGATTTGGCTCGGTATCTGAAATTGGTGTGTTTGAGATGCGTCATGATGGCATGACACAAATTAAAAACCCATCAGAGCTCTTCCTATCTGAACGACTTGAAAAGTCATCAGGCAGTTGTGTGTCGGTTGTGATGGAGGGTACTAGACCGTTGTTGTTTGAGATCCAAGCGCTAACAATTCCTACAGCATTCGGTTATCCAAGGAGAACTGCAAGTGGCTTTAATGTAAATAGATTAAATGTATTACTAGCGATCCTTGAGAAAAGATGCGGGTTAAGTGTTTCTAGCAGTGATGTTTATTTAAGCATAGCAGGCGGGTATAAGGTAACAGAGTACTCGTGTGATTTAGCTGTATGTCTTGCAGTAGCATCGTCGCTTAAAAACAAACCATTAAAAGATGCGTCTCTGGCCTTTGGTGAGTGTGGGCTTTCAGGTGAAATAAAAAAAGTAACGTTTCAAGATATACGTGTAAAGGAAGCAAAAAAGCTGGGTTTTGATGTTATAATAAGCTCGGATAGTGTAAAAACAGTTAAAGAGGCTATTACTAAATTTTTAGAATAGAACTACTTTGCTATTAAATGAAGATACTAAACCAAAAATTAAAAAAGACGAATTTAAACTTACAACTGGCTTTGTAGTAAAAGTACTTCTTGGTGTACTTTTCTATACTCTAACATTTATCTTATCCAATACGCTCATTTTTAAAGCATACCCGTTTCTAAACATCCCTTTTTTTGGCGAATTTATTTTAGCTACAGCACTGGGGTTGTTTGGCTTTCATACGGTTCCTCTTATTTTCTTTAGTACTAAGCGGTGGATTGAAGCCTTTATCCAAGCAGCTGTCTCAAATATAGTCTGGGATTTCTGGGAACAACAAAGTAAACGTATGCAAACTGCACGAAGAAGGCGCCAACGAGATAGACACCAGAGTGATAAAAAACGGATGCAGGAAAAGTATGAAGGAGGGGTCGTAATTGATACCTCTATTTTGATCGATGGCAGAATTATAAATATTGCTAAAGCAGGGTTTTTCCCCGGTACTCAAGCTCTGATCCTCAACTCTGTTATCAATGAACTCCATGCTTTATCTGATAGTGCCGATGACTTAAAGAGACAAAAGGGTAGAAGAGGACTAGATAATATAGAAGAACTTAAGAAAATAACTAGAGCTAAAGTCATAAAAGAAGACTTAGGAAAGAAAGATACACTTGAAGTAGATAAAAGACTCCTGTTTTTTGCAAAGAACTTGGGTTTACGACTTATGACATTAGATTTTAATCTGAACAAAGTTGCCAAAACTCAGAATGTTAAGGTTTTGAATTTGAATGAGCTTGTAGAATCCATTAAACCGGAAATGATTCCTGGGGAAAAAGTAAAAGTGAAAGTCGTTCAAAAAGGAAAATCAAAAAAACAAGGTGTTGCATATCTTCCTGATGGAACAATGATTGTTGTTGAAGATGGTGAGCCTTTTGTAGGGGAGGAAGTAGAGGTAGAAGTATCTAGACTTATTCAGTCTCCTGCCGGTAAGATGATTTTTTCTAAAATTCTCAACTAACCACATAAACAAAAGACGCTCCACAAGGAGCGACATAGGTGCGGCAGCCGCAGAACGTCTTTTGAAGTTTAGTGACTTAAAGTCACTGGACGCTTCATCCTTTCGGATGATAATTCCGTACATGCTTCTGGACAGGGGAAGCATGATCTAAGTAAAAGGGTAAAGGTTTTTAGAAATGGAACAAGCGACTTGCATTGAATTGTCTTCTCATTCTAGCTTCTATAGCAGTTCCAAACTCGAAATAAATCAACGTGTGTTTAGGTGATTATGGGTTTCTAAACAATCCGATTACCCGCAATCCTATAGTTCATATTGATACTGTGTGCCTTGAGTCCTATAGCATTTGACTAAAAGCGTTCTATCGGTTATAATGCATTTCAATAGTTCACTGAATGCTTTTCCTGCCAATTAAACATGACCAGATACATTTATAAAGTTAATATGTTATTATTTGCATCTGTAGTAGTGTTCTTTGTGCTGGTTATGTTATTACCAAGCTTTCAGCGTTAGTTGACGGCATCATAGATGGGCTGGGTTTGCCTTTGTGTTTACGCGGCTCATCTATGTTGCTTTTAACTATGAAGTCACTTTCAATTATATTTTTTAAATCAGCTTTGTTTATTATTCCGGGCATTTTATTGCTCTATGTGTTTGGTGTTTACTTTCCAAACTCAACTACAGCAGTAACTCCAGACAAGCAGAATACACAAAGTTCAACTACACACCCAACTGTAGTCGTAAATGAAATGATCTCAACTTCCCCATTCAAAGAACTAAGACTTCCATTACATGCGCAACCTGTGCAACTCTATTCAAAAGAAGTTGAGCTAGATGTTCAAATCAATCCAGTAGGGGTACAAGCAGATGGTATGTTGGATGTGCCAAGTGACTGGTTTTCCGGTGGTTGGTATAAGAAAAGTGCTAAACCGGGACAAGAGGGTAATGTAATCATTGATGGGCACTATGATACAAATACCGGAAGTCCTGCTGCATTTTGGAATTTGAAAAATCTTGTGGTAAATGATAAAGTTGTAGTTGTTGATGAGTTTGGTAAAGAACATGTATATGTGGTGGAAGAAATTCATCATTTAGAAATTTCTACAGCTAACAGACTTGATATACTTAACAAGTCAGTCGGTAAGACTTTGACATTGATAACTTGTGGTGGGGTGTGGGATGCACAGGCAGGCACTTATAATAAAAGACTTATTATAAAAGCACGGATTATTGATTCTTTGCACATAGCAGGTAAGCCCGCTTAGTATTGAAAATTGAAGCTGGGAGGTAGCTCGGGGCAGTGGCTATCTCCCGACTTTAAGGGTTAATATTTTACTTACTTAATTTCTAAAAATATTTTCGCAACTATATATGACAATAAAAACCACAAATAGTTCCTCAGATAATAATTTAACTAGTGTTTCTCAAGGGGCACCAACAAGTACACCACCAAGAACCTATACTCCAAGGACGCATGCACCAAGACCTGTCACACAAATGCATAGGTCCTCTTCGAGTAGTTCGCAAGATGGAGGTGGGTCTGATAATAGTATTAAAGTGTCAGGTGTACTTGAAATCCTTCCAGACTATGGAGTTTTAAGACAAAAAGAGCAAATAGATGACGCTCTTCCTAGAGATGTATATGTAAGCACTTCTCAGATTAAGAGTTTAGGTCTTCGCATGGGGGATCAAGTAGATGGGTATGCAAGGGCTCCGCATGAAAATGAGAGATATTTATCGATGCTACGTATTGAAAAGATTGATGGCATGAGTCCAGATGATGCTAGAAAAAGACCACTTTTTTCTAGGTTAACACCTATTTTTCCAAATGAATGGTTAAAGCTCGAAACAACACCAGAAGTTTTATCTACAAGAATAATTGATTTGTTTGCACCTATTGGTAAGGGACAACGTGCCATGATAGTTGCTCCTCCAAAAGCGGGAAAAACTTGGCTGCTTCAAGATATTGCAACAGGGATTACTAATAATCATCCTGATATTTATTTAATGGTTGTTTTAATTGGCGAACGCCCTGAAGAAGTAACCCATATGGGACGAAATGTAAAAGGTGAGATATTCTCATCCAACTTTGACGAAGTTGCTGATGCGCAAACAAGAGTTGCAGAAATAGCACTTGAGAGAGCAAAACGTATAGCTGAAAAAGGTAAAGATGTAGTTATATTAATGGACTCTTTAACAAGACTTGCAAGAGCTTATAACTTAGCTGTACCACCATCTGGTAGAACTTTATCAGGCGGTTTTGACCCTTCAGCTCTCTATCCTCCTAAGCACTTTTTTGGTGCAGCGAGAAACTTTGAAGAAGGAGGTAGCCTTACAATTATTGCTACATCTTTAGTAGAAACAGGATCCAAGATGGATGATGTTATCTTTGAAGAATTTAAAGGTACCGGTAACATGGAACTGAGACTTGATAGACGATTAGCTGAAAGACGCATTTTCCCAGCTATTGATATTAAAGCTAGTGGTACAAGACATGAAGAACTTTTGTATGACAAACACACCTATGAGGCTCTTGTTAAATTAAGAAGAATGATCGATTTGTTAGAAGAAAATGAGAGTACAGAACTAGTACTGGAAAGACTAAAGAAAACAAAAGGAAACCAAGAATTTCTTGATACCCTTCATAAAGGTGTCTAAGAATTTTTAACTAAGTTATGTCTAGTGGGAGTTTTTTTTCAAGATTTTCTGATCATAAGAGAAAAGAGAGTACAGAAGAAAGACGCTCGGATAGCTTAATTCATTCGTTGAGGTCTTCCAAGTCAAAAAGATTTACTAAACTAAATTTCAAAGGGTTTAGCATTGGTTCTCCAAGTAATTTAGGCAGACTGCTGCGCTCATGGGTTTACTTCAGTGTTTTTTTGGCAAGTTATATCGTTAATAAACTGCGACTACTACTTGCAACATTCTCTTTGGTATTCTCTATTTGGGGTCCGCTCTTCTTAAAACTTAAAGCAAAAAGCGTCCAAAAGTTGATTTGGTCTAGGGGAAGATTAGGACGACCGGTAATTAATTTTGTAGTTTTCACCTTTGCTTTTTTAGTTTTTACCGTTGGAAAGATTTTCAATAGTTCTCCGCTAGTAAACTCTGCCAGGTTAAATGAAGACTATCTTTCAAGTGTGTCAGACATAATTCCCCAACGAGAAGTTGCAACTACATTAGTTCCAGAAAGTCGTAAACGGACTGAATATTTTGACTATACAGTACAAGCCGGTGACACTCTTTCAGGCATTGGTCAAAAATTCAAAATATCTTCAGATGCTTTAAAATACGTTAATAACTTAACAGATAGCTCTATATTGAAAGTGGGGAATAAATTATCAATACCTCCTGTATCTGGGCTTATTCACAAAGTTGAATCAGGCGATACATTAGCCTCTATTGCAAAGAAATATGCAGTTCCCGAGCAGGCCGTTGCTGATTTTAACTACATTTTAGATACGTCAAGTCTTGCCATGGGCACAGAACTTGTCATCCCTGATGCTAAAGTACCTCAACCAGTTTATATTCCAGCATTTCCTACATTACCTCAATTTACTCAACCGGTATTTGTGCCAAATGTGGGGAGTGGTTGGTGTATGTGGCCAACTACAACCAGAATAATTACACAGTATTTCAGTTGGTATCATAATGGCTTAGACATAGCCACTCCATGGGGTGCGCAACCGCCACTTTTTGCTTGTGCTTCAGGAAATGTTACTAGAGCAGGTTGGGATCCGTGGGGACTTGGTTTGCATGTACAAATAGATCATGATAATGGTTTTGCAACAGTGTATGGTCATATGGCAAGAATTGATGTAGGCTACGGACAGCGAGTGGGTCAAGGTGAAGTAATTGGTATAATGGGTAACACAGGAAGGTCGACTGGACCGCATGTACACTTTATTATTAAATTTAATGGTGCTGCACAGAACCCACTGGAGTATATAAACTAATGAAAAATGTAGGCTTAATCGACACAGCTAATATAAGAATAAAAGCAGGTAATGGTGGTGATGGTGCAGTGACTTTTAGACGAGAAAAATACATACCTAAGGGTGGACCTGATGGTGGAGATGGTGGTAGAGGAGGTAGTGTTTACGCACTTTCTGATCACAACCTTGGTACACTGATAGATTTTAGAGCAAAGAAGGTCTTTAGTGCTGAGGATGGTGAGTCAGGGCACAAGAAAAACATGAATGGAACCCATGCTAAAGATGTATATATTAAGATACCTGTTGGTACAAAAATATATGAAGTCACTGAATTTGGTGATCAATTAGTAGCAGATGTGGTTTCGCATGACCAAAAGATTCTGCTTGGCCGTGGTGGTAGGGGAGGTAAGGGAAACACTGCATTTAAAAGTTCAACCAATCAAACACCCAGACAGTATACAAAAGGGCAAGAGGGAGAGGCTAAATCAATTAGACTAGAAGTAAAGCTTATTGCCGATGTAGGTCTTGTAGGTCTTCCTAATGCCGGTAAAAGCACTTTAATCAATAGGTTTACCAATGCCGATGCAAAAACTGGTAATTATGCATTTACAACACTTTCGCCAAATCTTGGAGCAAGTAAGATTTATGACAAAGAATTGATCTTTGCAGATATTCCCGGACTGATTGAGGGAGCTTCTGAAGGCAAAGGCTTGGGTGATGACTTTTTACGCCATGTTGAACGCACCAAGCTCTTAATTCACATTGTAGATCCACTTGATAATTATCATACCGATGATGTAAAAGAGTTACCGATTAATGCCTATAACAATTATCTAAAGATTGTAGAAGAGTTAAATAAATATAAAAATCCATTTACCAATGAGCATCCGTTAGTAAATAAAGAGGCGATTATAGTAATAAACAAGCTAGATACTTTAATAGTTAGTGAGAACTTTGAGCTAATTAAAAAGCACTTTAAAAAGCATAAAGTCGAGGTTTTGGTAGTAAGCGCATTAAACGGTATAGGTATTAAGGAATTACTCGATGTTGTCTATACTAGACTGCTTGAGATAGAGAAGAACACTCCAAAAGAAGATGTTTTGGTTAAAACTTCTAGAGTGTATAATATTGCGGATCTTCCCAATAAGAGGATGGTATTTTTCAAGAAACAGGTTCACGAGAAATATTAGGGGCCGTTAGCTTAGTTGGTAGAGCGCTTCCATGGCATGGAAGAGGTCAGCG
>CAZLZI010000026.1:0-10764 GCA_964563965.1 uncultured Candidatus Saccharibacteria bacterium
TGAGTATGTTGAAGCTAACATAAAAGTGTTACCTATGTCCCCTGCCTGTACATTACTTGCATTGGGTTGTTTTATACTGTATCATGTATCAGTTGATTAAAGCCATTAAAGCTTTTGTATAAAGATAGAATTAGTCTATTCCAAGTCTATATTCTCCTCATTATTAATACTTAAAGCGTTTTTGTGCTTTAGAAAGAATTAAAATGAGACAAAGAAATAGCTTTGGATCTAGCACATCAAGATCCCAAAATACAGGTAGTTCAAGGTTTAGCGGCCCTAGACGTAGTTCAAGTAGTAGCTACGGACGTAGTGGTGGGTTTAATAGAGGTCCTAGATCTCAGGGAAGAAGAAAACCATACGTTTGGTCAGAAATTGATCTAATCAGAGCAATTGAATATGCAAACAGCGCTCCTGAACAACTTCCACAAGACGCTTATCAAACAGCAAACACTTTTCAAACTTTTGGGTTAGAGAAACAGCTGGTAGATAATATACTTAGAAAAGGGTACACAGTACCTTCTCCTATTCAAGATCAAGCAATCCCTCACATTATAAATGGTAAAGATATTATCGGCATTGCAAATACAGGTACAGGTAAAACTGCTGCATTTTTAATACCTTTAATAAACAAAGTCGCAAAAGACAGAAGAGAAAAAGTCTTAATCGTAACCCCAACAAGAGAATTAGCTGAACAAATCAATTCTGAATTCTTAGCTTTTACAAGCGGACTTAGAATGTATTCCACATTAATTATTGGTGGCAAAAACATGCGAGCACAGGTTTCAAGGTTAAGGATGAATCCTAACTTTGTAATCGGTACCCCAGGAAGAATTAAAGACCTAGTACAGCGAAGAGCTCTTAATCTCAATGAATTTGCAAATGTTGTATTAGATGAAACAGATCGAATGGTCGACATCGGCTTTCTTACAGAAATAAAGTATTTTATCTCCCTTCTACCAAAAGTAAGACAGTCTCTGTTTTTTTCAGCTACTGTATCCAAAAAAGTTGAAGAAATAATACACTCATTTGTTAGTGATCCTGTAACCATCAGTGTTAAGAAAACCGACTCACTTTCTAATATTAGACAGGATCTTATTCGTGTACCACAATCAAAAACAAAATTTGATTTACTTCATGAAATCTTATCTACGCAGGAATTTGAGAAAGTTATTGTTTTTGGCAATACTAAATGGAAAGTTCAGCAAATTGCTGATGAGCTAAATACCAAAGGACACAATGCCGAAGCTATACATGGAGATAAAAGACAAAATCAAAGACAAGCAACACTTCAGAAATTTAAGAACAATCAAATTAAAGTGTTATTAGCAACAGATGTTGCAGCGCGTGGACTTGATATTAGTAATGTATCTCACGTAATAAACTTTGAACTTCCCAATTCCTATGAAGACTATATTCACAGAATTGGCAGAACCGGTAGAGCAGATAAGTCTGGTGTGGCCTTAACTTTTGTTTCCAACTAGTGTTAACAAACTGCATCACCTATGGTGTAAGTGCTAAACTATATTCTGTTGATGATTTCACCAATCTAAATGGACTATACAATCTTATATTCCAAAGCACGTAAAACTATAACGCTATCGATTAATCCAAATGGTACAATAGTAATTCGTGCCCCTCAAAACACATCAGCTAACTATATCGACGCACTGGTTGAAAAGAAAAGCAGGTGGATTGAGAATAAGCTCGCATATTATAAGAAGTTATCTAAACCAGCAAAGAAAACCTATACTGAGGGGGACAGCCACCTACTCTTTGGCAAAACTTATAGACTCACCCTTTATGAGAATACAACACAAAGCGTTGAGGTGTTACCTGATGCTTTGCAAGTTAATACCAAGCACATAGATGATCATTTGGCAGTCAAAAAGGCACTAAGTGAATTTTATTTGGCAACTGCCCAGGACTATTTATCAAAAAGAGCAGGAGAGTTATTCACTATCTTTAATCATTACAGTCTTCCAGATCCTCCTGTACATATACTCAAGATGAAAGGGAAATGGGGGTTGTGTACTGCAAGGAATGAAATAAAACTAAATCGTGATCTGATAAAAGTTCCTAAAGACTGCATCGATTATGTTATCTTTCATGAATTCTGCCATCTGCTTGAAAAGAATCATCAACAAGGTTTCTATAAGCTTCTCTCAAGGTATGTAAGTAATTGGAAGCTACTGCGTAAACAGCTCCAAGATTACGGTATTGCTACCCTTGATTAAGTTATCTTTTTACCAATAAAAAAGTAGTTCTATTATCTTCTCTATCTTGTAAATTCGAATCTATAATATCAAATGCGTAGAGCTCTGCAAGTACTCTTGGTCCTAGAATAGCATGCTCATGAGATAGCTTCTTAACATGTAATGCCTGTGCAGCTTTTGCTGTATCTATAAGATCGCCACCTCCGCTTATCTTCGCTAGTCTTGGATACTTTGTTGATAAATTTTCTTCACATTGCTTTAAAACTTGAGGATGTGCAATGATTTTTGTAATCTGATCGGTAGTTACATCCCTGCGTTTCATTAGAAAGTGCCTGATATTAAGAGTGATTTGAGTAACAATTTCGAATTTGTAATCTCCTAGCACCTCTATTGTTTCATCGACAATACCACCAAGTGTATTACTTACTGCAAATAGTCCAAAATCAATAGTTCCTTTCGAAAGACTATCCAAGACATTTTTTGTTGTGTACAAATATTTGATTTTAAACGGAATGCTTTTATCAATGTGAGAAAGTAATGCTTCTTCGTTAAATGATCCCTTGCCACCTTGTATTCCATATACAGTATAGTTATCGCTTACGCGTGTTGGTAATAGTTTCTTAAATAGTGTTTCGTAAGACTTACCAAGCTTTATGCGCATGTCACTTGTGTAGGGATTGTATGTTTGTAAATCATAGAATAATTCAAAAGAATCGTTACATGTTTGTTCCATAATGTCCTTTAGCTTACGTGCACCTAGTGTATCAATCGGAGTAGACTCAAATTCAAAGTTTTGTAACACTCTTCCTAAAAAGTGGACAATTCCTTGACTGTTTGCAGCCAACTTATCGTGTTGATGGGGTGTGAGCTCAACAACTCTTAGCTGTTTGGTAGTAAAATAATTTGTCCAAAAGGCATATGTTGTAGGGTTAGAACTTAAGTTATGCATGACAATGGTAAGATGCTTAAAACCATCTTGTGTACTATCCGGACCAAACATTGGATGTGTAAGTATGACTTCGGTGTCTTTACATTTACTAAGGATCTTTGCAGGATACGCTTTGACGGAAAGTGTATCTATCACAACTTTATTTTTAAGCTTGATCCCAGCGTCTTTGATAAAGTTTTCGAGCTGGTTGATAGGGATACATAAAAATAACACTTGCGCTTCTAAAATTGCTGCAAGTGTAGTTACTTTGCTATCTTCTTGCACAGTACTTAATAGCTGCGTATCTTTATCAAAGATAAGTATCTCAAAATCATCTTTTAATAATTTGTATAAGGTTTTGCCAAACCTACCATAACCTATGATACCGATTCTCATAATCTTCCTTTCGCAAAGTCCTGCGGACTAATTAACTTTCTAAACTTTGACAACTCTTGTACTAAATAGTGTACTTCAGCATGAGTGATATGTTGATCTGTATCTGTTTTTGAAGTACCTACTTCGATTAATAAGCCATCATATAAATAGGTGTGCTCATGTTTTAACTGCATGGCAGTCATTGTTTCTGTTACTATCTTGTGTCTTAGCTTTGGTCCTAGTGCATGACTTGGGTCATAAAAGAGTTTTGTTTGTGTTGCAGTTTTAGTATTTGCAGCGATTAGATGAATTGGCATATTTCTATACTCTGTTTGTTCATGTGTGTTAAACCCACGGTGGATAAGATAAACATCATTTGTAGCATGTTTAGCATAACTGACAAGTCCTGCCCAAGTTTTTTCGATGGAAGTGTAATTATGTTGATCTTGTGACATAGGTCCTGTCCATTTACCGTTTTTGATACCAAGCTTCCAATTATTTTGTTTGGCAAAAAGAGCTGTGTCTAGAATTTGCCAGCCAAGCTGATTTACAGAAGGATTCCAAATCAGTAACCTGTCTTTTATTCCAACTAAGTGAGGCAATTGTATTAATGGATTCATGATTTCAGTGGCAACAACTAAGTCAGTGTGTTCCATTATCTGTTTAATGAACTTTACACTTGGTGGGGTCTTGAAAGAATCATGTGACATCCCTGCTAAATACTTAGTTACATTATGCATATACGTTTCAAAATCAATACCCATAGCGGAATTTGCTGATACTGAGCTTCGTGATTTAAGACCTACAATGCGTGTTCCTGCAATTACTTTAGTATTGTTAAGTCGTATGTTATCCAACGCAACTATTTCACTAATATTATTTTCATCGACAGAACAAGGCCCTGCAATGATTGCCAGTTTAGACATGATGAACCCTTTCTAGTAACTGCGCAAACGATAGCTTGCCTACTCTACTTTGCTTCGCTGTTTTAGAGAAAATCTCTATTTCGTCAGCAGTGGGTATTGCGGATGCGTTACCCACTTTAGTGCAATGGAGCGCAGCAACTAGATTGGCATATCTTATACACCTTTTTATATTCCATTTCTTCAAAACAGCATATGCGAATGCACCTCGATAAATATCCCCAGCACCAAGCACATCTTTCACTTGTATTGCGTAAGCAGGTTCATGGCTTAATTTATCATCCTGGAGAAAGTACGTTCCATTATTGCCTGCTGTCACTATTAGCTCCCCAAGTGAAACCTTTTGTGTTAGTTGGGCGCATAGCTCTATTGGTACAATTGGATAGGTTGAGTTTTTAATTAACTTGAGTGTACATTCAGATAGCTCGGTAGAAGGGTCTGTAATTATTTTGGTCTTGGCTTGTTTGTGTTTTAAAACATAGTCGAAAGCAACAGGCTCGTGCCGATCGAAAAGAATTAGGTCGGCCTTTTCGATTAAGTGTAAAGGTATATGTGTAAGCTTTTTATGTTGTGCAGTGCTTTTTATAATAGTTCTTGAACCGTTTAGAGTGTTGGTGAGTACTGTATTTATCTTAGTTACTTGTTCTCGATTTACTGATAGCTTTATCCTTTCCTCTGTAAGAGTTTTTCTTATATCTTCACCCTCTTTATCGTTCCCAAGAGATGTGACTAACGTGCATGTTGCTCCAAGTCTTGCGAGCAAAATAAGTGCTATGGGTACAGGGCCTCCAACAGACACATGTTCTTCACATGCCTTAACTTTAGTGCCTTCTTTGGCGTAGCCATTAATAGTTATTGATTTGTCTAGTACTGTTTCACCTATGCCTACTATATTCATTTTTTGCAATAAAAAAAACCGCCTGTGTGGCGGTATTAACCTGAAATACGATTCTAGAACAGGCCAATTACACGCCTATAGCGGTTCTCCAAAAATAAAAATAAAATGTGTTGGACGTGACTCTGTTCATTAACATTAGTTTACACAATATGCTTCAGCTGTCAATTGTTCCCAATGCTGTTTAAGAAAGTCTTTGTGGAAAGCAATAGTGTCCTTTGGACAGCTCTCAAAAAAAGTTCCATCCTGCAAAGGTTTGACATCACTGACACTACACTTACAAAAGATCGATACCGGAGCGCCATAGGGATGTCTATTTTCCCATGCACTTGCATGTACTACTTGCGTAAAAGTACAATCACTACCTAATTCTTTTAATGCAATGCGTGAGCATGCATCAGGTATACTTTCTGTATACCCCATAAAGCCTCCTGGAATATGCCAACCGTTCCAATCTTCATCTTGTCTATATGTAAGTAAAACTCTACGTTTGTTATCTACAAGAATAACTTCAACCACTGGAAGTGAAACAAACGCATTAAGTGCTTTGAATAGTTTAAGGGGTACTTTTGGTAACAGGACATTGTCTTGTTTTGCAATTTGCATGTATGTTATTAGAGTATCGAGTTGCTCTTCCGTCATAAATTAAGTTTAAGTCAAGCCGACTAAATAAAATAGTACTAATAACACGAAATAAAAAGTGTTATACTCGTTTTGTCTTCTAGAGTAATTAATTTTCACTGCCAAGTAAAATGGATAACTCAAAACAAATTCTTAAGACTTATAAAAGTCTTGTTACTTCTAGTACCTCAAATTTGAAACCTCTTAAAAAGAACCCAGTAAAAAATACCAAAGGCAATTTTAGACCAAATTGCTTAAGTGTTGAAGATGTCTACTTTGGTGATTCCGGTAAGGGCTCTATCGTTGCTAAGTTTAATGACATTATGGGGAAGAGAAATAAAAAGATAATCTCGTTAAGATACAACGGAGGAGGAAATGCAGGACATGAATGTTTGATCGATGGCAAGATGGTTACTACACATCAACTTCCTATGGGTATTGTAAAAGAAAACTGCACAGCAATTGTTAGCAGGGGAATGTTGATTCATCCAGAAGATTTATTAACTGAACTTGATATGGTAAAGCAAACCTTAGGTGTGATCCCTGGAGAATTGCTGATCGATGATAGAGTAAGTCTTGGGCTTGATACGCATCGCGCCCTTGAGTCCGCGTTGAATTTTAAAACAACAGGAGGGCGTGGTTCAACAGGGAGAGGTATAGCTACTGGGTATGCAGCACACTATTTGCGTATACCAGTTACCTTAAAAGATTTAGTAGCAAGCGATTGGAAAGAAAGATTTAAAGCACATTACCAATTATTTAAAACTTTAGTTGATGGTTTTGGCAAAGACTTTGAATTTTCTAAACTTGAGGTTGCATCTTATGGGAAAGAAAAAGGGCTGAAAAGACGAGTAGGAACAGAAAAAGAATTCCTAGATCGCCTTGAAAGTGTTCGCTTAAAAATGAAAAGAATGAGTACTGACTCTATGTACTATATCTTAAGAGATGCATGGAATACAACGTCTGTTCCAATTACATTAGAAGGTGCGCAAGGTGCTGGGATTGATCCTTATCACGGTGTGTATCCTGATGTTACTGCAAGCAGACCTATGTCGAGAAATATAAATGATTCCACATACAATATTGTACTGCCTGAAAACATTCCGCTAAGAGTGGCAGTAATGAAAACAACATACATGTCGAGTGTAGGGAGAAGAGTATTGCCAACTATCAAAGATGCAAAAACAGAAAAATGGATACAAGAAGCATTTGATGAAAAAGGTAGATCTACGGGTAGGCTACGAGATATATATCCGATATCGATTCCAATCGCACATTATTTGAGAACTGCAGCTGGATATACACATATCGCTGCAACCCACGTTGATGCATCAAAGATTGATGTGCCTGTCAAAGTAGTTACACATTATACACATAAAAAAACAGGTGAGGAGACTCCATACTTACCATATCAAGATCACCTTGATACCCTTGTTGCAAATGTAGTCGAGTTTGAAGGTTGGGATGGAGAAAAGGTTAAGAGTGTTAAAACACCAGGCAGGTTACCTAAACCTGCAAAAGATTACTTAGCTTTTCTTTCCGAAACGATAGCTCCAATAGCAATAGCTACAACTGGCCCTGGACTTGATGATTATATACCGTGGTTTAACGACTAAGCATGTTTGAGACTTTATCACCGCTAGATGGTAAATACAGAAGTCAGGTTGTCCCCCTGACTTCTTGTTTTTCTGAAAAGGCATTTTGCTCATTTAGAGTATTAGCTGAATGTGAATATCTAATTCTTTTAGCTGATCAAAAGCTTCCGGAACTAAGACAACTATCCTTCAAAGAAAAGAAATTTCTTCGCTCACTTGCAGATCTGACGGATGAGGACTTTATGCTTATAAAGCAAATTGAAACTAAAGGTTATAAAACACTACCGGCGACCAAACATGATGTTAAAGCCATCGAGTATTTTATTAAAGACAAACTTGCAAATACTACTCTTAAAGATGTAACTGAATGGATTCATTTTGGACTTACTTCGGAAGATATTAATAGCACCGCATATGCCGTAATGGTTGGCAAAGCTCTCCATTCAATACTATTGCCCCAACTTTCAGTACTAGATGCTTCTCTACTCGCTCTATCAAAGAAGTATGCGCGGTATGTAATGTTAGGTAGAACACATGGACAACCAGCAAGTCCTACAACCTTTGGGAAAGAACTAAGAGTTTTTAGAGAGAGGCTTGTGCGAGAACTTACAAATCTTAAAAATACGGAGATCTTTTTAAAACTAAACGGTGCAACTGGTAATTATAACGCGTTAACTTGTGCCTATGAGCAATTGAATTGGCTTAAGTTTTCACATAAGTATGCGGACAAGATTTCTAAAGCTACGAACATAAAGATTAGTGCAAACATATATACTACACAAATTGAAAGTCATGATTACTTAGTAAGGCTGTTTGATGTTTTACGGAGATTAAATACTATTCTAATTGGACTCAATCAAGATGTCTGGCGCTACATAAGTGATGGCTACCTTATCCAGATACCAAAAGAAGGTGAGGTTGGATCTTCAACGATGCCTCATAAAATAAATCCGATCAATTTCGAAAATAGTGAAGGTAATCTTGGTCTGGCTAACGCATTTTTTGATTTCTTTAGAAATAAATTATTGATCTCCAGACTACAAAGAGATTTGTCAGATTCTACTGTGTTGCGTAATATTGGAGTTTCTTTCGGGTATTGTCTTGTGGCTTACACATCACTGTATGAAGGGCTTACAAAAATCAAAGTCAGTGAAGAGAAACTACTAACTGACTTAACTAACAATCCCCAGATTATATCCGAAGCATATCAAACAATCCTTAGGCGTGATGGAGTTGAGTTGCCTTATGAACAGCTTAAAAAGTTAACTCGTGGTAAGGAAATTAAGTTGTCAGATTTACATAAATTTATTGAGCGTTTACCAATTTCTAAAAAGACAAAAAAAGATTTATTAAAAGTTAGTGGTACCAATTATATAGGGCTTGCGATAGAACTTTCAAAATAAAGAGGTTGTAATTATTCTTAAATTACTTAATATTTATACCTATGACGACCTTACATGATTCGTACACACAAATATTTGGAAATAAAGCTAGAGTATTAGCTGTATTTTCGCATCCTGATGATGCTGATTTCTTTGCAGGAGGAACTATTGCTAGACTTTGTGCAGATGGTAAAGAGGTAAGAGTAGTTAAAATGACTTCAGGTAATAAGGGGTCAAAGCAGAATGCTTTTACAGAAGAGGGTTTAATACAGACCAGAGAAGCTGAAGATCGAAATGCAATGAGAGTTTTAGGTATTAAAGATGAGCATAATATTTACCTAAGACTAGGGGATGGTGAGGTTGAGAATAATATAACAACGATTGGACTTATTGCGAATCAAATTAGGCAATTCAAACCTGATCTTGTTATTACGCACAATCCTGAGGTATCCATTGTTCGCTTTTCCAAAGAGATTAGTCATGTAAACCATCGCGACCATAGAAACACTGGGCAAAGTACGATTGATGCTATTTATCCTTACAGTAGGGACATATTATTCTTCCCTGATCAGTTAGTTGACTCACTTGCTGCCTCCCACAGTACCCATGAGCTACTGCTTACGGATAGCTACAATCACCCAGATGAGGTTTTTATTAATATTACAGACACTTATGCTAAAAGAGTCGAAGCGCTTACTAAACACGCATCCCAGTTCGCAGGAGAATTAGCCAAAGACTTATCTGATATGTATACACGTAGTGCCGCGAGTGCTGGTAATTGGGAACGCTTTAGGCATGTGGTGGTGTTCTAGTTACACCATTTGAAAAAGTAGCTTTGAGATGTTAGAATCACTCTGCCCATGAAGAGAATACTTGTTTATTCAGTATTGTTTTTTATCTCATTACAGACAATAGCTTTCACACAACCCTATGACAATAAGTTGCTTCAAGAAGAGAAGCAGTGTCAGGCAATTCAAAAGGAATTAAAGTTAAAAGAAAAACTGCTAGCAGATAATCTACCTGAATTAAATATAGCATTTCAAAATCTCATTACTTCCTTAACTGAACTATCTAGTATGGTAAAAACAAGTGGCATAGATACAACTGCTTTGGATAAACACATTGTGTTGTTAAATGCTAAATTTACTAAACTAAAAGCAGATAGACAAACATATCAGCTTGGTGTTAAACAGGCTCAAGCTATTAACTGCAATCTTGGAGCAGCATTAGTTAATCAAGAAATTGAACAACTTAGAGATTATGCATTGAATGTTAAAACTAGTTTTACAGATCTTAGTTCTTACTTTACTAATGTAATACTTAAAGATTTGCAAGAAATGAGGTATAACAGGTGAAATCAAGTGCATGGATAGTTCTCATATTTACTGTAGCTCTTGCGGTGCTTCTTTATACAATCTTCTTCAAATACTTACCTGATGTGGAAATTGAGAAGAAAGCCAAAGAGTCATCTACAATTATTAAAGGCATTGATATGACAATAAACAATGAAACAAATATGTCAGACTTTGAAGTTATAACTCCTAAATAGCTTAGCTTTTTTTATGATCCAGCTTATCCAGTCCTAGTTTTCTTACACCTACGTAGATAACGGTGGCTATTACTGCAAAGTCAATCATTGTACTTAGGAAATGTCCATATTTTATTTCAGCTCCTCCAACGGCAAGAACAGCAGTATCCAGATTGCCTGCAACACCAAGTACAATTCCTAGAAGAGGATTAATAATATCTGTAATAAGGGAGTTTACTAATTTTGATACAGCTCCTCCAAGTAGAAAACCTACAGCAAGTCCGACTACGCCTTGTTCTCTAAC
>CAZLZI010000026.1:10864-12677 GCA_964563965.1 uncultured Candidatus Saccharibacteria bacterium
GCTAGTAAAATTAGGCACGGTTATATGCTTACTCAAGGAGCAAAAGCTCTGGTATTAAAAGCAGGAGATCAATTCATGATGGTTGTTATACCAGGGGATAGGAAAATAAATAATGCTGTCCTTAAGAGTGTGTTAGGAGTTAAAGAAATACGCTTTGCAACTCCAGAAGAAGTCACAGTAGTAACTAATGGGATTTTGATTGGTGGTGTACCACCCTTTGGCAGTTATTTTAAACTAAAGACATATGTTGATGCCGCTGTTTTAGCCAATGAAAAGATAATTTTTAATTGTGCGGATAGAAGTGTTTCCGTAGCAATAAAAAGCACTGACTACATGAAAATTGAACAGCCCCAAATAGTAAATGTTGTACTAGCTTAGTCTTCGTAAAACTTCACTGTAGTTAGAATTTCTTCAAAGATTGAGTCAAACTCACCTTTAAGTACTTCAGTTTTTGCAAACACATACGCTGTATCATTAAGATCAGAGTAGACAAAGACCGCATCTCCCCACCATGCTAAATTCTTAATGTATTTAGCACTAACACCATCAAGCGTTATTTCTTGCTCAAAAGGTGCTGGTGTTTTACCCACGATAATCTTGTATTCTTCAATCAGAGCTTTCTTTTGTTGTTCTACATAACTATCAAAAGTAGGTTTAGTAATCTCATTTATTATGTATAACCCAAAGCCGTTAAATGCAATGTTAGTGTCTCTTTCTTGATTTGGCATCCCTAAGACAATTACTTGTTGTTTTCTTGAATCTTCAAACCCAATGGGTCCACTTAATTCACAACATTTATCATCCATTTGTGGGTGTCTAAAAGATATTCCAAGTTTTTCATCACCGAATTGAATCCATTGCTCGAACGGTACTGGGGCTATGGTATTTGTAAGTTTGAGGTTTTTAAGGATTTTTTCAGTAGTTGAGATATATTTTTCCAAGTACCCTACATCGCCTTTTCCATACTGGAGGATTTCATACATGTTGGTTTTTCTCTTAACAAAAGTTACTTTGTAACTCCCCTTGCAATTGCTAGCTCTAAGGGTGGCCGATTCAAAGCCAGAAAATGAAGCTTGTTCAGGTTCAGATATGGAAGAAGTTCCTGGGCAATTTACTAGAAAGTATTTGTATTTTTCTTGTGCCGAAGAGAATGGTGTTTTTAACTCTACATTTTTTGTAACAGTTACTCTTAAAATAAAGCCTTCAGATAAATTACCCTCATTAACACTGTAGATATCATTTATAAGCTCCGGAGTGTAATAAAGTTGAAAAACAGAAGGTTCATCGTCTGATATATCGATTTCAGTTAGTTGAGCTTCACTAGGATACTTTACAAAAAACTCATATCTTTTATTAGTATATTCTTCCCAATTAGCTTCGTTATCATCTATAGGATACTTTTGTTCTATAGGTTTATCGAGTGTTATTGGATCTTGTGGCTGGGGGATAATGTTGTCATCGGAATTAAGGGTCATAATCAAACCCCCTACAATGCCAAACGCGATAAATAGCGCGATTATTAGTGTTTTTTTTGATATGTGCAGTTTATGTTTAACAAGAACACTATTTGGGGTTTGGCTACTTGTTAGATTAGTTTGTGGGCTTTGATTAATATCTTCCATACATATAAATATAGCAGATATTCTTAAAATACAGTACAGGGGTTTCTTGCTTTAGTAACAGCTAATACCTAAATTGAGCTTTTTGACATTCGTGAAGTATTCTGATACACTACTCAAGTGCTATTAAATACAATAATTATTAAGTAAGCACACAACAAGCTCACTCCCCTATTTTTAGGTTCCTACTGTGA
>CAZLZI010000027.1:0-12449 GCA_964563965.1 uncultured Candidatus Saccharibacteria bacterium
AGTATTTATATATTGACTTATCCTCTTAGCCTTGATATCTTTCCTTTGCCTTTTTAAGGCAGTTTCCGCACATTGTAAATTGAATAAGATAATATGCTTAATTTTCCCGCATATTGAAATAAGAAAAATTGTCTTTCGAGGGATGAAAGGCAAAAAGAATGATTTTTTGAGAATTTGATCCTGGTTCAGGACGAATGCTATCGACGTGCCTAAGCCATGCAAGTCGAACGGACTTTTGGGAGTCGGCGGAGCAATCCAAAGACAATCTTTAGTTAGTGGCGAACGGCTGAGTAACACGTAGGAATCTACCCCAAACTCGGGAATAAGCCGGCGAAAGCTGGTCTAATGCCCGATGTGGTGGCAACATCAAAGCTTTTGCGGTTTGGGATGAGCCTGCGGCCTATCAGCTAGTTGGTGGGGTAATTGCCTACCAAGGCTATGACGGGTACCGGATGTTAGCGCATGTACCGGCAGAAGGGCACTGAGACACGGGCCCTACTCCTACGGGAGGCAGCAGTGAGGAATATTGCACAATGGGCGAAAGCCTGATGCAGCGACGTCGATTGGGGGATGAAGGCCTTCGGGTTGTAAACTCCTGAAAATAGCACCGGCTAACTACGTGCCAGCAGCAGCGGTCATACGTAGGGTGCGAGCATTGTCCGGATTTACTGGGCGTAAAGAGTTCTGTAGGTGGTTTTGTAAGTCGAGGGTTAAATCTTCCAGCTCAACTGGAAGCTTGCTTTCGAAACTACATCACTAGAGATAGCTAGGGGTCAGCGGAACTTATGGTGGAGCAGTGAAATGCGTTGATATCATAGGGAACACCAAGGGGGAAGCCAGCTGACTGGGGCTGTTCTGACACTAAGAGACGAAAGCCAAGGGAGTGAAACGGATTAGATAGTCCGTGAGTTTGATTAATCAGACTTAAAAATGGTGTCCTTCTTAATAGTGATATTAAGAATGCATCCAGCTATATCGGTGAATGCCTGTACAACTAAGAGAAATACACACTCGTACAGGTTAACCCCGAGGGAAGTTAGTTAATACTAACCCCGTAGAGACTATGAAATTAGTATGATAGTTGGTGGTTACACCTCTGAAAGGAGGAGTTATGAAACAATCACCTTTGTCTAATCAATGTATAGAAGTTATGTTGGGAACTTTATTAGGAGATAGCTCGTTAACTATCCAAGAAGGCTATAAAACACCTCGTTTAGCTTTTAGGCACTCAACAATCCAAGAAAGTTATTTTCTTTGGAAAACGACTGCTTTAAAAGAAATTGCTTCCGATAAGTGTTATTGGATGCAGGGTGATCAAGTCAATAGAGATGGCATGGGGGTCAGTAAGTTGCGCTTTCAAAGCAAAGCTTTAAATGATCTTCTACCTATCCACACTTTGATTACAAAAAGAGGAAAAAAACAAGTAACAAGAAAGTGGTTAAATAAATTAACCCCATTGTCGCTTGCTATATGGTGGTGTGATGACGGCAGTCTTATCTCAAATACCCGTAAGGGTGTACTTTGTACAGATGGGTATTCATATGAGGAACTGAAAATAATTCAGAAATATTTTAGGGTTGTATGGGGTATTGAAACTAAAATTTCAACCACGTCCAAATCTAATTTAGGGGACAAAAGATATTACAGATTGTATTTCTTTTCAGCTATGGAATTAGAGAAGTTTCTCAAAGTGATTGTCCCTTATGTACCAGTTAAAGAGATGTTATATAAAGTTCTTATGCTATACAAAGATTCTGATCTTCAACAACGCTGGATTTCTGAAGTAAGTCAAAATTCGACCTTTGATTTAGATACTATTACACAAGTTGTAGTAGATCGAAAATCGAAGCTTAAGGGTTTTGCAACAGAAAATGATATAGTCCGATCCCATCAGTAATGATGGCGTACATAAAATAAATATACATGTACACACTTGACCCGTGTAATCTTGGCTGTAAACAATGCCTGCTAGATACTTGGATTTCTGAGTGTCGAAGCTAACGCGTTAAGCAGGCCGCCTGGGGAGTACGGCCGCAAGGCTAAAACTCAAAGGAATTGGCGGGAACCCGCACAAGCGGTGGAGCATGCTCTTTAATTCGTTGATAACCGAAGAACCTTACCAGGGCTTGACATGTAGGTGCTAATCCGGTGAAAGCCGGACTCCTTCGAGGGTCCTACACAGGTGTTGCATGGCTGTCGTAAGCTCGTACCGTGAGGCGTACCCTTAAGTGGGTCAACGAGCGAAACCCCTACTGTTAGTTGTATCACTCTAGCGGAACTGCCGTCGCAAGACGGAGGAAGGTGGGGATGACGTCAAGTCGGTATTGCCCTTACGCCCTGGGCTAGAAGCATGCTACAATGGCGCGTACAAAGTGAAGCAACACGGTAACGTGGAGCAAATCACTAAAGCGCGTCCCAGTTCGGATTGAGGTCTGAAATTCGACCTCATGAAGTTGGAATCGCTAGTAATCGCCGGTCAGCTATACGGCGGTGAATACGTTCTCGGGTTTTGCACACACTGCCCGTCACGTCAACAAAGCTGGGGCTACCTTAAGTTCTGCGTGTAGTGGACCCAAGGTAGAATCAGTGATGAGGATGAAGTCGAATCTAAATACATGGAGCGACTTGCAGAAGTAATTCTGCAAACAAATCCGGCTTATAACGGTAGAGCCCTGTAATCTAACAGGGTGATATTCGTGGGAAGTCTCTATTAAAAATAGATGACCCCGTATCGACTGATTGTTTGTAGGTATTTATAGTACAAACATGAGATGTAAACCTATCACTCTTAACGAGGATATAAAGGAACATCAAACGCCGGCTCCTAAAGTAACTAAAGCATATTTACTTGGACTTCTACATGATTCCACAGAGACAAAATATACTTACCGTATCTGTCAAAAATCACTTTCTTTTATCCAATTCGTCAGTCAAGGTATTGTAAATCTTGGCTTTAAGTCTTGGGTATATAAAGAAGGTAAAAATAGGCACATTCATGTAGTTGAGTTTTCTAAGAAACTGTTGAAAGATTTTACTCTTACAACAATGGAGGAGGAAATAGATTACATAAGAGGTTATTTTGATTCTGAGGGAAGTGTTCCTAGGAACTTAGAAGTAAGGTATTACATATACTTTGCACAAAAGAACCTTGAAGATATAACACATTTACGCAGCTTAGTTACAAAACATGGACTAAAATGCGGAAATATTCATGTACCAAGTAGAGTAAAAGATCCTGACTATTACAGGTTTTACATTTTATGTAATTCTTGGGAAAGATTTGGATCGCTAGTCGGGTCATATCATCCCGATAAGCAACGTTACATTAGGATGAAGATATAGTCAGTACCATTAGTAATAGTGGAAGAATATGAACAAGGTAGCCGTAGGGGAATCTGCGGCTGGATCACCTCCTTTCTAGGGAGAAAAACTTGTGTTAAGCTAGCCGAATCTTTTTTAGATGTAATTTGGTTTCCAAATTGCGCGGTTTAAAAAAGCCGGTATCCGCAAGACACACCTTTACAGATCAGTATTTCATAGTCTGTAATTGCAAACTGCTTTCTCACGAAGCGGTAATGAAAAGGTTTGAAAGTGAGCCTAAACTTTCACACGATCATTCTTTTTGCCTTTGGTTTCTTGAAAGATAGTTTTAAGCATATTTGAACATAAACATTAAACGACCTATATTTAGGTCGTTTTTTTGTGGAAAAATGTTAACAAACGTAAACTATGTCTGATCGATTACTGTTCTAAAAAGATCTTTATACATCACACTTGCACAAATTAATTCTTCGACAGTCAATGACTCTTTACTATGATGTAAAAGATTAAAATTACCAGCACCTAAGTGAATACAACATACACTTTCTACTCCATCCCTCATCCAAACCTTTGGGTATATGTGTGGATATGTTGTTGGACCTACGTCGCTCATTGCGTTAAATACCCCAAATTGAACGCTTAATGTATGGTTATCAAATACTTGTCTTGCCTGGGTCTCAAAATGTTTTCTTACTATCTCCGCTTTACTCCAATTATTTGCGGTTGTAGCAAGAGCGTTTCGAGGTGGGATATTATCATTAATCTTAATTTCAAATGCAGCTTTGTATTGTAAGCTACTATAAAATTCCTCGATAACCTTATTCCATAAAGAGGCGTCTTGAGCTCGATTAGCTATTGAGTTAAAGTCTATTTCTTCGTTAAATGTTAGCTCAACATCTTGTGGTACTGTATTTGGTTTGAACCTGTTTCCAAATACAATAGATTCAAGTGAGTGTTTCTCATGCTCATTCATAACGGCAAAGATTACTTCTAAGGCACTCAAGAAATCATTGCGTAGATAGGGATTGTATCTTCCTGGGTGGATGTTCTCCCCAGCAGAGAGTGTAACGGTGTTTCCTTGTTGGTTAAAATTCTTAAGATTTATCAGTACACTTTTATCAAAAGTAGTTAATAATTTTGAATTAATTAAGTCCGCTTTTGATAAAGACAAGGCTTGTTGAATACTCTGAGCAGTCTTTTCATTGTCAACTTTTATATTTGTTCTAGCTTCTATAAATGCAGTACTTCCGTGCGTTGAAAAAGACCCATAGGTGGCACTTACTGCTGTGTTAGTAAGACTAGGCTTTTCAGGTGCGTCCGCCACGAATGAATCGATATAAATAGCTTTAGATACACAACGAAAAAACATTAACCAATTTGCAAAAGTAGTAAACGTACTTTTGGTATTTTCATCCTGCGTCTTCATTGAAAAGGTAATCTTTCCTCTATTTGCATAACAAACCTTAGGCAGTGTATCTTGAATAGTTACCACTCTATTGGGGTTATAATTGCCCGTAGCTTCGCCAATAATGCACATAGATATGGGGTGCAAGTCATTTTTTTGATAGAGAAGCTCAAAAATACCAGCACTTCCTAGAGTGTTTACTTCTTCGCCATCTGTGAACACTACATTTAGTGTGTAATTATTATTCTGTGGCGGGTTAGTAGTAACATTTATTACCTCAAGCATTGCCGCTGCAACTTGTATCGTGTCGTCCAGTAGGTAAGCATGAGCAATACCATATGTTTCACCTGCTTGTGATGTAATTAGTTCATAATCTTGATTACTCGTTGAAATAATCGTATCGTGATGAAACATCGCAATGAGGTTAAAAGTGTCGGCATTAATAACAGTTGTGCCTTGAGTCACTCTTACTACATACCAAGTCCCGTTATGTGATATTTCTAAAATTTCACTCGTAACATTGTGTTTTGAAAAATAGTTGTGTATAAATTCCGCTTTGGGTAGATTGTTTCGAATAGCTGGGTTATTTTGAATTTTGAGTAATTCGCTAGTCAAATATATTAATTCTTGGAGTGCATACCTATCGGCTAATTTGTATTTACTTACTGCTTCTTGTACGAATTTATCTAGGGTATTATCTATCATACTTAATGGTGGGTGATTCAGGACTCGAACCTGAGACCTCTCCCTTATCAGAGGAGTGCTCTAACCAGCTGAGCTAATCACCCATACCAACACTTACTAACTGGCTTAGCGTATTACGAATATTACCATATTCAGCCTTTAATTAGTAGGTAATTTGTCCTACAATGCTTACGTTTGTGTGGAGGGATGCGAGAGTGGACTATTCGGCTCGCCTGGAAAGCGACGCACTTCGAAAGGGGTACGAGGGTTCGAATCCCTCTCCCTCCGCCATGTATCAAAATCATTGCTTTTTGAAGCATTTGCTAGTTCCTGATAGGGTAGTTTGTATTGTGCTGTCGCTACTTCCTTATCTTTTATTGATAAGTTCCAAAGTGCTGATTTAAGTAAATCTGATTTTACATCCTCATTTCCTTCATCAAACAGATTTTGCAAGTGGTAACAGTGATTTTTAAACTTTTCCAAAAGTTCCAAAGTATTTTCAGTTATTTGATTTGGTAGTTTCTTTAACTGTTCTTGGATTAGCCCTTTTTCTGTAAGTAATTTGTTTTGCTTTTCTGTGTATTTTTCCTTTGTTAATAATCCTTCTAAGTTCATATCAACCAGTTTATCTAGTTTTTCTTCTATCTTTGATAGTTGGTTTTGTAGTAAATTCCTTGTGCTATCTTGATAATTATTGTTCTTTCTAACATCAACTTTGTACTGCTCCAAAGATAAATTGCACATTTCCTTGTTGATAATAAAGTTTGCCAAATTGTCTGAAATTAAACCCTTAATATCATCACTATCCATGTAATCTTTATGCTGACTACAAAGATTCTTACCATTGGTGCAGTAGTAATAATCATATTTCTGTTTTTTCTTAGTAGCAGTTAATTTACAGCCACATACAGCACAAGTTAAATAACCTCTATATAAAAAGTTAAATGTGTTGTTCTTTGCCCTGTTTTTGCCTTCTAAACCCCCTTGTACTGCTTCAAATAGTTCTCTGCTGATAATTCCTTCATGGATACCCTCATACAGTTTCCCATTCCACATAAAATCACCCCTATAGATTGGGTTTATTAATGCTCTATGAAGTACAGCAGTTACAACTTTGTTTCCGCCTTTAGTTCTTAAGCCCTCTTTGAACAAAATATTGCCAATTTCTTTTATTGAATACTGATTTTGTGAATAAAGTTCAAATAACCTTCTGATATATGGTGCTTTTGTTTCATCAATGTATATTTTTCCTTCTTTGTTGTAGTAACCAAGTGGTGCGTGTGTTGGATATTCACCTTTTAAGACTTTGCTATCAATACCTTCTTTAACTTTTACACCAAGTTGTGCTGAATAGTGTGTAGCAAACACAAAATCAAACCCCATGTACAAGTAATCCTGTACTGAATTAAATGCTCTGTAGGGGGTTGCAATCTCTTTTAACAAGCCTTTACTCATTAAGTTAAGCAAATCTCCAGCGTCATTGTAATTTCTCGCTAATCTATCAGTATGAGATACCAGTATTCCATCAGCATCGCCCTTTGTAATCCTAGAAAGCATTAAACCAAATATTTCCCTAGTACCAGCATCTTTTGCGGATTTTGATTCCCTAAGAATATCAACTATTTGTAAGTTCTTGGTAGTAGCAAAATCCACCAGTATTCTTTCTTGAGTATCAAGAGATTGAACTTGTTTGTTATCTTCTTCACTAGATTTTCTGCAATAAATAAAATATTTCATATAATTTTGGGTAGGAATTTAAGTATCAAAACTAACTTCAACTACTTCCTCATCAGTAACATTGTTTAATTCATTAACAATCCAATCTAAACCCTGCTTTATCAAAAACTGTGCTTTTAAATCAAATGTAGGAAGTATGTCAAACAATCGTATAATACTATTTTTCGGTTTCCTTTCACAGGAGTTAGAAATAGCGTATCTTCTCTCATAGTATTTGAAACCACAATCCAAACTAATATCGCCACCATCCACACCATTTAAACCCTTGGAAATATACTTAGTAACATAAATTGATAATCCCTTAACTGTTTTAACCCTTTCAATAAACATTTCAACACCACCCCCAACATGCGTCCATAAATCCCTAATAACTTCTATGGGTAGAAACTGGTTTAACAAGATATGCATGTGTGCATTTTTGGTATCTTTTTGAAACTCAATAATCCAAATGTACTTTAATTCCTTTTCTAGTTGGGAATAATCAAAATGTTTTACTTGACCAGTTTTCTTTTTAACGTAATCTCTTCTTTCCCTGCGTAATAGGGTCAAGAAATGATTAAAAATCTTGGTTATATATTTGTGGGTGTCGTTGACTTCACTGTTTTTATACTCATAGGGGATTTTAGTGCCATCTAGCGTAAACACTAGATGGTAATACAGATTATTTAATCCTGAAACTTCAATAATTTCTCTTCTAACCATGTTTGCTTTCCTTTTACAGCAAGTTGGGCAATTACAAGAGTTACAAAACATTCTGTAAAACTTAACATCCCTAATCTCACCACTTTCTTTAATTCTTACTTTTGCAGTTTTCATGCTTCTACAAAATGAAGTGGGTTCACTTCTAACAACCGAATATTCACCCCTTCTTCTTATCTTTGCTTCTTTAATCAACTTGCATATTTTCTTATCAGCATACAGTTGTTGAATTGTTCTATTATTAGTTAAATATAGGGGGATTTTAGGATTGAAATTTACTGCTTCTTTATTCAAATTACCAACAACTATTCTTCTTTTAACATTGGGATTTTTAACAAGTATTTTAGTAGTTTCTTTTTCTGTGATGGTTTCCGTTGCTGTGTGCTTCCGCACATCAGCAAGGAAACTGGAAGAAGGGTAAGTTAGGAGGGTTTCTTGGTTATCCATTTTTAACCCCCTGTTTTTGAAGATTGAATTTATAAATTGCTCTGCCTAAGTAGTAAAGGGATTGTATACACTCCAATATTTCCGCATCAGTAAGTTTGCGATTTAACTTCTTTTCAAAATATTCAGTTACTTTTTGTTTATCTGGTAATTTCTCCGCCATTAAGGGGAGATTAATTTAAGAAGTTCTAAAGTACCCGAACAGCAAAGTGTTCAGTTTATTGTTCGGTAGGGAATTGTTTAGCAAAACTTGCTAAATCATCAATATATCTTTTGTGTATTATTCTTACTTGTTCAGGGTCAGTTAATCTTTTATCTGTAGGGTATTTATCTGTAAGTATTGTAGATACTTTGGCGTAGTTCTTTTCTGTTTTGTATAAACCATCAATTTCTTCCCCAAGTACCGCATTCTTATGCATTTCCAATATGCCAGTACCCTCAAACAAGTGATTATCCATATCCTTCTCCATATTTTCCCAGTTTTTATCAATCCAATCTTTTAGTTTCTTTTTTGAAGAATGGTAAGGAATTAGTATTGTTGCTACTTCATACTTAAATGTATGTAGTTTGTATGCGGTAAGTGCTTTTGTTGGTACAAACTCAAAATCTCTTTCAACAAATCCCTGAAAATACTCTAAAGCAATAAAAGCATTAAAGTAGATAATTAGGGTGATATTGACCATAAAATCTTCTGCTAATCCGTATCTATCAATTAACTGTTTGGGAAATATTTGAAGCATTAGTGAGATGTAATTTGGTTCTACTGTTGGTTCAAATAAGTTTTTACCTTCAAGTAATCTAATATCAGCACCATTTTCTGGTAGATTTAAGTGTTTTCTTATTGTTAAAACCCAATTTTCAAACCACTCATCTTTAATAAATTTCAAAACTGCTTCTTTTGACCTATTTGTAGGGTTATCAATTATTGTTATTGGATTAACACTTTTAAGAAATACTATATGCGAAAGTTCCATAGCGATTGGAGTGTACCCCAGGCTTCTGTGAAAATCCAATCATCCCCACCGCAAAGGCGAGATTTTAGCACACGCTTCGCGTGTGCTTTTCTCCATTTAAGCGGTGGGGATTCTGGTTAAGGAGTTAAGCGGTTTACACCCCTGTATAGATAAGTTACTTCTCTAACATTGTTAAATCCTAACAAAGTCATCAATATCCTTGTTGGTCCTGGTGCAAATCCTCCATGTGGTGGACATCCGTACTTGAAGAAATTGATATAACTCTGAAAAGATGCACTATCTAAACCTTGTGCTTCTATTTGTTCTTTCAATTTATCGGGTCTATGTTCTCTTTGTGCCCCGCTAGTAATCTCTAACCCTTTATACAAAAGGTCGAAAGTTTTAGTTAGGGAAGCGTCCTCATCTGTTTTCATGCTATAGAAAGCTCTAACCGAAGAAGGCCACTTATGTACAAATACAAAATCATGGTCGTATTTCTCTTTTACATATTTAGATACAGCTCTTTCTTCTTCCGGACTTAAGTCTTCACCTCGTTCATTTGGGATACCAAGCTTTTCCAATATTGTTTTACTTTCTTTCAAAGTTATTCTAGGAAATGGTAGAGTAGGTACGATTACTTCCTGATTGAAGACTTTTTTTATTTCCTCACCATATTGTTCTTTTATCTGCTTGAATATTTCCGCAATCATTTCTTCTTCTGTGTGCATTAAATCTTCATGTGATTCAATAAAAGACATTTCAATGTCGTACATAGTGAATTCTGTATCGTGCCTTGAAGTAAATGAGGGGTTTGCCCTAAATACAGGTCCAACTTCAAATACTTTTTCAAAACCAGACGCCATCGCCATCTGTTTGTATAACTGTGGGGATTGTGCCAGAAATGCTTTTTTATCAAAGTATTTAACCTCAAACAGCTCTGCTCCACTTTCTGTAGCAGTTATCGTTAATTTTGGCGAATGTATTTCAATAAAACCATTTTTAACGCAATATTCTCTAAAAGCGTGTTCAAGAGTTGTCCACACTTTGAAAATTAATAACTTTTCTGATTTTCTTAAATCCAACCATCTCCAATCCAATCTTAAATCCCTATCAGCATCGGTTTCACCTTTCACATACACAGGAATGGGTAGTTCAGGCTCAGCAACAGAAAGTACTTTAAGTGTTTCCATTGAAACTTCAATGCCATTTGGTGCTTGTTTTTCCTCCTTTACAGTACCAACAACTTCCACAACAGACTCAAGTGTCAGTTTTCCTACTTCTTGTAATAAGGTAGATTCTTTCGTTACTACAATCTGTGCTGTTCCACTAACATCTCTTATAACTAGAAAAGCAATGTTTCCATGTTCTCTTTTTACATAGACCCAGCCCTGAATTTTAACCTTTTTACCTATATGCTTTCCTAGAGTTTTGATATAAGTTCTTTCCATATTTTCCTTTCTGTAGGAACAGAAAACGCCCCTACAAAACTACCAAATAAACTTGATAATCTTATAAGGGCGTTCAAAACGCTGTGCCACCTTATTTTATTTAATCGTTTCCAATTAAACCTTATTGTCCACTAACATGGACTAGCACTGTAACGGGTGCTCCCGAAAGGTTCTACTTGCTGTTACGCTTTCTTCCTTTAGCTCCCCTATGTTTGTAGGATCATAGCCTCTGGTATGAATAATACTCAATTATTCGTTATAATGCAAACAATGTGGTGTTAGGGAGATTAGAGAAAAAAGTTCCAAGTGCGTCCCATGCCCTCCGCCATGTATCATCTTTGGAACTTGTGTTACGCTGTTAGTATGACTGCATACTTTCTGGCAGTATTCCTTAGCTCTATAATCTGGCTGGGATTATTTGCTTCTAGGAGAGATTTAAGACGAAAAATGTGGGTAACGGGTTTGCTTCTAACCCCCTTTGTAATTCTAGATATCCTTACCGTCCCATCCTACTGGGAACCTGTAACACTTTTTAATATACCAGTGGGATTAGAAGGATTTCTTTTTACTTTTTTTACTACAGGGATAGCCTCAGTTTTATACCAAATTATTTTTAAAAAACGTTATGAATATCACAAGATACAACTAAATCTTTGTATCATATTTATAGTACCTGCTGCTACTTCGTATTTATTAGTGAATTTTTTAAATTTAAATATTATTTATTTCTTCATTCTTAGTTTTTTCTTTTCAGGAATAACCGAAGTGCTAAAGAGACCAGATTTATACGTAAATACTATTATGTCGTCATTACTGTTTTGCTTTGTGTATGTCACTGTATTTTCACTTTGGCTGTTTCTAAGACCCGAAAGCATTAATTGGTGGAACACTATTACGTTAAGTCGTGTGAAAATTGGACAGGTGCCCCTGGAAGAAGCCTTATTTAGTTTAGGTCTTGGTTTTTTTGTTGGACCGTTGTTCGAGTATATTACTAACGCTAAACTAGTGACAGTAGTTGAAATGCCAAATAAATGATCAATTAACCTGAAGAAAAGTTCCAAGTGCATCCCACGCATCCCGCCAAAGAGCTATAGTTAGTATCTCAATACTGGGTTTTCTTAATCCTTTTTTTCAAAAATAGTACCGTTTGCATCTTTGTAACCTAGTATCATTACACCTCCAGAATTCAATAGATTAAACGCTTGATCTCTTAGTGCTTGTGTAAACTTATCATAATTAAGACCTAAGGCTCTTCTTAGCCCTGGGAAGGGGTTGAACCCTATGAACGCAAAACTATTTATTAGATCGAATCCTCCATCGCAAGAAGCTTCGTGT
Source organism: uncultured Candidatus Saccharibacteria bacterium (assembly GCA_964563965.1). Taxonomy (GTDB): domain Bacteria; phylum Patescibacteriota; class WWE3; order UBA101185; family UBA10185; genus CAZCAQ01. Next base: position 12,027 of record CAZLZI010000027.1, read on the forward strand.
AAGAAATCTTCAAGTCCCTTGTGCATGACTATGTCTACCAAGTCTGCAGGTAGGCCTCTAAATAATTTAGCATCTCCCTCTCCTTGTGGAAATTTATCTATAGCTACTACATCTGCTCCATTAGCTGCACACAGACGTGAGAAAGCAGGAATCCAACAACGATCGTTAGCGTCATATGAATAAATTGAACCGGCTGCTAAGTCTAATACCCTGACATCTCTTAGTTGTTCCCAATCAGGATGTGTATAGCTCGAGTCAGGATTTATTTCAGGTTTCAATAGACGTAATGCTCTGTCAATGGTGTCTGCAGCAATTACATAAGAGGAAGGTAATTCCACATCACTGTTATGCTCCCACTCATATAATGCACGTACGTTTCTGACTGGAGGTGGTATAACATGTGGTTCTAACTTAGCTTTTCTA
>CAZLZI010000028.1:0-12334 GCA_964563965.1 uncultured Candidatus Saccharibacteria bacterium
CCAATTTCTTAAAGTAGAGTTGTAATATACTTACGCGATGCTTAGTTAAGTAGATTTAATACGTCCTCTTTGTTTTTGGGTTTACCTTCCGAGCCCATCAACCACAATACTTTATCAAAAATCAACCAACTGTTATGTGTATCGATACATGCCTTACTCCATAGGTTTTTTACTATGTTAATATTTTTTTGTGTCATCTGATCAGTCTCTATATACCCGAGCAAATAAGTAATCCTTACATCATGCACATCAACAGGAGGAAGTATGGTATCAATATCAGCATACGAATATGCAAAGGTATTAATCATAGTTCTAACAAAGAAAGTGCCAATCTTTGGGCCAAAGCCTCTAAAATCCCTTAAGCGTTTTATTATTGCCTGACAATACAGGGTATTTTCAAAGATTTTTCTAGGATCACCACCATAGTTATGTATTAATACTGCAGTATTGTGTGAGTATCTTCTTACGGCTTCGTTGATGTACCTTGGATGCATATAAGTATGCAAAGCAGTAGCTAGTAAATGCTCCGGTAAAGAAACAATGTAATTTGGAGTAAAAAATTGATTGTTTTCTAAATAAAGCTTATTTGCGCCTTTATAAAGTATTTGAGATTTCATTGCGTAATCGAGTTGTAAAACATAAAAGACAAAAAGAGATTTGTGTAAGTCGTCCAAATCTGCTGGTATTAGTTCCTCGGCATTAACCTTGGTGCTAAATATCCCTGTGTTATGGTTATAGTTATCTATCACTTTACTCACAAACTCTTGGGGAGTCATGCCTTCAGTTTATCATTACTTAGGTGAAGTTATTATTACTTATATAGAGCCATTACTAGTCTTTCTGATAGAATACCACTTAAGTATGTCAAACCCATCTAACTTAAACCCTGTAAGAGTGCTTAGAGAAAATATATCTGCACTCGAAATAGCCAAGTATTATCTTGAAATTGAATTCTCCAAGCTGTTTAAGACTATGGATGTTGCTTTGGTGCATGAAAGTCTTGATAAACTTGCAGAGAGTAAAGTATGGGCTTTATTGGAGGCGATATCCTTTACATACCATTTAAATGGCGTGTTTTTTAAACTTGCAAGAGAGGGCTACACATGGAATGAAGAGCTGTGGAGTGTGGGTGCTATAGTCCTTACAGGGATGGATACTCATGTTAACAAGGTTATCTACTCCGAAGAAGTAAAAGGAGATGCCATCAAATTCAAGAATTACTTGTTAAACTATTTTGAGAAAAATAAAGATAGCGATCCTCAGAAGTTATTTTCTTACAAGCCTACAAATAAAGAGATGCGTTACACCAAACTTATTGCAACCAGAAGAAATAACAAGATTGCCATGCTAGACGGGTCACACAGATTAACAGAACTTTTACTTAACGGTACAAAAGAGGTACATCTGTTTGTAGGGCATCCAAGTGGAGCAGCGCCGGAAGAAAGCAAAAAGACTTTAATTGGTAATAGTACTTTAATATTGCTTAAGATGCTGTATACACAAGGGAATGACGAAGAGAAACAAGCGGTTTTGACTGTTGTTAAAGAAATAATTGCTAAAACCTTAGATGGAAAAGATGCAACTCAAAAGTATTGGATTGATAACATTTATAATGATGAAGCCCTCAAGCAGATAGGCGAACGTCTTTTAAAAGAGTAAATAAATTTAGCTTTAGTTTGGAATCTAATAATAACCTATATTGCCTTGATTCTATGTCGACTATTTAACTCTTTTTGCCTTACCCTGCTTAATACTAAACAGGGGAGTGGTGTTTTATCTACTTGGTGTTGATTGTTGTGTTTCTTTAGTTCCTAATGTCTGCTCTTTTAATGTCTGATTAGTGTTCGTAGCTGGTTTTGTAAGTGGAGGCTGTGGAGTTGTCCCCTTTGGTTGATTTTGTCCGGCCAGTTCCTCAACACTTAACTTTTCATCAGCAGCACCTGCTACTTGAGCGTCTTTCGAAGCTTGTCTTTCTTTCTGAAGAGAGGCAATTTCATCGTCTAGACGCTTATAATCTTGAGAATCTTTAGTTATAAGCTTTTGTGCTAGTTGTAATTCTTGGATAGCTCTGTCATAGGATTTCAACTTTGCTAGTGCAAACCCTAGATTATATCTAGCATTTGCATAATCTGGTTTAAGATTAACAGCTTGTGCAAACAGGTTACCTGCTGATAGATAATCTTCTTTGGCATAGTATGCTCCGCCAGCAGATACACGGAGTATAGGGTTTGTGGGGTCCAGTCTAATTGCAGTATTATATGCTCGGATCTCAAGATCAAATGCGTCTTTTGTAGCGTTTCTAAGTGTTCCGTACACAAAAGCTCTGGTTTCCCAATTCTCCACATTCAATGGGTTGAGAGTTTCTGTAGCTATTTTAGATGCATTTACCGCTTGTAAGATAAGACTCTGTATAGTTTGTTTATCTTTATCACTTAGAGTCTTTTTCTCTTCTAGATTGTTAGCTAAAGCTATATTAGTTCTGGCAAGTAAGGTATGGTAATTATCTCGTCTTGGATTATAGGAAATGGCTTTTGCTATGTTAATATAGGCGTCATTTCCTTTACCATTTGCTGCTGCATTTAAACCTTGTCTTATATGCACTTCACCAAGGTAATTGCGAACTAAGAAATAACCTGAAACGATTAATAGTAGAAGCAAGGGGAGTATTACCAGATAGTGAAATATCTCTTTATTTTTATGCTGATTTGTATCAGTGCCAAGAATTGAAAATGACTTTGCAACAGAGGTAACACTCAAAACAATTTTATATGCTTTAGCCGAATTGTTGCGGGCGTAATCAGCAGTGAGTAGTGCAAGACCTAAGAACAAGGTATACATCCCAAGTACTGTACTGTTTGAAAAGATAAATGAGGCAAGTCCTACAAGTACTACGGTTGCTACAGTTGATCCGGTAGTGCTTTTAGTTCCAACAACCATCTTCATTGAGGCTACGATAAGAACTATTAATGAGGCCATACCAACAAGACCCATGGTACCCATGATATTCAGTAGTTCATTGTTTGGTTTGTCAAAACGGATGTTCCAAGTATCTGAAGCATTTTGTCCTGTGGGTTTGTAACGAGTATAGTTCAAATAGTAAGTACCAGGGCCTGTACCAACAAGAGGATAATCTCTTAATGCTGACATAGAGATAAGCCATGATGTGCTCATCCCTAGTTTACTTTCAGTCGGATATTTTGAATTTACAAGTAGTTCTTTAGTACTTGCCATATTTGTTAGTAAAACTAGAATCACAGCAAAAGAGGCGATGATTGCATAAAATGGGTAGTTAGCTTTATCAGTAAGAGATCTGTTATTTAACACTACAATTGCCACTACTGCTACTAAACTGAGTATATAACTACTTGCTGTACCAAATACTATTAAAGCAAAGACTCCTAGCACCCCTGCCATAGTCAGGAGCGTTTTCTCCATGTAATTACTAGTCGAGGAGATCAATTGAACTGCTAACATGAGTGAGATAAGGCTTGCGAATGTTAAGGAAGCTGTAGAACCAGTGAATGAGAAATTCAATTGTTGCAGATAGGGTAGTGCTAATATTCCTGTTTCAAAGTAAACAAGAAGACCCGCAAAAATTGTAAGTGAAATGCCAGTAACAAGTGCCATAAGTATACGTCTTATATTCTTTTCAGAGGTTATTGATGCGGCGGTGACATAATAAAACAAAATTAAGGTGCTTATCGACGCCAAAGTTGGAAACCATCGACCATTTGATCCATAAATACTTGAGGTTTTATTAACTGACAGGATAGAAGAAATCAAAAATGCTCCGTAAACAAGAAGAAGGGCAATATCCAGTTTTGATTTTACAAGTGATACTTCTTTAGTAACTATAGTTTTTAGTGCCCAGAGAAGAAACATCAAGCTGGTTGTAACTATAAGCAGATATAGTTTATTGAATTCATAGTACTCCACTGTTATTGGTAAGAAAAACATAGGAATTAAGAAGGAAAGAATAACTGGAAATGCATTTAGTAACTTTTCAATATTTTTTTGAGTCATGCTTCAAGCATAAATGGTTTGCTAAAACAATGTCAACAAGTTTATTCTCATGACGGGAAAGTTACTACAACAGCAAAGGATTAGTGGTAAGCGTACCAGTTAAACCATGTATCATTAAACACTTTGGTATCAAGTTCAACTACAAATCCTTTGCCTGGTTCGATTTTTTGAATCCAGTATTTGCTTGCAGGGGAGTAGTCCTGTGTAAATGTAACTATAATTTTTGAGAGTACTTCCACATCTTTGTAGTCTACAAAAACTGTGTTGTTATTTGCAGGGATAAAAAAACTTCCTGCTACGTCTTGTGTGTTTGAAGGCTGGTTACTTACTGACATCTCTTTAAATTTATCTTTGCCTAAAGGGATAATGCGTAGCTCGACAGCAAGTATGGATAAGAGTACGAGGAGGAGTGAATAGACTATTAATCTGCTTCGTAATCTTGGATTAGCTAGTGCTTTAACAGTGCTTTGTTTTGCTTGTTGTTCTTGAATACGCTTATAAATTTCTTCATTCTCCATACCTTCATCTTTTTGCTTCTCAATATATAAGAGCCTGTCTAATGCCCATTCGGGGTAGTGACCCACAATACTGCCTGTTGAGTTTCGTCTGCGTTCCATGTGTGGAAGTAGGCCTATTTTCGTGTAATAGCGCAGTCGATTATATGGGTTGGATTTACCAAAATTAATACCTTTTGCTTGAGCCTCTTCTATAAGTTTTGTAACCTCAAGATATCTGTCCATTGGCAAAATTATAACATGCGTTTTTTTAAATTCTATAGCGCTAAGAACTGTTAGTAGTCATTATGTTGCTAGTAAGATGCTTAATACCTGAGTAGCTTCTTTGTACTCAATAAGTCAAAGCATGACAGTTCTCTTTAAGTATGCGTGTTGGAGAAAAGCTTTAACTAAAGCATTAGCATATGATGAGTACAAAGTAGTTGGTGTTTCTATGTTTTAAATACGGCTGATTGTCGTTTACTGGCTATTAAACTTGCGTATCATTCTTGTTTGAAGTTAACATTACCACCGTTCATAACGGACTGCACTTGCTCTTGGGATAGGGGATAGGTAAATAGTCTCATATCATCTATTAGTCCATGAAAATTACGACTGGTATCCCCGCCAATGAGTATAGGGCTTGTATCTGTACCAGCGGGAATTCCCGAGCCTGTACTTGTGTCTTTAAGTACCCCATTAATATATAGTGCTCCATCGTTGCCAGAGACTGTAAGCGCAACATGATTCCAAGTGCTTAGTTGCATTACACTGGTAGCACTCAAAGAAATATCGGAAGACCCGTCAATATTACATTCAATGTCTACATATGTAAGTGAATTTATTACAGTTTCATTGCTTGTTCTACAATAATTATTTGTTCCTTTATCAAAAAACTCACCGAGATTGCCTTCTCCATCTGATAATGGTTTAAGCCAAGTGGTGAGAGACAAGCCTCGACTAAGTCCGATGTCAAAGTCGATTTCATTTGCATTTGTTACAGTGACGTAGTCATCCGTTTCAAATGCTCCACTAGAGCTAAATTTTCCTGAAGATCCTGCATGCCAGAATTCAGATGCCGTTCCAGATCCACAAGTGCCCGTAGTTGTATAGGTAACACTCCCACCTACAGTAAGTGTTCCATCATTTGCTCCAGTCCCAGAGTCATTTATATCTGTCCCTGTACATTCATCAAACTTCCACCAGCCTACAGGAAATCCTCGGTTTACTTCTTGGGCAATTTGCGCATTTGTTAAAGAAGAAGTAAAAAACTTGATATCATCGATACTTCCATTGAAATCAAAAGTGGTATAAGAGCTCCCACCATTTCCAAAGGTAAGTTTGTCATTGTTTACAGTTGTGGCTGTGGTGCTGTCAGTTGTTGCCGCTGCCGCTGGATAACCATCTATATAGATATATAGGCTATCGTTAGTAACATCTCTTTTGCCTGTTATATTATGCCAGTTCCCATCCGCTAGGGTAGGGGAGGTTGCGCAAACTGATGGAGAATTTGTACCGTCCGATATCTGAAAGCATGCCTGTTCAGATGAATTAAGATACAGTGCGTATGGATAAGCCCCGCTCCCATCATTTTTTGCTACAACATATGCATTTGCTGAATAATTAGCTGAAGTTTTTATCCAAGCCATAAGTGTGTAGGAGTCCGTTGTTGCGCCTTTATCTGTAAGTGTTGTTTCTGTAATTTGAATTACATCATCAGTACCGTCAAATGCAAAAGCACTCCCAAATTTCCCAGTAGACCATGGAGTTGAAAAGGAGTCTGTGGTGTTATTATTTCCTGATTTGTCATAGGAAAGAGAACCCGTATTCTCGTCTGCGTTCCAATACGCGCCTAAACTAGTGGTATAGTCTGTACCCTCAACTACGTCTCTTTCACTCGTACCTGTACCAAAATTTGTTGCACTAGCATAATTCATATCAGCCTTTGCTTCACTGGCTGTAAGCTCCTGAGTGTAAATCCGAACGTTGTCAATCACTCCATGAAAGTTATTGCTAGAATCACCACCAATAAACATATTTGAAGCGGAATCATTACTAGGAGAACCATTACCTGTAGCTACTGAAGTTCCGGCAGTTTCTCCATTTACATAGATTGTAATTTCATCGTCGCTATCATCAGTCCAACCGGCACACACGTGACTCCAAGTACCAAGACTGACCGTTTTAGTTGCAGTAAGTGTGGCATCCGTTGTTGCTAAATCAAAACCAGCTTGTATACCATTACCGGTACTAATTCGCATGTAAGAGTTGCCTTTAGACCAAAATTCTCCAGCAGAGCCTTCACCGATGGAAGTAGGGTTAATCCATGCGCAGACGCTATAGCCTGATTTGGACTGGAGATTAATTGAACTGGCAGCACTTACTTCAACGTAGTCATCACTGCCATCAAATGACAACGCTTTATCAAATTTACCTGCTAGTGATTGGGTCGGACATGCGCCTGTTGTAGGACATGTGGTACCGCCACCAAGATTGCCATTGATTCCGGTATTTGAGGTTGCATTATAGGTCGTATCTCCGTAGCCTTCATCAAGCTTCCAAAACCCTGCAGGGGAGGGGAGATCAGTGCCCATCACACCTATATTTGTACCTTTTTCTGTAGATGGTGTATTGTAATCTGCAAGGATTTCCGCAGCAGTACGGGCATAACCATAGATTTTAACTTCATCAAGCCTACCATAATGAGGTGAGCCTAAATCTGACTCTGCTCCAATTACTAGGCTTACAGCATTAGATAAATCACCAATATTCCCAAGAGTTCCTACATCATTGTTATTATCAGGGTCATCATCTTTCCCATTGAGGTATATTTCAGAATTAGTTGCACTGTCATCATCCCAAACCACCGCAAATTGTGTCCACGTATCAGTTGCTATACTTGAAGTAGAGATCAAACTATATTCATCACACGATGAGGTAGCATCACAGACTTCAAACACCAATTTATCATCACTGTCCCTTATATATAGCAAATACCCTTGGTTGCTATTTGCAGTACCATTACGTTTAGCAATTAGTGTGTCATCTGCCACTGAACTTGAACTTCTATACACCCACCCCGAAAGTGTGAAATCTCTATTATTTGAGTCTAGAAGGTTGGAGTCGCTTACCGTGATATAATCCCCAGTATTATCAAATGAAAGACACGCCCCTTCAATACAGTTTGTACCTGTCAGTCTGGTAACTCCTGTTTCAGTACCATCATGGTTATAGGGAGATGTGTCATTGGCAGTTCCTGTTGCACTCTCATCAAATTTATGAAAAAGTATGGGATCTTTCTGAACTTGTTCATTTGAGACGCTTTTAAAGAATGTACTAGAAGCTTGATTGTTATATGTGGTTTCTGCAAAGCCTGCTGTGATAGTTCCTTGTAATACCCAGATCTCATCAACACTGATGTTAACATCAGATGATATTCCTGCACGAAGTCTATGTGTGAGTAGAGAGTCTGCTGATGACAAATCACCATCTTCGTTAAGGATAGAACCAGAGCTTGAGTTAGTTCCGTCTGTATAAATTGTTGCATCTCCATCTCGATCTGCTGAAATGCTCATATGGTGCCACTGACCATCACCAATATCTATTGCCGTGTTGTTTATATTGGACCAAGTAGTGTTTGTTGCATCATTTATTCTAAATTGCAATCTCTTATCACCCAGATCTCCTCTATAGTTAATACCAAAGCCCACCCCAGCTAGCTCGTAGTTGCCCGATGCCTTGCCGATTATTGTTTTCCTAAATCCTGAGTCTATTACTTTACTCCAGAGTAGTAGAGAGAAATCTTCGTTGGCCCCAAAATTAAGATTTGCCCCATTAGTTAGGTCTACGTATTGTGAGTTATCTGTACTATTACCTACACCAAGATGAACAGGTGATCTGCTTGCGTTACTTGCTGTCATACTGCCATTTGTTGTCCCATCATAATTATTAGCTGTAGAGTCAAGCATTTGTGGCGCACTACCTGAGGGGTCTTGGTTTAAATGCCATGCGCCTACGTATGTTGCACTAAAGCCTCCGCTTGAAACTGCTCCCCACATTTGACTTGGTTGTTGTTGGTTGGAGGCTGTTGGGTTGCCGTAATACATGTAGATATCTGTATCTGCATTGTAACTAAGTGTTGAAACTTCCACCCACGCAGTAAGTTCGCCGCTGACGTTATTAAAGTATTCAATTTCGTGTGGTAGCACTGTTGTTCCATCACCGGATGTAAAAATAATATCATTACCACTAGCCTGTGCTTTTGACAGTTCATGTATGCGCTTATTAATTAACAAGTGAAAATTAGTGATATTGCTGGTTTCTGTTACTTGGGCTTCATCTATGACAAATCGCATTCTGTAAGTCCACCCAGAATTATACCAGCCTGCTTGTGCAGTTTTAGTTTTGGTTGCTTGCAGATACAAGATTGGAATGGCTGCTAGAAAAAGCCCGATACTTATAGGAAAAAGTATGTTAATAAACTTGCGAATGCGCTTAATTTTCATTTACTATAAACCAATCAAACTTGATTTCTTCTGAAGCAGGTGAGTCGATTTCGACAGTAAAGCTACTGCTTGCTTCTTTCGATTGCACAAATAGTGTTTTACCAAGTGTTGAGGTTGTTGGGGTTATAAATATTCTTGAAGTTCCTTTCACTTTTGTAGTTTCGATCTCAATACTGGTTTGGTTTGCGTGCAGGGTGGCGCTACCTAATGTTGAATTTGCAATGATAAGTTCATCCGTTGTTACAGTTGCTGCTTTGACATCACCCTGTGCAATGATACTTCCATCAGGAGTAAAGACAATACCTGTATCGAAGAAATCGATACTTCCAGTTAATTCTTTTTGGAAATACAAAGTTTGTGTTTCACACATTTCTGCATTAAGATCTTGCGTATCTGCGTTATAGCAAGTCGGACCAACTATACCAATAGTGTTATCGAGTGCGTTAACCTCCAGAAAACCGAGGTTAAGTTTACCATTAATTGCTACATCGCTAAAGGTTGCGTCATCAAGAGCAATTAATTTATTTGCTATAGTAAGGACTTCTTCACCATCGCCATTCGTACTGCTACTAAGTCCAAGATCTGCTATAAAAAGTTTAAATTCATCAATTAGCGCTAGTACATCACTAACTGCAGTTACTGATGGTGTAGATTCACTGCTCTGGGATGCTTGATTGGTTTCCATCAAGTCTCTAACTATTGCATCTAAATCGTTGACCTGTCCTCGTAGGGTACCTATTTCTGTATCTAATTGCCCGATTTGCTCGGTATTATTGTTTGTATTTGTTAGCCCACTTAAGGTATTAATCGTATCCATGACATTGACACCCTGAACAGTTAGATCGCCACTTAAGTTTAGATTTCCTTCTGGGGTTAATGTTGTTTGCGGGTCATACCAAGTATTATTTACAAACACCAATACGGTACCTGCATTGCCAGTGAAGTTTTCCAGCGCATACCCGATTATTCTTCCCGCTTGGGTTGCTTTCATACCAATTCCTGCTATAGCAGAAGAAGTTATTGGATCACCTATGGCGATAGGTCCATTTTGACTGTTTACTTTTACAGGGACTCTACCGGCTAATGCGATGGGGTAGGCAGTTGTTTCATAGTCTTGTCCTTGTCCTAGCAATAAGCCTGGTTCTGACGAGACAATGCCTAACGATGCATTCTGATAAGGCGTAGTTGTTTTTTTGACTTTTCCAGCATGATTTATATCAACCGTGACTAGTTGGCCTGCCTCTAAGCTGTCAGTACTGGTATAAAGCTCTGCTAAGTCGGCACCCCCAGCTACACCGTAATCATTACTTTTATCTACCCAACCTAGAAGATTCCATTCACTGCCATCATATAACCAATAAGTAAAATCACCCGTAACTAAATTATCAATATCACCACTGCCGCAGTTGAAGTTGGCATTGGCAGTACAATCAAAGTCGGTATAGTCATCACCAATTTCAACAAATATAATCTGACCTGCAGTTCCGCTATCAAAATTAGTTACATCTCCTGCAGCTACAGTATTAGCAGTGACGAAATGCGAACCAGCAGCTACACTTGGTGTTGTATCATTTGCACTAAAGGCAATTTGAGTGTCAAACGATAGCGCTCCTTGGAAAATAGCTGTACCTGTAGCAGGGAGATCAAAAACCATATCTCCTGTACCGTATGTCTTGAGAGTTAAATTATTGTTTTCAAAATTTTCTCCAGCTTCAATAGTTAATGGGCCATAGCTTTCAATTTTTGTCGAGGTTTGATTTGTTAGGATAAGATCATAAGCAAAGGCTGCATCTCCAGCTGCATTAAAGGCTGTAGGAACATCAAATGCAATCTGACCTTCGCCAAAACTTGCGATATCAATACCCGATTCTGATAAAGTTAAGATGCCGGTACTTGCTACATCAAACTGTACATAGTTACTGCCATCGTATGACAGCTGAAGCTGTGTAGCCCCAGAGCCAGCAACAAAATTTGCAGCTACTCCGGATGCACCGGTTGAGGTATAAGTATAACCTGTACCGGTACCAGTGTAAGTTTGTGCCCAAGTATATGTTGTTTGTGCTACGGTTAAGTTAGCATCTAGATCAAGAGCATTTTGAAAGTCGATAAAATCCAAGTCATCATTTGTAATATACGTACTGCCGATTGTAGTAGAGGAGGAGAGGATACCACTTGAGACAGTAACAAGCCCGTTAGTAGTTAGATTATCCAATCTTACCGCGCCGTCAACTTCCAAAGTTCCTTCAACATAAGCGTCCTCGCCATCTAAAGCAGTGCTAGGGGAGCCATTCCCTACACTTAAATTACCTGCTACGGTTGCACTACTATCTAGTCTAACTGCTCCATCCACTTCTAGTGTTCCTTCTACATAGGCATCTTCGCCGTTTAGAGTTACATCAGGTGAAGTACCATTACCCACCCTTAAATTGCCTGTAAGCACGTGGAAGTTACCTGTACCGACTGCTGGAGTTGCAGTTATATCTCCGGATGTTGTAGTCGTTAATGCTAAATTAGCGCTGGTTGAATTAATATTTAAGCCAGATGCCGTAGATGTTATTAGGTAACCTGCGCCGGTTATTGTATTGCTACCAAGATTTAACGCGTTGTTTATCTGGTCATCGGAAGCATCAATTGCATCTGTAATACCACCAGCTGCCGTGGTTATTAAGAACGCATCATTTATAACTAGATTTGCATCACTGTTTTCAACAACAACTCCTGCATTTAACCCCTGTGCATTGGCACTGTCTGCTTGTTGGAAGTATAGCCCGTATTTTGTACCAGCCGTAATCGATGGCGTGGCAATCAGTTCAAAAATATTTACTGACGCTGTAGCAAGATCTGATGTTAGTCTGAAGTTTTCAGCTCCGCTTAAGTTAACTGACAGGTCGTCCGTCCCAGTTAATTCACCTGTGCCTGTATTATAGGTAAGCGCAGCCGCACCAGACATCGTATTTGTACCATCCCAAAATGTTAGATATGTATCTGTACCAGTTCCCAGAGCAACTGTGCCTGTGGCATTTGGTAAGGTTATAGTTCTATCTGTAGTGGCTTCTGCACCAGTAAGTATGATTTCATGTGCATCTGGCGTAGCTCCTTCAAAGTAGAGGTTATTTCCAAGGCCATCGGCAGTGAAACAGTCATCCTCATCACAATCACCAACATAAGTTATATCTCCTGTTGGTCCTATACCACTAATTGGTTCCCATTGCAGTACGTTACCTGTTTGCCATGTTAATACGTGGTTAGCACTTGGTGCATCGGTGACATGATTTGGCAGAGTGTAGACATACGAAGAACTTAATGAGTTAG